>CAYMMQ010000017.1:1981-6211 GCA_964391585.1 uncultured Ectothiorhodospiraceae bacterium
TTGGTGATAGAACAAGACAGCTTACCTGACTGCCTTGAAATTACCGCTTGGACCGCGGATGAAAGTGGGGAAATAGATGAAATTATGGGTGTGAAACATAAAACGCTAGCCATCGAAGGCGTACAGTTTCACCCCGAGTCAATTCTCAGCGAATATGGTCACGATATATTGAAAAACTTTCTCAATCCTGCTTAAAGCGAATCACTTTATATCAAAGAGTAAAAGCAACATTTATTAAAGTTGAGGTAGCTTTGGTTTATCGGTTTATCGTTGTTCTATCGGCACATATTTACGATCTTTATCACCTTCATATATTTGTGTCGGTCTAAAAATGCGATTATTAACTAATTGTTCGCGCCAATGAGCCATCCATCCGGCACTTCGAGCGATAGCAAAAATGGTAGTAAATTGATCTTCTGGAATGCCCATTTCTTGGTATAACAAACCTGAATAAAAATCAACATTAGCGTAAACACGCTTTTCTGCCAGGCGCGCCTCACAAACTTGCTCAACTTTTTCTGCAATTTCAAATAAGGGGCTAAGTTGTTCGCCTCTTTTTTCATGTAGTTCTTTAATCAAACCTTGTAGAATTTTTGCTCTAGGATCTTTGGTTTTATACTCTCTATGCCCCATCCCCCAAATCACTTCTTTATTGTTTAATTTTTCATCAATATATTTTTCCACCTTATCTACACTACCAATTTTTCTTAACATGCTTAACACATTCGCATTGGCTCCACCATGTAGTGGCCCAGATAAACAACCAATAGCTCCGGAGATAACACTATAAGGGGTTGATAAAGTTGAGCCATTTACCATTACCGAAAAAGTAGACGCATTAATAGTGTGCTCTGCATGCAAAATTAAACAGATATCTAAAATTTTCGCTAATAAGGGATCAGGCTCTTTACCATTAAGCATATATAGAAAGTTTTCAGCATAGTTAAGATCTGCACGAGGATCAATTGGGTTATAACCACGTTTTACATGAGTCCAAGCTGCAACCATTGTTGCCATACGTCCTAATACCTTAAAAGTTGCTGACTGAGTATAATGGATATCCGTACAAACCTTACTTCCGGTTAAACATTCGCTTCCAGGATAAAACATCGCCAGGCTCGATACAGCTGTTTGTAACATCGCCATCGAACCTGCAGATTCTGGCAAGGTTTTCATTAGATCAATAATATGATACTGCAAGTGACGGTTTTCATATAATTGCTCTGAAAAATGTTGTAGTTGATCAGTTCTTGGTAATTCTCCTTGCAATAACAACAGCGAGGTTTCTTCAAAAGTACTGTATTTAGCAAGTTCTTCAATGGGGTAACCACGGTAAGACAAAATACCTTTTTCACCATCAATGTCTGAAATTTGTGATTTAGTTGCCGGCACACCGGCCAAGCCTGATAAAAACTCACTCATGAGTAACTCCTAAAAATTTATTTGTTCAAATGCTGGTAATAAGCTGTAATATTATTTTGTCTTCTGTTAATAATCGTTTTCCTTCAATTTTAGCCTGGGAAATCAACATCCGGTCAAAAGGATCACGGTGAGAAAAACTAAAACTACCGGCAAGTTGAGCATGTTCTGGCATTATTGGAAGTGAGTAAAAACCAGCCTTTTTTATCCAAAAAGGAACATTATCTGCCACATTCGACGCTTGAGATAATTTCCCAAGCCTAAACTTTGTAGATATTTCCCAAACTGAAGCGCTACTTATAAAAATATCATTTGATTTATCAGCAATTAAACGGTGAAAATCAACTGACAATTTTGGATCATCAAACAGCCACCATAAAAAAACATGAGTATCCAAAATCATTTAATGTCCCCATATATCTAATAATTCTTTATCAAGTGGTTCAAAAAAATCATTAGCTACCTTTCCCATAGCGATACCAGCTTTTCTATCAGTTTCAAGAATTGGAATTATTTTAGCATAAGCTTTTCCAGATTTCGCAATAATAACTTCCTCACCTTCATGTGCTTTAGCCACTAATTTAGAAAAATGAGTTTTTGCTTCATGCATATTCATCATAATCATTACATCACCTCTTAGTCTAGTCTTCAAGCTAAGTCTAAATCGACCATATCGTTTTGTCAATCTGTCATTTGGAAAGGTAGTGTTAATTAAAATCAAAATAGCATAATCTGTTGATTTTGTTTTATTTAAGTTATTGCAAATAAAACAAAATTATAACGAGTACTTTTTAGTTTTATCTCAATACAATTTTGACTCAGCCCCCTTAAGGCGACTATAATTCATCTAATTTTACCAACTCATAAAATTAATAAAATGAATATTAGTCAAGCTATTGAACAACTCATTAACGGTCGTAATTTATCCTCAACTCAAATGACTGAGGTGATGCAACAGGTTATGACTGGTAAAGCAAGCGATGCACAAATCGGTGGATTCTTAGTCGCGTTACGCCTAAAAGGTGAAACAGTTGAAGAATTAACCGCGGCAACTATGGTGATGCGAGAATTATCCAGCAAGGTAGCTATTAAAGGCAAGCATGTCGTTGACATCGTAGGCACGGGTGGAGATGGTTTAAAAACCTTTAATATTTCTACCACTTGCTGTTTTATTGTTGCTGCTGCGAATGCAATGGTAGCTAAACATGGTAATCGTTCGGTTAGTAGCAGTTCTGGTAGTGCTGATTTATTGGAAGCTGCCGGAGTAAATCTTAACCTTAACCATGAACAAGTCTCCACCTGTATTGAAAATATTGGCTTAGGATTTATGTTTGCACCATTACATCATAGTGCGATGAAACATGCGATTGGTCCAAGAAAAGAAATGGGGATCCGCACCATCTTTAACTTATTAGGACCTTTAACGAATCCTGCCTCATCTCCCAATCAACTAATCGGAGTTTTTTCGGCTGATTGGTTACAGCCTTTTGCCCAGGTATTAAAAAACCTTAACAGCCAACATATCATGGTGGTTCACTCAAATGATGGCATGGATGAAATTAGTATTTCTGCCCCAACTCAGGTTTGTGAACTTAAAAACAATCAAATTAGCCACTATCAAATTACCCCAGAAGACTTTGGTTTTAAACGGCAAAACATAAAGGAACTCATCGTTACCAATACGGGTGAATCATTACAATTGGTACAATCTGTATTAAACAATGAAGAGAGTGCCGCTAGAGATATTGTGTTATTAAACTCTGGAGCAGCCATTTATTGTGCAAATTTGGTTGATAACCTAGCTGAAGGAATCGATAAAGCAAAGGAAATTTTAGCCTGCGGTTTAGCAAAACAAAAACTTGAGGCCCTTATCAAAACCAGCAATGCCTTTTAATTCATATAGGTTAAATCTTAATGTCCACAAATGTACCCGATATTTTAGTAAAAATTTTAAAGCGTAAACATGAAGAAGTCGTGCAACGTAGTCAACAACATACGTTGCATGATCTCATCTCATCCATAAAAAACGCTCCAGCAACACGTGGTTTTGTTAATAGTATTCAAGCTAGAGTAAATCAAGGCAAACCAGCAGTCATTGCTGAAGTAAAAAAAGCTTCTCCCAGTAAAGGGGTTATCTGCGAAAATTTTGATCCCGTAGCGACTGCCATATCTTATGAAAATGCTGGAGCGGCATGTTTATCGGTGTTAACCGATATTGACTTTTTTCAAGGTGCTGATGAGTATTTAATTCAAGCGAGAAGTGCTGTTTCTATTCCAGTTATCCGTAAAGACTTTATTATTGATCTCTATCAAGTCTATGAAGCTCGAGCGATGGGGGCAGATTGTATTTTATTGATTGTTGCTGCTCTTTCCGATCCACAATTACATGAACTTGCTACATTAACGAAACAACTAGGCATGGATGTACTCATTGAAGTTCATGATCTTTATGAACTAGAGCGAGCTTTAGCTTTAGGCACTACTTTGATCGGTATCAACAACCGTAATTTACGAACTTTTGAAACCCAATTAAACACAACTATCGATTTACTGGAACACATTCCTAGTGACAAAATTGTGGTCACAGAAAGTGGCATACACACAAAGGATGATGTGCATTTTATGCTACAACATAAGGTTAATGCTTTTCTGGTCGGCGAAGCATTTATGCGCGATGAAAATCCAGGAAAAAAACTAGCTGAGCTTTTTTCTTGTTGATATTGTGTATATTTTTCAGTATTTAAGACTAATTCTTAATATTTACATCAAGCTTGATCTATGCTAGAATTCGCGAAATTTATAACTTATTAA
>CAYMMQ010000017.1:6311-11356 GCA_964391585.1 uncultured Ectothiorhodospiraceae bacterium
GTTTCTAAACCTAGCAAAATGGAAAATATGAAGATCAAGTTTTACCTTTTTTTATTTTTAATCAGCCTTAATACTTTTGCAATTGCAGCAAGTGTTGATGCTGTTGTAGCGCTAAAAGCACATAACGATGTTCGTAACCAATTAAACAAAGGCGAACTACCTGGACAACCGATTCCACAACCTTTTATTGGCGATATGGTTTGGGATAAAGATTTAGCTGATATTGCTCAACGTCATACAGATAAATGTGTATTTGAACACGCTGATCAAGCTGGCAACAATATATACGCCCATAGTTACAAATATGGTTCTATTGAAGAAGGTATTAGACTATGGTCGGAAGAATATAAAAATTATGACTATGATAGCAACGCATCGATTAATGGTACTCTAGTTGGTCATTACACCCAGGTCATTTGGGATAGAACACTTCAAGTTGGCTGTGCTAAAACATCCTGCGATATGATCTATTATCCTGATGGAAAAAAAATCTGGCCAGGAGATTTATATGCATGCCAATATGCTCAACCAGGTAACTATATTGGTCAAAAACCCTATAAGCGTCAAATAATTAATTCAACAATTGCTCAATATACTTCGATTAATCAGAATGTACATATTCCACTCATTCGTGTTGGTGACAGTTATTTTAGAGCTAAAATGGTTCAAACAGCTAACAGTCCACCGTCTTTTGAACTACAGGTGTTTGCCCAGGTATCAGAAGCCAATTTTGATGTCAGCGAGCCCAACACTATTGCTAGTTTAACGGCAAATAAACTGGTGCTACCTCAACTACAAACAGATAATGGTAGTATTTATGAAGTAACACTAACAACAAGTAATGGCTCGACCTTTAAGCTTATCAATTTACGCCCCAAGTAATTTTATTAATTAGCAGATAATTATTAACCAAATAAATTGTATTTAATGGAAAGTCTCTAGTGCTTACAGAAGGTTATAAAGTCCAAGAAACAGAAAACAAAGAGTTTAATTTTTCTCATGCACTGGAAAAGCTAAAAAACCCAAAAATACAATTATTATTATTAATTGTTGTTACAACCCTCAGCTACATCAACAGCTTCTCAATTCCATTTTATCTTGATGATCACTACTCAATTGTAGAAAACCCAACTGTTCATAGTTTTGCAAATTTATTTGAACACCGAAATTACCAAATAATGCGTTTTGTGGGTTATCTCTCACTTGCAACAAATTATAGTATTCATCAAACCGATGTCTTTGGTTATCATGTTTTTAATTTGCTGATCCATATTTTATCTGGCTGTGCTGTTTATTTTCTGGTCAGGTTTTTAGCTGCTGTATCTATTGGCAATAAAGATAATATTCAAAGCTCTGCTTTTGTTGTGTTTCTCCCTTTTTTAGCTGCCCTACTTTTTGCACTTCACCCTTTACAAACGCAAGCAGTCAGTTATATTATTCAGCGTCATGCATCTTTAGCTGCCTTCTTTTATATCGCCACTTTAGCCAGTTATACCTTTGCTCGAAATAGCAAAAAAACAACTTATTTTGTTCTCACTGCCATTTTTCTGTTACTGGCTTTATTATCTAAAGAAAATACTGTTACCATTCCCATCTCATTACTGGCTATTGAGTTATTGTTTTTTCAACAATTAAGCAAGCAAAAATTACTTTTATGGTTAGGAAGTGGGCTGCTATTACTGCTGCTAATTGCCACTATTTTTCATTATGCTTTTGGTATTAATCTAGAAGTAATTGATCAATATACCCATACTCAAGACGTAAAAGATATTTCACGCTTACAGTATTTTTCAACTCAAATGCTGGTGATATGGCATTATATAAAACTATATTTTTTACCGCTTGGTTTACACTTGGATTATGATATTAGCTTACAGCAAGGATTCTTTAACTTTCCAGTCATTGCGGCATTTTTTGCTCATTTGCTACTGATTATAGTGGCTTTTATCTTTTACAAAACTAATCCTATCGTCACTTTTGCAGTTCTATTTTATTATATTGCCCATAGTGTTGAGTCTGGAATTATCCCGATTAAAGATTTAGTTTTTGAGCATAGAACTTACCTGCCAAATTTAGGCTTATCCATTCTAACGGCTTATGTTTTGTGCTATTTGCTCGATATGCGAAAAAAAAATGCAGCCAACCTTTCTATTTTCACTATTTTAATTTTTGCCCTTGTTTTTTCACTAGCAAGTTTAAGTTATGCCCGCAATCAGCAATGGTTACACCCGATCCAATTCTATCAAAACGAAGTCCAAATGAGCCCTAAAAAAGAACGAGTTTGGGCAGAACTTGGTAAATTATATATCAAAGAGCGGAAGTTTAAAGAGGCATTAGAAGCACTTGGAACAGCGTTAAATCTTGGTAGAAAAGGGAACTCTATTGAAGCTTTGCCACAAACATTTTTAAACACCTATATTGCCCTATTGTATACTGGCCAAACAGCCAAAGCAGTACAGTTTGAATCATTTATGCCAGTGGATAAATTTACCCGACATGAACATAGTATTTTTCTTTATATGAAAGCTAATCGCCTAGTACAAGGCAAGTCATATGCCCAAGCAAAAAACAACTTTCAGCAGGCCTTAGCACTTAATCCTGAAAACTATGATGCCAAAGCCAATCTTGCCGCTTTGTTAATTGAGTTAGGCGAGGTCGCTGAGGGTAAAAAATTACTCAATGAGTTATTACAACAAAATCCAAGTCATGACTTAGGAAAGTTGTATCGAGAAAAATACTTATCCAGCGCCAAATAAGCCAGCAAATCAGTGCTCAAACAGATTGAATTAACTCACTCATCTTGCTTAAAAAAACCTGACGACTGAATTTTTTTGCTTGTTTTTCGCAGTCATCACGCATAGCAAGAGCTTTTTCAGCGCTTAAATTTTGCACATAATTGATTAATTGTTGCTCTAAGGAGCCTTTCTTAACATCATCGCTATTTTCTTGCCCCGTTGTTAGCAGAAAACCTGTTTTTTGATCAATAATTGTTTCTTTCAATCCGCCTTCTGCCACACCAATGACAGGTTTTCCAGCTGCCATAGATTCAACTGGAGAAATACCAAAATCTTCATCTTTTGGAATATAGATGGTCGCAAAGCAATTATTTATTAATTGTTGTAATGCTGCCGAGTTAAGCCAGTTGGTAAAGGTAATATTTTTTGCTTGGGCAGCAAGGGATTTTAACTGCTCTAGCTCACTACCTCCAGAAGCAACAATTAATTTTTTATCTGGCATTTTCATAAATGCATCAACAATTACATTAACTCTTTTCAGCCCATCTAAGCGTGCTGTTGATAAATAATAATCACCTTGTTGTTGCCAATGAAAATGTTCAATATAACAAGGCGGATAAATTACCGTTGAATCAATATGCAGGTGTTTTTTTATCCGCCGTTGGATATGCTCAGAATTTGCAATCACCACGTCCATCAAAGGCAAGCTGGCTTCATATTTATATTTAAGATAACGACTTAATATCTCAAGCAGAGGTCGCTGCCATACGGGTAATTGCTTGGCATAATAATCTTTTTTATCATAAACAAAACGAGGAGGAGTATTACAATAAAGAATATTTTTCTGTGCTGTATGCTGTTTAGCGGCCATTTGCGAATAAACACCACTATAAATCATATGAGTGGCATCAGCTTGGTGATAATTTTCCCAATGATGTATTAAGCTCAATATTTGTAATGGTCGAAAACCTCGAAATGCAGCTAATGACTTAATGCTAGTTAAATCATAATCATCGCTTAAGTGAATATCTGGATTGACAAACCCGGCAGTCATAGCACAATCTAAGTGCTTGGCTAAAGTTGCTACCAGATTTTCACCACCGCCAGACAACTCAAAATAATCATGGCAAATCTGAATTTTGCTTTGCTTATTCATTGTTTAGATTGCTTTTTTTGTGGTGTTTTTCGGCTTCTAACTTTTCAGCTTCTAAAATTGCTAAACGTTGGGTTAAACGAATGATCCGCCTTTCTTGCTTAGAAGACTCAAGATCATTTAATAATAGTTTCAATAACATAAAACAAATTGCCACAATAACAGCTAAAATGGGAGGATAACTAATGCCTAAATTATCAGATAACACATCAATTAATTGTGGCCTTAGGCCAAACACCCCTATGACTATTGCAATTAAAATCCATCCAAAGGCATAACGAATGTGCAGATGATCTTTTCTAATGAGGTAGAAAATGGTAATGGTGGTAAAAATCCCTAATAAAGCGGTAATTAAAAGATAAATTTTCATCAGTTTAAGCTTTTCACTTTGCGATTAAAACGATTGAGGTGAGTAAATGAGAGTGGTGAGCAGTTTTTTTCGTCTCTTAACCTTGGAAAAACATAACACAAAGGTATAAAATAAATAATAAAAAATTTGTCTCCATGAAGAAAATAGTCGAGATTTCCCTTCAACTCGCACTTCCATCGTTGAAGGAATTTCACGGATCACGCATTGATACTCTTTTAGTAGCAATAAAACACCTAAGTCTTGATAATCAAGCAAAGTTGCTTGCTCTGCAGCCAATAAAGTAAATGCTTGTTTATTATAAAGACGCAAACCTGAAGTAAGATCATTAACCGATAAATTCGCCAGCCACTTAAAAAAGCGCCAGCTCACTTGTCTGGATAAGTCACCTCGCAGCAGACAAGAAGCAATCACCACGTCACAATCACCTTGCTCATAAGCCGCTATCATAGCAGGTAAAGACGCTGGTACATGTTGCCCATCAGCATCCATAGTTATAACCAAGGAGTAGTTTTCTTGTAATGCATAACGAAAGCCTGTTTGCATGGCATTCCACGCGCCCAAGTTATAAAGTAAGGGTAAAACGACTGCACCGCTTGTTAATGCCTGCTGCTTGGTATTGTCTGTGCTACCATCATCTACCACCACCACATCAAAGCCTTGCTGGATCAATGCGTTAATAATCGGCGCTATGGTCTGCTCTTCATTCATCGCAGGAATGACAACTAAACAATTTGATTTCAAGCAAGACTCAGACACTATAATCAAACACTATAATCAAACACTATAA
>CAYMMQ010000017.1:11456-26055 GCA_964391585.1 uncultured Ectothiorhodospiraceae bacterium
ATTTCTTCTCGTTTGTGAACTGTTTGCTGGTAAATAGTAATAATTTTATTCGTTACTTCTTGAGGGACATCTTTACCCTCTAAAAAATCATCAATTTGATCGTAGCTTAAACCTAAAGCTATTTCATCTGGCTTTCCCGGTGCTAAACTTTCTAAGTCAGCAGTTGGGGTTTTACTTATCAACTTTTCAGGAGCTCCTAGGTATCTTGCAAGCTGTCTTACCTGGCGTTTATTTAAACCAAACAGCGGTGCTAAATCACAAGCACCATCTCCATATTTAGTATAAAAGCCGGTAACATTTTCAGCAGAATGATCGGTTCCTAAAACCAAAGCATCTACTAAACCCGCCACCTCATATTGTGCTATCATTCGCGCTCTTGCTTTCACATTTCCAAAAACAAAATCTGCTTTAGCTTCTGAAATTTCATCTTGCTTAGTACTCGCTAATGATGCTAATACTTGTTGATGCATCGCATCACTTGCCGAAGCAATATTAATAGTTATTGAATGACTTGCTTGGATGAACTCTAATGACAATTGCGCATCAGCTTCATCTTTTTGTACCGAATAAGGTAATCTAACGGCATAAAAGGCATAGTTAGTCTCTGGATTTTGCTGATTTAATTGTTCAACGGCTAATTGCGCTAAACGTCCACAGGTTGATGAGTCAATACCGCCACTAATCCCTAAAACAAGATTGTTCAAACCAGAGCTTTTCAATTGCTGTTGTATGAAGTCAATCCGGCGACGAATTTCTATTTTTTCATCAATAATTGATTGAACTTTCATTTCTTTTATAATATCTTCTGCTTGCATATGTCTGCTTCTAGTTTTAGTTAAATAAACACGGCCTTATCATCATGATTAAGGATATAAAGTAGCATTTAATAATAATAGCAGTTATCCTATAACATAATTTATAATATATCCACCCCATTTTTTAGGAAGAATAATGAAAAAAATCGAGGCTGTTATCAAACCATTCAAGTTAGATGATGTACGTGAAGCATTGCAAGAAATCGGTATTACTGGCATGACTTCCACAGAAGTTAAGGGTTTTGGTCGTCAAAAAGGTCATACAGAGTTATATCGTGGTGCTGAATATGTGATTGATTTTTTACCCAAGTTAAAAATTGATATCGTGGTTCCAGAAAAAGACGTTGATCGTTGTATTGAAGCAATTATTCAAGCTGCTCGAACTGGAAAAATTGGAGATGGTAAAATTTTTGTTTCCCCCGTTGAACGAATTATCAGAATTCGTACTGGAGAAGAAAATGAAGATGCTATCTAGTATCTAGGTAAAGGAAGAGTATTTATGTTTAGTTACAAAAAAATAACTATATTGATAGTCAGCTTGGCTTTATTTGGCTGCGCTACTGATGATCCAAACCTTCGTGCTAAAACAGGTGCCACTATTGGCGCTATTGCAGGTGCAATTATCGGACATCAAATCGATCATAGCTCCGGGCGTTTTGCTGGTGCCGCTCTCGGTGCTTTAGCCGGTGGAGTGACTGGTGATTATATGGACAAGCAACAGCTGGAGTTTGAAAATGAGCTGAAACAGGAACAAAAACAGCATGCTCTGGAAATTCAGCGCCTAGAAGATGAAAGTCTTAAAATTGATATTAGCAATGAGGTATCATTTGACTTTGCTAAATCTGATATTAAACAGACTTTCCGTACAACTTTAAACAAGATTGTAGCATTATTGAATAAATATGATCGCACTCAGATTGAGGTGACTGGACACACGGATAGTATTGGTTCAGAAAGCTACAATTTACAATTATCAGAGCAACGGGCCCAAAATGTTGTTGATTATTTTATCCGCCGAGGTGTAGCTCCTGGTCGCTTAACAGTTATTGCAGCTGGTGAATATTACCCAAGAGCGACAAATGAAACTGAAGCAGGTCGACAACTAAATCGTAGAGTTGAAATAATTATTAAGCCTCTCGTTGAAAAAATTTGATAGGCTAACTTTATTAAGCTGTTTTTTATAACTCATTAACAACTCATAGCCATCCTATTGGACTAGAAGTTCATATTGGATATATGAAAATATCGACCGAGTTTAGACAACTGTTAATCACAAATTAAGGCTTAAACCACTTAGTTAGGAAGTCGGGTAAAATACTATCTTGATGAGGGAAAACATCATCAACAAACCCAGCTGTTGCTTTATTATGTTCATAAACTTTTTGCGTATCTGCAGCTAAATCATTAAGATTCAACTTCTTATATGCATCCACCATCAATAATAAAGCGGCACCAACCGATGGAGTTTCTTGTAAATTTGAGACTATATAAGAAGCTCGATTCACCGCTGCCACATATGCTTGCTTATCAAAATAAAACTTCGCAATATGTAATTCATGTTTAGCCAACTTATTTTTTAAGTATCTCATGCGCAATAAGCTATCTTGTGCATAAATACTATTGGGGAACTTTCTAACCAAAATCTCAAAATATTGAAATGATTCCATCGACGCTCTTGGATCACGCTGCGACTCATCCTGAGGCCAGGCATATTCAAATACATTTTTTCTATCTGGGAAAACGGTCAAACCTCTTAAATAATAGGCATAATCCACATATCGATGTTTTGGGTGTACTTTAATAAATCGATCTAGGGTAGCAATTGCTGAAGTAGGATTCTTGTCTTTATAATAGGCATACGCAGCTTCTAATTGCGCCTGCTGAGCATATACCCCATGAGGAAAGCGAGCCTGAAGTTTTTCATACAATCTAACGGCATCTGGATAATTTGCTGCATTTAAGGAATATTTAGCTTCTTCGTACAGCTTACTTGCAGACCAAGAATCTGCCTCATCAATTTCATCAGGCATTAAATCAGACATATAAGAGCATGATGATAAAAACAGCATCATTATGCTGAAAATAGCATAGGTGAAAATACGTGTGTTAAAATAAGATGATTTCATAGTATCTGTTCGTAAAAATTTAAACGTGAAGTATAGCATAGTATATTATAATCAATTCAAGATAATACAGGATAAGTCACTTTACAAAACTCATTCCTGCATTTTTAAATTCAGGATGTCATAATGAGCACAATCGAAAAATTGATTATACCAGAACATATGGGAGGTAAAAGACTTGATCTTGTTCTTGCCGAACTATTTCCAAGTCATTCAAGATCTCGCTTACAAAAATGGTTAAAAGCTGGCAATATTCTTCTCAATGGAGAACAACTAAAGGCTAAAGCCAAGGTCTTAGGAGGTGAGTCTTTATCGCTATTAGCAGGTGAAGAGGAAGTCTTAACCGAATCACAAGCTGAAAATATTGATCTGGATATCATTTATGATGATGAGGCTATTGTTGTTATTAATAAACCTGCTGGATTAGTAGTTCACCCAGGCTCCGGTAACCAAGATGGCACCTTATTAAATGCATTATTATTTCATTATCCAGAACTTTCTCATATTCCTAGAGCGGGAATCGTTCATCGCTTAGATAAAGACACATCTGGCTTATTAGTGGTAGCTAAAACACTGGAGTCACAAACCCACTTAATTCGGCAACTGCAAGAACGGAGTGTTTCGCGTGAATACCAGGCATTTGTGGCTGGACAGCCGATTACTGGCCAAAAAATTGTGACTTTTATGGGGCGACACCCTACGCAACGAACTAAAATGGCCGTTTTAAATGAAACAAATGTTAACGCAAAAGAAGCCATTACCCAATTTTCTGTTGAAAAAAAATATATCAGCCATAGCAAAGTCAATGTTAAATTGGAAACAGGTAGGACACATCAAATCCGTGTACACCTTGCTTATAAGCTATTCCCCATTGTTGGCGATATGGTTTATGGGGGCAGGTTAAAAGTTCCCCCCAACTGTACCGATGAATTAAAAACGTTTTTGCAAAATTTTACCCGTCAAGCCTTACATGCTAGAAAGTTAGGATTAGTTCATCCTCTAAGCGAAGAATGGGTGCAATGGCAAGTGGAGTCCCCTGCTGATATGCAATTATTAGAACAACTATTAATTCAACACCAAGAGTATATACAAGCGCTCTAAAGCGCTCTACAGTTATGCAACAGACAAACTCTTTTTTTTCTGCTGATTGGCCAGCTCCTGCTCAAGTAAAAACCTGTATCACCACTAGGCAAGGAGGAGTGAGCCTTGCCCCTTGGGCTAGTTTAAACTTAGCGACTCATGTTGGCGATAAACAAAAACACGTTCTGCAAAATAGAAAGCTATTAACGCAACGATTACCACAAGATCCCGTTTGGTTAAATCAACAGCATAGTAACATTATCACCCCTATTTCTTTGCATTCTAGCTCACAACCCGCTAAATCGCCTATTGCCGATGCCTCTTTCACTCAAGATGAACAAACCGTCTGTGCCGTATTAACGGCTGACTGTTTACCCATTTTAATTTGCAGTGAAGATGGTAAAATAGTCGCCGCAATTCATGCGGGATGGAAAGGTTTAGCAAATGGCATTATTGAATCTTCAATACAACAACTTATTCTGTCCAGTAGGCTTAAAGCACAACAATTTTTAGTCTGGCTAGGACCTGCGATAAGCCAACCAGCATTTGAAGTCGGAGCTGAAGTGCGTGAAGAATTTATTAGAAAGCAGCCACTATTGGAAAAAGCATTTATTGCATCATCCCATGGAAATAATAAATACCTAGCCGATCTTTACCACATTGCAAAAATTCTATTGATGCAATTAAATATCTTTAATATTTATGGTGGAAATTTTTGTACTTACAACGATAAAAATCGTTTTTTTTCCTACCGGCGAAATGGCGTTACCGGAAGAATAGCCAGCATGATTTGGATTAATAGCGATACTCAAAAATGAACAAATGGAGATAAAAAATGAACCAATGGCGAATGTTAACTTTAATAGGTAACGATCAACCCGGCATTGTCGCCCAAATCAGTCAGGCTTTATATGATAATGGCGCTCAACTCGGTGAAGCCTCCATGAACCGCTTAGGTGGCAACTTCACTATTATGTTAATGGTCAATTCAAACAATAGCTTGCAACAACTTAAACAAGCGATTAGCCCTATTGCAGAAAAATTAAAACTTTCTTTTAATTTTCAAGATATGGACGCCACCTTATTTGTTAATCAAATTCCTGATAGCCGAATTACCGTTTACGGCGCTGATCATGCTGGAATTGTCGCTAAAATCACCAATGCACTTTATCAAGTAGGTTTTAATATATTAGAACTCAGCTCAGATGTTGCCGGTAGCGAAGGAGAACCTATTTATGTGATGAGTATTGAAGGCATTGCTCAAGCTGAACTCAGTGAAATTAAAGCCGCTTTGCAAACGTATAAACAAGAAGTGCATATTGAAGTTAGTAGCATAGAAACCTTAATAGGCTAAGCTCAATTGGCCTATAAACCTTGATATACCTATTAACTAAATTTAGTGAACCACAATGGCAATACATAAAATTTTAAAATACCCCGATGAGCGTTTAAAACAAGAGTCCAAAACAGTTGAAACTTTTGATGATAACTTGGCCAAAATCATTTCTGATCTTGACGAAACCATGAGAGCTGGCCCTGGTGGGGTAGGAATTGCAGCACCTCAGATTGGTATTTTCCAACGCATCGTTATCGTTGATGTTTCTTTAAAACCCAAGATTAAACACAATGGTTGTATGATCCTCATCAATCCAGAAATAAACACCTGGGATGGGATGAAAGTCGGTCGTGAAGGCTGCATGTCTGTTCCTGACTTTACCGGCAATGTAATCC
This sequence comes from uncultured Ectothiorhodospiraceae bacterium, assembly GCA_964391585.1. Lineage (GTDB taxonomy): Bacteria > Pseudomonadota > Gammaproteobacteria > GRL18 > GRL18 > JADGAU01. Next base: position 17,206 of record CAYMMQ010000017.1, read on the forward strand.
GTGCCGAAAAAATAACCCTTTCGGCTTTTAATGCCAAAGGCGAGCTTTTGCACTACGAATGTGAAGGTTACGAAGCTCGAGCAGTGCAACACGAAGTTGATCACTTGGATGGTTTGTTATTTTTAGATCGTCTAGTGAGTAAACGAACGGATTTATTCCAGCGTAAAGTCTATTCAAAGTGAAGCGAGAAGTTATGAATAAAGTATTTGTTAGTGGGCAATGTTGGATCAGTGATACTGAACTTAATTTAGGTGTTGGAAAAGTAAGCGAAGTCCAACATCGGCAAGTTACTTTAACTTTCCCCAGTTGTGCAGAGACACGAATTTACTCAGCTGAAAATGCGCCATTAACCCGAGTGAGCTTTGCTGCAGGCGATAAAATTAACACTCAAGATCACCAACAGTTTTTAGTTTTATCTGTCAGCTCAAAAAACAGCTTAGTTTCTTACCAACTTATTGATCAAAAACAAAATACCTTCACCTTGTGTGAGTCAGAGTTTAACCCTATTGTACAAACTAACAAAGCTTTAGAGCGCTTGTTTAATGGTCAAATTGATCAAAACAAACAATTTGAAGCACGCGTTTTAAGTTTTTTACACCGAAATCAATTGTCGTGTTCACCCGTCAGTGGAATGTTAGGCGGACGGATCAGTTTATTAAGCCATCAGCTATATATTATCCACGAGATAGCATCACGCCATGCACCTAGGGTGCTGCTGGCAGATGAAGTGGGTTTAGGAAAAACCATTGAAGCGGGTGGCATCATTCATCAACAAGCTCATAGTGGAAAAGTGTCACGAATTCTAATCGTGGTACCAGAAACATTAATCCATCAATGGTTAGTTGAAATGAAGCGTAAGTTCAATCTCACCTTCAGTTTATTAGATGAAGAACGTTGTCTTGCCGAAGAGGAAAGTGACTCACTGGAAAACCCCTTTGAAGTAGCACAGTATGTATTATGCTCATTATCCCTTTTACTTTCCCAAGAAAAACGCTTACAACAATGCTTGGATAGTGACTGGGATATGCTCGTTGTGGATGAGGCGCATCACTTACAATGGTCAACAACTAACAGTAATCCTGAATATCAATGTATCGAACAATTAAGTCAAAAAATTGAGAGTGTTTTATTATTAACCGCAACGCCTGAACAATTAGGTAAAGAAAGTCATTTTGCTCGCTTACGCTTACTTGATCCCGATCGCTTTTATGATTTTGAAGATTATTTAAAAGAAGAGCAAAGCTACCAACCTCTAGCCAATATCGTTGAAAAAATATATCAACAAATCAATGACGAACAAATCGATTTAAGCACTGAAGATTGTTTACTGCTAGAAAAGTTGACATCAAATACTCACCTTAGTCATCAACTAATGCAAAAATCTGCTGTTTCAGCTGAAAATAGGCTATTGCAACGTATAGAGCTTATTGATCAATTACTCGATTATCATGGAACTGGTCGAGTTTTGTTTAGAAATACTCGACAAGCCATGAGCAATTTTCCACAACGAAAAGCATTTGCTTATGAGTTCAGCTTACCTGAAGCCTACCAGCAACTTGCAGATACTGCTGACTTACCAATACAGCAACAAAATTTATCTGCCATAGAACAATATTATCAACAAACAAAAAACAAAAAACAAAAAAACTGGACGGAAATTGATCCCCGGGTTAAATGGCTTATTGACTTACTAGCGCAACTAAAAAATGAAAAAATTGTGCTGATTACTGCAACCGCAGCTTCTGCCGAACAGTTAAATCAATACCTAAAGCTACAAACAATTGTAACAAGCACCGTATTCCATGAAGGAAAAACCTTGGTAGAACGTGATAAATCTGCTGCTTATTTTGCGGATCTCAGTTCCAAATGCCAACTATTAATTTGCTCGGAAATTGGAAGTGAAGGAAGAAATTTTCAGTTTTCTAGTCATCTGGTTTTATTTGATCTCCCACTACACCCTGACCTTCTTGAGCAACGTATTGGCCGACTCGATAGAATTGGGCAAAAAAATACCATTCATCTGCATATCCCCTATTTCAAAGACTCAACGCTGGATATCTTGTATCAATGGTATGACAAGGGATTACAAATTTTTAATCATTGTAACCCGGCGGGTTTTCATGTTTTTGAAGTTGTTAAGAAAGAATTGTTATCACTATTAATGAGTACGCAAAATTCTTTAAATTCATCAGCAAAAAAAACATTCAAAACATTATTAACTCAAACTCAACAGCTTTCAATAAACTATAATCAACAATTAGAGCAAGGGCGAGATCGCTTGTTAGAGTTTAACTCTTGCCGTACCCAGTCAGCCGCTAAAATTATCAGTCAATTACAACAAGCAGAAAACAAGCGAGACTTATTAGATTATTTAGAACGTGCTTTTGATTGTTTCGGCTTAGAGTCAAATGATTTTAAAGATGATAGCTTTATCCTAAAAGAAACCGATGAAATGCAACAAACTTTTCAGCAAATTCCTTCAAATGGTTTAATTTATACCCTAAATCGAGAAATGGCTCTTAGCAATGAAGATATAGAGTTTTTTACTTGGGAGCACCCCTTAGTTGACGATATTATGGATCGAATTATTCATGACAATATTGGAAATACTGCAATTGCCACTTTTTCTCATCCTAAATTTAAAGCAGGCACCTTATTATTAGAAAGTTATTTCACCTTAGAATTACCGCATGAAGCCAACTACCATGATAGTCCTTTACAACGCTTTTCATTACGCTGTTTAGTGGATAATGAGTTGAATAACCGAAATGCAGATATCTCATTTAAACAAATAAACTCTAGTGTTAGCACATTAGATAAACAAGCCATTAAAGCCATTATTACTGCTTATGCCGCTAACTTACGGGAAATTCATGCGACATCACTAGCAATCGCAAAAACTCAAATCAACAAACAACTTGAATCTATTATTGATGAATATTTACATAACATAAAACTTGAAATTTCCCGTTTACAAGCATTAAAAATTAAAAATTCTTTAGTGCGAGATAGTGAAATATTAGTATTAAAAGACAAGTTAAAACATATCAAAAACATCTCACAACAAGTCAGTCTACAACTGGATGCATTAAGAGTCTTGGTGGCAATATAAATTAAATGATTAAAAAGAAAAAGTTTATTTCATTATTAAGCAATTCAACTTTATTTAACACTAATATTTAAGGTAGAATATCCGATTATTTGAACCTGTTTAGGAGTAGTACTTATGTTAACTATGGATGATAGAGATGGTTTCATCTGGTTTGATGGTGAAATGGTTCCCTGGCGTGAAGCTAAAGTCCATGTTTTAACCCATACCTTACATTATGGCATGGGCGTTTTTGAAGGCGAGCGTGCTTATCATACCGATAAAGGTGCTGCTATTTTTCGTCTGCATGCCCACACTAAACGTTTGTTTAACTCTGCGCATATTATGGATATGCCGATACCTTTTGATCAAGAAACCATAAACAAAGCAACTAAACAAGTCGTTGCTATTAATGAGCTGGATTCAGCCTATATTCGCCCTATGGTATTTTATGGCAGTGAAGGCATGGGGTTACGTGCAGATAACTTAAAAACTCATGTTATTATTGCAGCTTGGAAATGGGGAGCTTATCTAGGTGCAGAAAGTTTAGAAAGTGGTATTCGCATTCGTACTTCATCTTATACCCGACACCATGTTAATATCAGTATGTGTAAAGCAAAAGCAAATGGACATTACATCAACTCCATGTTGGCACTACAAGAGGCGGTTCGGGATGGTTATGATGAAGCGTTATTATTGGATGTTGATGGTTTTGTGGCGGAAGGCAGTGGAGAAAATATCTTTATCGTAAAAAATGGTGTTATTTATACTCCCGAGTTAACCTCGGCCTTAGAAGGTATAACTCGTGAAACCATTATGCATTTTGCGGATGAAATTGGGGTAGACGTTAAAGAAAAGCGCATTACTCGTGATGAAGTTTATTTAGCAGATGAAGCCTTTTTTACTGGATCTGCAGCCGAAGTAACACCTATTCGAGAATATGATAATCGAGAAATTGGTGCTGGAAAGCGAGGCCCCATTACAGAAAAACTGCAAAGCATGTATTTTGATCAAGTTCATGGACGTAGGCAAACTTTTCCAGAGTGGCAAACATTGGTAAAATAAGGTTTAACTATACTTCTTAAGATTAATAAGCTGAACTACAAGGATAAACATATATGAATAATACAACGAGTTCTTCTTCAAAAACGAGTCATATCAAATTGAGCAAACAAGATTTACCGGCTCATTGTCCACTACCGGACTCACCATTATGGAACTCTCATCCAAAAGTTTATTTACCTATCGTTGAAAATGGTGGCAAAACAAAATGCCCTTATTGTGGAACAGAATATACCCTTAGTTAGAGTTCAGCATGCTAGCTAAACGGCTATTAGTTGTTGGCCCTTCATGGGTCGGTGATATGATGATGGCTCAAAGTTTATTTAAGGTGCTAAAGCAACAGTACCCTGATTTATTAATTGATGTTCTTGCTCCCGCTTGGACTGCACCATTACTTTGTCGAATGCCGCAGGTTCATCAGGCAATTGATATGCCGGTTGGGCATGGACAATTAAAGCTAAAAAAACGCTATCAGATTGCACAACAACTGCGCAAGAACAAATATGACTGGAGCATTGTTTTACCCAACTCCTTAAAGTCAGCGCTCATACCTTTTTTTGCCGGGATCAAAAAACGTACGGGATTTACCGGTGAAATGCGCCATGGTCTTATCAATGACCGACATCATTTAAACAAACAATCATTAACCCAAACTGTTCAACGCTTTGTTTCTCTTGCATTTAAAGACGAAGCAGCATTTTTTCAGGCTTATCCTTCAACCAATAGCTTTCCATATCCTCAATTAAAAACCAAAAAGAAAAAACCTCGGCAGTTATTAGTTAAACTTTTAAAAAAAAACAAGCTAACACTTTCTCTTGATGAACTGCAAGCAACAAAAGTTGTTGCCTTATGTCCAGGTGCAGAATATGGCCCAGCCAAGCAATGGCCTGCAAAATATTATGCTGAAATTTCTCAGAAATTTGTATCCCAAGAAGAAAATAACTCCACACTGGTATTATTATTAGGTTCCAAAAAAGATCAGGCTATTTGTCAACAAATCAAAAAGTATACATTCTCATCTGTTATCGACTTATCAGGGCAAACCAGTTTAGGAGAAGTAACGGATATCTTATCCTTATGTGCTATGGTCATTAGCAATGATTCTGGCTTAATGCACCTTGCAGCTGCCGTTAAAGTACCCGTTATTGGTATTTATGGCTCAAGTGATATCAACTTTACTCCGCCACTGTCACAAAAAGCAAAAGCAATCTCACTCAACTTGGAATGTAGCCCTTGTTTTAAACGACAATGCCCACAAACAGAGCAAGATAAAAAGCTGAAATGTCTACATGACCTGACACCTGAACTGGTCTGGGAACAGTACATCAAACTTTGTAATCAAGCATCATAAATAATGGGTTTATCCTCATAGCAAGATATCTCTGTGAGACGCAAAACTATAATGAAGTTGCTTGAATATGTGTCGGCGCTGAATTAACTTTACCTTATAATCCAGATAACAGCTCCATCATTTATCCTTATATACGCATTGAGAAAATACTATGAAAATAAATAATTCAGAATATAGAATTATTTTGGGCAACTCAAATAAACGTTTTTCTGGTGTCACCAGCACCATGTTGCAAGTGTTAAAGGTTCAACATCAGCTCGAATCCATTGCTGTATTAGGATCATATCACCTGCCTAATGGGATCAAAAGTTTCACATTTTTTGAGTTAGCAAAAGTGGCTAAAAAGCCATTAGTGGATGGCAAATTCCGAGTCTTTCATGCACGTCGTAATAACGAGATGATCCAAGCCCTATTATTAAAAATTATCTTTGGCTGTAAACTAAAGATAGTGTTTACATCCACCGCTCAACGAAAAAAAACCTGGATTACCCGTTGGTTGATGTCGCAAATGGACGGACTGATTACGACATGCTCAGCGGCTAAATCATATATGCATATTCAGCCAGATGTGATCATCCCTCATGGGATAGATGCAGATATTTATACACCCAGTGCAGAAAAATCAAACAAGATTTCGCTTCCTGGTAAACATAATATCGGAATTTTTGGCCGTGTTCGGGCGCAAAAGGGCGTTGACATATTGATAGATGCAGCGTTGGCACTATTACCGGCTCATCCCGACTGGGGGATTGTGGTAGTAGGAGAAACGACCCCAGACCAAGAGTTTTTCAAAAAGCAATTAATCGATAAATTATCAGCAGCAAACCTTGAGTCTAAAATATTATTTACTGGCACTTTGCCATTTCAGCAATTGCCATCATTGTTTGCCAGTGTTGATATTGTAACCGCTTTAAGTCGCAATGAAGGATTTGGCTTAACAGTTTTAGAAGCAATGAGTTCAGGCAAGCCTGTCGTTGCAAGCATGGCTGGGGCTTGGCCTGATATCATAGAGGATGGTGTTGATGGTTTTTTAGTCAAGCATGAACAACTTGACAGCGTCATAACAACACTAGAAAGCTTAATGCAAGAGAAAAACTTGCGAAAAAACATTGGCTTGCAGGCCAGAAGTAAAATTGTCAATCACTATCAAGTGAAAAAAGAAGCAACAGAGTTACTTAGCTTCTATCATTCACTACCTTAAATGTGAGTTAGAGGCTCTCTTGTTTCAGACCAAAGGCAATCTGCCGCTAATGCGCCCCTATGCCAGCATCACACTCTGCAACTTTTTGATGGCATTATTTTCTAACTGACGAATGCGCTCAGCAGAAACACCATACTCAGCCGCCAATTCTTGTAAAGTCACTTTATCTTCACTTAACCAACGCTTACTAATAATATCTCGATTACGGTCATCTAAACACGCTAAAGCCTGATGCAGATTATCACTATCTTGATCACTGCTATCCTTCTCCATTAAAGCTTGTTCAGGTTGTAGTTCTTGTGACTCTAAGTAACTCGCAGGAGAGGGGTTTGCATTATCATCATCGGCATTATCAGGAGTATCAAAAGTATTATCTTGAAAAGATAACCTTGCTTCCATCTGTAACACATCTTTGGTGCTAACATCTAAATCCTTTGCAACTGCTTTCACTTCCGCATCAGTAAACCAACCTAAACGCTTTTTCTTACGTCGCAAATTAAAAAATAATTTTCTTTGTGCTTTAGTGGTTGCAATTTTAACAATACGCCAATTTTTTAAAATAAACTCATGCATTTCAGCTTTGATCCAATGCACGGCAAAAGAGACTAGACGTACACCTTTCGTCGGATCAAAACGTTTTACCGCTTTCATTAAACCGATATTTCCTTCCTGAATAAGATCACTTTGTGATAAACCATAACCCGCATAACTTCTAGCGACATGAACGACAAAACGCAAATGAGACATAACCATCGCTCTAGCAGCATCAATATCTTGATTTTCTTGGACTTTTTTACCTAAGTCTTGTTCTTCTTCTAATGTTAGGGTTGGGATAGCATTGACAGCAGCAACATAAGCCGATAGGCTACCTGTTGGTACTGCTAATTGCATATTTTTCCATTTATCCATTGTTTGACCTCTTTAATTCATTCGATTATATTTACGCCATGCTAATTAGCACTCACATAATTAGAGTGCTAATTTACTTAAAAGTTCACTGATAAGCAACTTTTTTTTTAAAAAAATGCTATTAATTCAAGTTTTTACCTTTTTTGAGCCCATTTATGTACTCATTTGCCAGTTACTTTCAAGAAATCCCACCCTTTAATAAATATTCTGATTATCTAGCGGTTGCCGTTGGTGTGATCATCCATAAGGATAAAGTTCTAATTGCTAAACGCAAAAAAACGGCTACTCATGGTGATTTATGGGAATTTCCCGGTGGAAAAATTGAACAAGGTGAAACGGTTATTTCGGCATTAAACCGGGAACTTGAAGAAGAAATTGGCATTAATATTATTAAAGCCTCTCCATTAATACTAATTCCTTACACTTACACTTATACTAATAATAACAAGGTTTTATTATATATAAACGTAGTTACTGAGTTTAAAGATGAGAGGCAATTGACTCTTGCCAGTACTGGAAAAGAAGGACAAAAAATTAAATGGGTTGAAATATCACGGTTGAAAAGTTTTCACTTTCCAGCAGCAAACAAAGGAGTTATCAAGGCTCTACTACTACCAAATAGTTATGGAATAACAGCGGATTTTTCTTCTTTTAAGCAACAAGAAATAAGTAATCTATGCCTATCAATAAAAAATACTAGGGTATCTTTATTACAATTACGTAGTCTAAAAACAACTCTTGAAAATATCCGTTTATTTATTGAGTTTGCCCAAAAAAAACAGATCTGCATTCAGTTAAACTCTCGTTTATACCGACAGTTACTAAAACAGGAAAAAAAGAAACTTACCCAACTACTACAAGAAACACAAACAGACTCATTTGCGATTGGTTTACACCTGAGCAGCAGTGATTTAATGACGGACTTAATCGACAAAAATTTATGTCAAGGCTTTCACTCTGCCTCATGCCATCATGAAAATGACATCAAAAGGGCAAATGAATTAAGTCTGGATTTTATTGTTTTATCTCCGGTCAAACACACCTCGTCTCACCCTCAAGAACAGCCGCTTGGTTGGAACAGGTTTTCTCAATTAGCCATCACTGCTCAAATGCCTGTTTACGCCCTAGGTGGTTTAAATCACTCCGATATAAAAGATGCTATTTATTATGGCGGACAAGGCATCGCTGGAATTTCTTTTTGCAGTTTAAAGGAGCCCTATAAAAAAGAAAGTTAACTGA
>CAYMMQ010000018.1:0-5094 GCA_964391585.1 uncultured Ectothiorhodospiraceae bacterium
AGTTAAAAACTGCTTGTAAAACACCAGCTAGGCTTGCTCATCAAATTAATTATCTCAATAAGCTTTTTGACACCCAACCTCATTGGCGTTGCCAACGAGAACCTGGAACTAAAATACCTCCTAAAGATTGGTATAGCTTTTTTATACAGGTAAACTATAAGGATTTAGAAGATATAAATAATGAATGGAAAGATAATACGGATGGTCGCTTTTCTAAAAGGCGTGAACTACACTGGATTAGCAGTGAGCAATTACTTACGTTTTACCAAGATAGTCCAGAGGCGTTATGGAAAAGAGTACGGCAGTTAAACAACGCTATGACGATAATTAAGGAAATTACAGAATGGAAAAAATAATAAACCTCATATTTCTATTAATGCTCATATTATTAATTAGCGCCTGTGCTATACCTGATTTACCAGGGCCAATTGGTATACCAGGTATATGAAGCTATTTCTCTTGATGATTCATATGATTAATGATAATGATGTTACACAGCCATTAGCTCTTAGCATTGTTTAGGAGCTATCATGTTATTTAGCAATTTACTTGCATGTGGCTCATAATGAATATTTGCTATCCTTCTTTCTTAATTATTTTTTTCAACATAAACTTAGCAAAGAAGAATACAGCAAAACCAGCCATTATTCCTGGGCCAACACTATAGATATCATTTCCCCAGCTAAGCTGCTGCCAGATCAGAAACACAGTGATACCTACAGCAATCATCGTTATAGCTAACGGTTGGGCAATGCGATTCCCCATTGCACTTAATATTACTAATGGTGCAAAGGCTGAACCAAGTAAGCCCCAAGCATCTAGTACTAAGCTAAATACCGACTCTGCTCCTGTCAGTGCAATATAAACGGCGATAGCTAATACAGATGCTGTTGTTAGTTTAGCCACCCATAATGTGTGCATTTTCCCTTCTTCTTGTACAAAATCACGAGTAACTGCTGCTGAGCAAGCAAGAATCAGCGAATCTGCAGTTGAAAGAGTTGCAGCAAACAGGGCAGCAAGCACCAGACCAACTAATATCTCCGGTAAAACCAGCTGTGCCATGGTTGGTAGAGCTAACTCGGCATCAAAAGCAGCACTTTCAGGGAAGGCTACACGGCTTAATAAACCGACAAGAATAGTCGCTCCATAAAACAAAGTGAACCAGCCATAGTAATAGAGTCGCATTCGATTTAAGTGTGACTCTTTATCAAGACAAATAAAGCGGATTACGATATGAGGCTGACCAACTACAGCCACCCCACCAAATAGCCAGCCTAAAATAAACAGTACTATGCCAAGAAAGTCATTATCAGGGAACCATGCTAAATAGTTATTATCAATCATAGACATTTTTTCGATTGCTTGAGACCAACCACCTGCCAACTCAACACCTCCGATGATCAACATGCTCATACCCAACAGCATCACCAGTGATTGTGCAGCATCGGTCCAAATTGAGGCACGTAAACCTCCGGCAGCACTGTAGAAAAGAACGATAGTTGCGCTGACTAATATACCCCAGCTTGGCTCCCATTCGAGTAAAACTGTGGTTGCCTTACTTCCCGCCTTGAGCTGAGCTGCTGCATAAAGAGTAAGGAAAAAAACGGTTAACAGCCCAACTATTCGTCGCAGAGCATGATTCTGATCACCATGCCAGTGAGCCAGTAAACCACCATAGGAGTTTATTCTTGGTGAGCGTGAGGCTGCATGCAGAGATCGGAGAGTAAGTACTGAAACCATCAGATCTCCAGCAATCCAGCCTATCATCAGCCAAATAGAAGAAAGGCCTGTCGCATAGGTCATGCCGATCATGCCGATAAACATAAAACCACTATTATTTGTTGCCACTGCCGAAAGTCCAGTAAGCCAAGCTGGAACGGCCTTTCCGGCAACGAGATAATCTTCTGTACTCTTACGACCTTTGGTTATAGATGCAAGACCAATGAACAAAAAGAGAACAAGAGAGAAAAGAAAACTAGTTTCAACCATGAAAAATCCTTGGGGTTGCGGTTTGGGTTGGTGTTATTGTTAATAATTATGAGTAAAGGATATGAGATTTAATCACTTTGTGCAAATTAATATTATTAAAGGCGTTTAACATTTTACGTTATAATATTCATTCTATAGCTAACGCTACTAACTCCCTTTAAAAATTAACTTTAAAAGTCAAATTCTTCTTATGAACCAATAATCGTTCATCAACGCTATTTTTTATCATTTAGCTATTGATGATATGTTTTGTATTGTTATGATAAAATTAAGCCTTTTGATTACTAAGGGGAAGATTATGCAAATGCTTAATGTCAGTGATGCCAAGTGTGAATTTGGAAATTTATTTCTTAAATCAGTATATGCTTTTGTAGCGATTAAAAAAGAAGCAATGGATAGTTTAACAAAAATGTCTTAAAGAAATCATCGATAACGTTAATGTCTTTGTATAGCAACCAATGGAAAAATAATGACAGAAAATATTAATCCTGAGCAAGAGCACCCGAAAAGTTTTTTATATGATACTGAAAAGCTACAAAGTATTGCTTCTGAAAATACCATCAAGCAAGGCTTGCTTTATTTTAAAGAAAATAGAGTGACCGAGATGGATTTTGATAAACAGCATTTATGGGCCTATGTTGAGGGGGCATTAGCTGACCAGCCTTATTATGTTGAACTAACGCTTAATAATAACGAAGAGCAACCGTTGCAAGCCGAGTGTAATTGTACCTCCAGTTCTGAAGCAATATGTAAACATTCAGTGGCATTACTCTACCACTATGCCAAAGTAGCTGAAGAATCTGCTAATCATGAAGTTAAAAGCGCACGAACAGAGGCTATTTCTGACCGTATTAAACGTGGGAAAACAGAAGTTAATGTGAGGCATATTTCAGGAAAACCCAGTTTTGGCGAATGGGAAGCATCCTCCTTAGTTTCTTCAACACATCGCCCTCAAAGCTACCAAGTTCATATTCGTTCCATTGAGGAGCGGATCAATTATTGTACTTGCCCAGATCATGCTTCCAATTTATTAGGGACTTGTAAACATATCGAAGCGGTGTTGCATAAGTTAAAAAAAACCACTCATGAGGAGGTCGTTAAAAGCAGTTTTGTTTATCTTTCCTGGAATGAAACGGATGCTCCAAAAGTTCGTATTTGGCGTTCGCCTTTAGATGCAGATGATTTAAAGCAAGTGATAAATGAGTATTTTTCCACAGATGGGCAATTTAAGGGAAAAATACCGGATGATTTTTTTGCTTTTAGCGATCAAAAAGCTTTATTTGAGGATTTGTTAATTGGTGAAGATGTGCATCGATACATACGCCAATTAATGGAGAAAATGACTCAGCAACGAAAATCAGAGCAAATCAAACAACAAATAAGCCAATCTAATGGTATTTTACCTGATATCCGTATCAGGCTTTATCCATACCAAATTGAAGGAGTGGCATTTCTAGTTTCACGTGGCAGGGCATTGCTAGCGGATGATATGGGTTTAGGTAAAACGCTACAGGCTATCACTTCTGCCGTTTGGTTGAAAAATAATGCCAATATCAATAAAACCATGATTATTTGTCCAGCTTCATTAAAGCACCAGTGGGCTAGAGAAATTGAAAAATTTACTGGATTATCTAGCCAAGTTATTCAAGGGCCAGCAGATGCCAGAATGACGCAGTATCGCAGCCATGAGCATTTTTTTATTATAAATTATGAGCTGGTGATGCGAGATTTAAGTGTGATTAATGAACAGCTTCGACCGGATTTGCTGATTTTGGATGAAGCGCAGCGGATTAAAAACTGGCGAACCAAAATTGCCTCTACTATTAAACTGATTCATTCACGCTATGCTTTTGTGCTTAGTGGTACTCCGATGGAAAACAGATTAGAAGATTTGTATAGCTTGATGCAGGTTGTTGATCCGAATGTTTTGGGGCCATTATGGCGTTACTTAGTGGATTATCATATCACTGATGAAAAAGGGAAAGTGCTGGGATATCGAAACTTGTCGCACTTGAGAGAGCTTATTGCCCCAGTGTTATTGAGAAGAGATCGCTCTTTAGTTAAAAATCAATTGCCAGACAAAACTCAGATCCGCTTAGATATTCAGCTGACAGTGGTACAACGAGAATTACACGATTCTGCAATGATGACTGCAGCAGGTCTGGCACAAATAGCAAAAAAACGCCCGCTAACTCCTTCTGAGTCAAATCGTCTTATGTCGGCCTTACAACAAGCAAGAATGGCTTGTAATGCTGCTGGGTTAGTTGATAAAGAAACGCAAGGTTCACCAAAACTAGACGAACTAGCCAGTTTAATGGAGCAGTTATGTATTGAAGATAATCAAAAAGTCGTCATTTTTTCTCAATGGGAAAGAATGACGGTTATGGCTGAAGCGGTCATTAATAAGCTGAATTTAAATTGTGTTCGCTTATATGGCGGGATCCCATCATCGAAGCGTGGAGCGCTGATCGAGAGATTTCATCAAGATGATTCAATTAATGCTTTTGTTTCTACAGATGCAGGCGCTACAGGTTTAAATCTACAATGTGCTACGGTGTTAATCAATCTTGACGTGCCCTGGAACCCCGCCATCTTGGAGCAGCGCAATGCTCGGATCCATCGCCTTGGACAGAAAGAAAAGGTACAAATTATATTGATGGTAGCTGAAGATGCCTATGAAGAAAAAGTGTTAAGTTTATTACAAAATAAGCAAAATCTTTTTGACAATGTGGTTGAACCCGATGCTTCTGAAGATGTTGTCGGTGTCAACAAGAAAATGTTAAATACCTTGATTGATGATTTAACTGATGAAAATAATAAAGAAAGTGCTGAACATCAGGCTCCAACGAAAGATTTAGCATCAACGGATGAAGATAGTATTGTGCTTGATGATCCTTCTGAACAGTTAAATAAATCATCGACAGAAATAGATATGTGCCAAACAAATTTTGAAGATGAGGAAGTGAAAGAATGTATATCTAAATTACAGCTACACTTAGGCAACAGGCTGGAAAAGGTAAGTGCTAAGCAAGGTGGTTTCCTCGTTGTTGTTAGTAATCTTGAAGCGACCGATCAACAGTTGGCCGATGAGCTATCAAAACTCAT
>CAYMMQ010000018.1:5194-25945 GCA_964391585.1 uncultured Ectothiorhodospiraceae bacterium
TATATAAGGTGGCTGCTGAAGCAGGGCTTGAGAAATCACCTGGACAAGAGCAAGCCACGATTTGGTTATATGGTGAAGCACTACCTAAAGGAGTTGTAAATAATGATCAAGTCACAGCTATTTTACGCGCGATGAGTTTACAACAGGTTGAAAATATACCAGAGTCTTTGTTTTTTGATGTACTTAAGGACGCACGTTCCATAGTTGGTTAAAATTTATCATCTATAAAATATTTGAAAAAATATTTTTTGTTAGAAAAGGCTAATATTATTACCTCATTATAAAAACTCACTTTGACCAAATCGTAATTTTATCGCTAGATGTTGAAGTGGCTAGAATATTTCCACTGGCATCTAATGGAAAGATCCGTGCCTCAAATTGAGTCCCTTTAGGCGTTTGTCCTAAAGGAATTTTATATACGACCATATTATTAAAAATCTGATAGTCGGCTGGAGAAAGTGTAATGGTTTGTAAAGAATACTCAATCTTTGTTGTATTGTTTTCAGCAAAAACGGGGGTAGGTAGATTATATTCAATCATATAACCTGAAGCATTAGAGAATTCAGTCCACACAAAGGTGTTTTCCTTATTAGCATAGATATAGTCATTATCAATGGGTGTAACCCAAGATACTCTGGGAACACTATCGGATATAACAACAGATTCACCTGCCGTGAGGGTTGTTACCTGATTAGTTGAGCGATCTGTAACGCTCACACTGCCACTTTGAACACTGACAGTTAAGCTGGAATCTGTACCACTGGTGCTGCTGTATTGACTGGTAAAATTTGTGGTTTGGGTGGCTACTTTTTTTCCAGTACAACTGGTCACATCAATATCCGCAATGGGAGTAACCACTTTTTGAGAACTGCTTGTAGAAAGGGTACAATCAAAACTTGAATTTAATTCACCGCCTAAAAAAGAAACCAAATCACTATTTTGTGTATTTGGTGGCTGAAAAATAGCGATAGTATTAGCCTTAAGGTTGACAGAAATCCCTTGCTCTCTTTCCACTGTTGTTTCAGACTGCTCTAAAGTAACCATTGCCGAAATATCGCGAATTGCTCCATTTGCATTATGTGCCTGGGCATTTAGCGTGTTTGCGTAAATAACATTACCGACTTTATTACTGAGCAAAGCGGTTTTTTTGGGTAGGGTTGAAAGACAGAAGTTGTCACTTCGATTGTATCGACAGTCCACTTTTTCTTCTTCGACACAAACCAATGAGTTATTGTATTTATCACAATCAATTAATAGAGCATCAAAGTCGTCTCGAGTATCTGTATGAGTAAAGCAGTTTGCGGCGCTAGGATTACGAATGCAGGATGGACTAACAGTAACTGCCATACAATCTTCAGAAAACGAATCAATTAAACATCCACCTGATTTAACACTGTTTAAAAGAAACAGGCAGTCAGAAGAGTTAGGAGCCTCTTTACACTCATCAAGACCTTCAACTTGTTTCAGTTTTTGACAGCGAGTTTCAGCAAGATGAGTTCGACAAAAGTTCTCTAGTTGTTTTTTTGTGAGCTGATTAAGGGCTTGTAGGGTAGTTTGCGTGCTTGTAGTTGGTAGTGTTGAACATTTCGTGGTGCAGTTGACAATGGCATCGATATCATTAAAAAGCGAAGTCATAATAACATCATCTGCTTCAATATTACCATTGATAAGTTGTGTATAGCTGTCAATGTCAGTTGGGGTTATTTCGCTGTTCCAGTCAAAGTTATCAGCGTCATTATTATTGTTAGCAGGTGTGGGTGAAGGAATAGGGGTAGATGAAGGAGCTGTATTTCCATTTGAATCAGTATGATCATCAACCTTGATAATACAGGTATTGAGATCTTCAGAAAAGTTATATCCATCTGGGCAATCAGTATTATCTGCCACTACCCATAATGGCAACATTGAAAGTAAAACAATTGATAGATAAAAACGTATTAACTTCATTTATTTCCCCACTTTTTAGGTGACTAGAATATGTTTGATCATAACATGTAGTATGGCGTAATTGATCTTAATTTTTTTGGAGTTAACACAAAAATAAGCAACTTTTGTCTCACGTCTAATAAACTTTGGCAATGGTCGCTAAATAACTAACAGTTGAACGAATATTGCTCTTAGATATTGAAATTTCAGATGGTAGTCACTATAGTTTTTAAGTATAAGGGTTTTATAGTAAACAACTTGGCTCTGGTATGAAATAAGTTGCAAAAGGTTTCAATTGAAAACATAGGAGAAAACAGATGTTAAAAACAGCTATATTTATACTTTCGACCTTATTTATAACGTCAAATGTTTTAGCACAGTGGGAAATCATAAATGATGAATCAACAGTCAATTATGTTTCCATAAAAAAATCTAAAGTAGGCGAAGTAAATAGTTTTAAGAAAATCAACGGCTCTATAGCAAATGGAAAAATGTCTCTAGATATTGATCTGGCCAGTGTGGAGACCAGTATTGCTGTTCGTAATGAGCGTGTGAAAACGATGCTTTTTGATATTTCCTCTTTTGCAAAAGCCAATATTAGTGCTGATTTAGACACCAAAATACTTGATAAGATAAAAGTGGGTGAAACTCATAAAGACTCAGTTAGCTTTAAGCTGTCTTTACATGGAGTATCACAAGAAATAATGACAGATGTACGAGTTGTTAAACTAGCAGAGAACAGAATTTTAGCGCTATCAGTGAGCCCAGTTATTGTAAATGCCGATCAATATAACTTATCAGAAGGTATTGAAAAGCTACGTGAGATTGCTCGCCTGCCATCGATTAGTAGCGCAGTACCAGTAACTTTCAGTTTGATATTTAAACAACAATACGAGTAATTCACTATTTTAATTCTGACACAATTATTCAATAGATATGAAAAATTAGCGATATTTGTTTATGCTCGTGATACATTTAATGACAAATATAGATAAAATATAAATCCTCTCACTTCTTCATTTTTTACTAAAAGTGGCGCTTTTAGGGGAGGTGGAGCTTCCCCTCTTTAGCAAAGAGGGGCTAGGGGAGATTTGTATTATAAGTTATCAAATGCCGCATCAAAGTCTTTAGCAGCAGCATCGGTGAATTCAAAATTATTACGAATGTATTCCAGAGTTTGTTTTTCAGTATCGGTTACTCCTGTCCCATCATTAGCAGACTTGAGCAGATCGGCTACTTCATCTTTAGAAAGTTTACCTTCCCCTCTTCCAGTTGTATGTTCTTTCGCTAAATCTAAAAGTTCTTTTTCGTACTTCACTCCGTCAATAACTTGGTAAGCCATATTTATTTCCTTTTAAGTTCATGTATTAAATAAGTTTATGTATTAAACTATAATACTAATATTTAGAAAGATGGTATGTAGCCCCGAATACTATTAACCATAATTTTGACCTAGGAATTCAGGCAGGTTAAAGTCTAGCATAATACCGAGGTTGAGCAAATATTTTTGAAATATTTTACTGACTCTGAGAGTTTTAAGTTAATTATTGTCTTAAATATTAATTAATAATGAGTTCATGATGCATGTTAAACTCTAATTTATTAAACTAATTAGTTATCATAGAAAGGAAAAAAGTAATAATTTATACTTGTGGAACAATCAACAGATTGATTGATTGATTTAACTATGTAAAAATGAGTTTTAGGGAGATTGTATTTGTTGAATAGTCAAGGAAAAAATAATGCTTACTAGTGCTAGAAATAAAACTCGCATTGCTTCTAAAATAAAAATTGTCGATTTTATTATTGACAAACCTATTCTTGTTGTTGAAGATGACGAATTTTACGCGCAAAGTATTGCGGCCTTACTAAGAGATCAATGGTCTTGTGAAGTCCATATTGCCAATAATTATGCTGAAGCTAAAAATTATCTTAAACAGTATCGTTTTGATTATCACGTAGCGATTTGTGATTTAGGATTGCCCGATGCACCCGATGGTGAAATTGTTGATCTCATCAATAAAGCCAAGCTTGATTTTATTATTTTATCAGGTCTATTTGATCCTTTGATGAGGAACCAAAGTGTTGAAAAAGGGGCGATAGATTTTATTGATAAAACAAACCCTAACGCCTTGTTTTACGTCACTGAATTAGCAGGCCGGTTGTATAAAAATCGCCAAATTAAAATATTAGTCGTTGATGATGCAAAAAGTGCAAGGCTTGTCGTTAAACAAATGTTAGAAGTACAAAATTATCAGGTGTTAGAGGCAGAAAATGGAGTACAAGCCTTAGAAATCTTACAGCAACATGATGATATTAAAGTTATTTTAACAGATTACGCTATGCCTGTTATGGATGGATTTGAACTCGTGGTTAAAGTACGGGAGCAATATTCTAAAGAATTTTTAGCCATTATTGGAATTTCGGGTGTAAACAAGCCTGAGTTGAGCAGTAACTTCATTAAAAATGGTGCAAATGACTTTTTGGTTAAGCCTTTTAGTTATAACGAATTATTGTGCAGAGTAAATCAAAATGTTGAAATGTTGGAATACATGGAGTTTATTCATAATCAAGCGAATCGTGACTATATGACAAAAATTTATAATCGCCGCTACTTTTTCACTGAAGGAAAGAAGATTTATGAGGATGCTAAAGAGAGCAATTCTCCTTTAGCCATTTGTATGATGGATATTGATCATTTCAAAAAAGTCAATGATAGCTATGGGCATGAATGTGGTGATGTGATTTTAATCCACTTTGCTAAAACGCTTAATGAACATTTTAAACAACATTTGGTTGCTCGGCTTGGAGGTGAAGAATTTGCGGTCTTATTCGAAAATACTGAATTTGAACAGGTACTCGCTCTTTTAAATGAATTTAGAGAAGCGATTGAAGCGTACACCGTTAGCTGTGAACCACAGCAAATATCCATAACAGTAAGTATTGGCGTAAATAACAATTATGAAGAAAATATAGATGTGATGTTAAAAGTAGCGGATGAGAAGCTTTATCTGGCCAAAGAGGGTGGGCGAAACCAAGTTGTTTCTTAATTCCTGTACTATATTTGGTATCAATTTTACTAACGGGTATTCATATTTTCTTTAGGTGATAAGGTAACAGAGGGGAAGGTGAGCTAATTAAGTCGGATAAAAAGTGATTGGCACAAATGATCAATTAAGAAAACACTCTAGCTTAGAGGTTAATCATTATTGCAGACATAGACTTGCATTAACATCTCAAATTGTTATTGTT
This sequence comes from uncultured Ectothiorhodospiraceae bacterium, assembly GCA_964391585.1. Classification (GTDB taxonomy): domain Bacteria; phylum Pseudomonadota; class Gammaproteobacteria; order GRL18; family GRL18; genus JADGAU01. The sequence goes on from CAYMMQ010000018.1 coordinate 10,373, forward strand.
TTGAATACTTTTTTATCAATGGAAAATATTGAGCAAGGACGAGAAATTGGCAGTGGTATTAAGAATATCCTAAGTCATTTATCCCGTTGTAAAGATTACTAGATTTAATCAGTTTTATTTTAGCTCAGAAGAGAGTTTCTCTCTGATGTCACCTGCCTTAACAATTTTGTTGCGACCATTGTTTTTTGCAGAATATAGTGCTTTATCTGCGTAGCTAAGACAAGTTTGAATGTCATCGGCATCTTCCGGTATGGTTGATACACCACCAGAAATAGTAATACCGCGAAGTTTTTTACCTGCAAAAACAAGCTCTGTTTGCTCTACCGCCTGGCGAATTTTTTCTGCTTTTATTAAGGCTTGTTTAGTCGAATGCATACTGAATAAAACAGCAAATTCTTCTCCGCCTAAACGAGTAGGAATATCTTCACTGCGCGTGTGCGCTCGCATAATATCGGCAATGGTTTGCAAAATATAATCACCAGCATCATGGCCGTATTCATCATTAAAGCTTTTGAAGTGATCGGCATCTATCATTAAAATAGATAATGATTTTTCCATTCGTTTAGATCGTCGCATTTCAAGTTCTGAGCTTTCTTCAAAAAAGCGACGATTGTATAGTTTGGTCAGTGGGTCAACCGTTGATTCTAGATGTAATTTTTGTCGTAAGCTGATATTAGCTATAGCCGTGCCAAAACGATCAGATATATCGCTTAACACTCGTCGGTTGCGACTCATACGGGTATCCCGAAAAGAGAAATCAGTAAACATCCCTTCTTTTTTTCTACCATAGATGGACAATAAACCGATAGCACCATCTCTACCAAGTACTGGTATACAAAGTGAATAATCCAGTTTATCTTTTTCCAAGGCATCTCCCAAATGGTTACAAGTCAGAGACTCACTTGTCATACTGATCTCATAGGCTTCACCTCTTCTTAGCGCCCAGCAACTACTCGCTAAAAAATCTTGCTCCATATGTGGGTTTCCCCAGCTAACTTCCTGTTCTAGTAGGGTTTTATTGACAGTTTTAAAAAAAGCGCCAGCTTCTTGATCAAAAAGTTTCTGGCAATATTTTAGTAGTACTTTATTGAGTTCTTGAACGTTTTCAGAAAGTTGAAAAAAAGTCCCCATTTCATTTAGGCTTTCATTTACTTGGTTAATTTCAGCTAACTGGTTAAGTTTTTGAGATAAATCGTTATTTAAGGATTTGAGCTGCTCGGCACTTTCTTTTTGCTCGCTAATATCACGAATAACGCCAGTGAAAAGGTCTCTTCCACCTACGGTGATATGATTTACGGCCAACTCCATAGGAAAGGTAGTTCCATCTTTTCGCATGCCAGTGACTTCACGTCCACTACCAATCACTTTTGCTTTTCCGGTGGACAAGTAGGCATGTAAATAACCATCATGTTGCGAACTATAAGGCTCAGGCATCAGCATTTTTACATTTTGTCCTACTATCTCATCAGGAGTGTAACCAAAGATAGTTTTGGTAGCAGGATTCATATCTTCTATAATCCCGCCTTTATCTATGGTGATAATGGCTTCAACAGCACCCTCAAGAATAGCACGCCCTCTCGCTTCACTTTCCCATAAAGATACTTCGTAAGCTTTTCTTTTTTTGTCATTATTTAAACTGACCAAAATATTACTACAGGTAACCATAAAGGGTTGGAGCATATTAACTAATTTTTCATCATAGCCACTTTGACGGTTAGCAACACCTACCATACCAATCATGTTGTCACCATCAAAAAAAGGCAAACCCAGAAAGGCATTTAGCGGCGGGTGACCATCAGGCAAACCACATCGGCGAGGATCAGCAGAAGGGGTATTGGCAATAACCACTTCAGCTGTAAGCATCACACTACCAAATAAAGAGTTTAAGTTTCGAAATTCTAGGCCGTCAGCCATTCCTTGTTGATAAAAGTCACTGGTTTCTTTATTCCAGGAAATATTTGTAATAGCATGGGTTTTAAGAAATAGTTGTTCGTTTTCATCTTTGTGAACTTCGCCGATAAAGCCGTATTCACTCTCGGTTAATAACAACAGTTGCTCTAGTAGGCGATCAAATAATTTTTTATAATCTTTTCGTAGTGAAAGGCTGGTTTGTGCCTCAGTTATCGCTTCGAGTAATTGTGTTTGTTTGTTATTATCACTTAAATCATGGATAACTCCGGTAAACATCCGCTTGTTATCAACACGCATTTCACTAACACCAAGTCGAAAAGGGAACTGAGAGCCATTTTTACGCCTGCCCATGAGTTTACGACTTTTTCCGATAACTTTAGTTTCTCCACTGGTGAGGTAGTTTTTTATATATTGATCATGTTTGCTACTATGTGGCTCGGCCATAAGCATGTTTATATTTTGACCAATAACTTCATGGCTTTGGTAACAAAAGAGCTTTTCTGCAGAAGGATTTATAGAATCAATCATTCCTTTATCATCAATGGTAATTATGCCATCAATAACGGTATTAAACATGGCATTCAAACGATCATACATTTGTGTTTTTGGCATAACATTTTATCCTAAAGTATTTTTTATCATTTAATTGCAGAGTTATTGTAACTAATAGTAAAAAACAGAGTATTGTTATCGTGAATTATCATAAATTTATTCGTCCATGCTATGTCAACAAAGGAAACTTTGCAATAATCGGTGAATGATCGGATATTTGAACTTCATCTAAAATGCTAAAGCTCTGACTTTCAAGTTGTAACTGCTCTTCTAACAGGGTTGGATCAAATGCATAATATTTCGGTCCAGCAAAAATATAGTCGACCTTAATAGAAGGCGACTGCTCTTTTTTTCTTCTTTTGGTCGCTTTATCGCTACACAAACGTAAAAAGTTCATTTGCTGAAGTTGGCGAATTTCTGGTGCATCAACAGTAGCATTTAAGTCACCTGCGATAAACCAAATACCCGGTTTTGTTTTTTGTTTAAGCCGATTAAAGCGACTTTGCCGATCATGGTTGAGCCTGGAAATAATACCGTTCAATAAGGTGTCGATTTGTTTTTGACGAATCAAAGAACCTTGTTGATCTTTTTCTGGAAACCCTTCTCGCTCTCCTTTTAAGGTAGTCAGGTGTACATTGATAATAAAAAAGTCTTGGCCATTAATATTAAAATGAGCCACCATAGCCATACGCGGTTCGGTGTCGCGACTGCCGGTAAATAAGCCACTTTCAAAACGTACTACTTCAACTTCTAATTTAGCACCTGTGTGCAATAAGGCATCATCAATGCTCCACAAAGAGCTATGCGCTAAGGTTTTTCGCCACATAATGCCCAGTCCATGTCCTAGATAAGTCTTTTTATCCCAATCTCCATCTTTGCGAATTTTGTTCCATTTGGGTGGATAGCTATTACTATGAGTATCAATCGTTGTTGATGGCATATAAAAGTAGTCATCAGGAATATCGATTAACTCTTTAATTTGACCATTGATGTCATCATAACGTACAATTTCTTGTAATAGGATAATATCAGGCTGGGCTGAGTCAATTAGCTTCTTGAGCGCTTTATGATACAGTCGGTGTTTTTCAGCACGCTTTTTGGCGGAAGTTCTGAGTAAAGAAGTACCTGCCATATTCCAGCTGGCGATAGTTAGAAACACGTTTTAGGACCTTTATTATTAAATGTACTTTATTCTAGCATAAGTTATGTTATTGTTTCGTTCTCTCTTTGCTTTAAGTGAGTGAATTTATACTATTAACGATATGAAAAAAACATGAAAACATCTTTAAAAGTTGGCGTAGTAGGTATTCCAGGAAAATGGTCAACTGAAACATTAGCGGATAGTATCGAAAAAGCAACTGGCTTTCGTTTAGTGATAGATATGGCGGATGTTCATTTAGACTTGGCGAGTAATCATCTTTATTATCGAGATGTTGCTTTAAATCAGTTGGATGCATTGATTATTAAAAAAATTAGTGCTGTTTATAGTCCAAACACTTTAGATCGTTTAGAGCTGTTGCGTATTGCTCAAGCGCAAGGGGTAAAAGTTTTTAGCCAGCCCGAAAAAATTATGCGACTGATTGATCGCTTAAGTTGTACAGTGAGCTTGCGTAATGCAAATTTACCGATGCCCGATACCATGGTGACTGAAAATGTGTCCCAAGCGATCAAGACCGTTAAACAGTTTTCGAGTGCTGTTTTTAAACCCTTATATTCTACCAAAGCACGAGGCATGTGTGTTATTGAAAGTGCTCAATCTGACCAGGATATCAAAAAGCAAGTGTTGCAGTTTCAGGCGGATAATCCGATGATGTATATCCAAAAGAAAGTCAATTTGCCGGGGCAAGACTTGGGATTGGTTTTTTTAGCGGGGCAATATTTAGGAGCCTATGCCAGAGTCAATCAAACGGGTGCTTGGAATACCACAATACATAGTGGAGGAAAATATGCTGAATATCAGCCTTCGGATGAGATTATCGATTTGGCGGATAAGGCGCAGAGTTTATTTGGCTTGGATTTTACAACGGTGGATATTGCTGAAACAGATAATGGACCCATTGTGTTTGAAGTGTCGGCCTTTGGTGGCTTTCAGGGTGCCTTAGATGGAATAGGGATCAATGCAGCGCAAATGTATGCAAATCATGTATTAGCACAGTGCATGAATAATCAATGAAATTAATTAGAATATCGTGAATATACCTGATGATGGCAGTGAGAATCTACGATTTTTGATTGCTGAACTAACTTTGCAAATAAATCATTTACATTTTTACCTACACAAACCTTCTGTTGAGGTGGCAAAACATATTATAGAACGTGATGGTTATACCCATAACTTGTGTATTCGAATCCAAAACTCCTGTCGAAATTCATTAAGTAGCAAAAAAAATACCTCTTTGAGCAAGCGTTATTTTAATGCCTTAGAACTCATTGCGAGCGAATTAGAAAAAATAGCTGAATTATGTCGCAGTTGTGTGAATAGTTTTACTGCAACGCTTATTTCAACGCACTCTCATAAACAAGTAAAAGTACTGAACTTTAAAGCTTATCAGCGGATGTTGGAGCAGTTAAATAAGCAAGTCAGTCAAATTGAAATAGCCTTTTATGAAAGTAATACTGAAATCGCCTTAAAAATTGGGGAAATTGCCCCTAGATTTCAAAAAATCAATTCTCGCTTGCAAAATAAATTTATTAAAAACTTAAAACACAAAAAGTATGCTCAGGATATGATGTTGTCTTATGGAGTGATGAGCAACTTGATGCAAATGGCTAACGTGATGAAAAATATGAGTGAAATCATTATTTCAGCCAGTATTGGGCAAAGTATCAATACGGATCGTTATCATTCCTTACGTCACTCTATAGAACAACGCTGGAATGTACCGATGGAACAGGTTGAGATAGAAACCATCGCTGAAACGCGTTCAGGAAGTGGTATTTCAGGTATTTCTAGTACGGATAAAACCAAAGGCCTTGATAACAAATATGATGCTATTTTTAAAGATGGGCAAAAAAATAAGGTAAAAGAAGAAAAAGAACGGGTTGAAAGCTGGCATAAAATATTCCCTGGTTTAGCGCCTAAAATTATTGATTATAATAAAAAAGGGAATTCGGCTTCTATTTTGATTGAACATTTGCCTGGACTGACTTATGAGCATATCTTATTAAATGAATCAGACATATTATTAACTAAAACTCAGAAATACTTACAAAAAACTTTAAAAAAAATTTGGAAACGCACTTATAATGCTGAAAAAATATCGGCGACCTATATTGGACAACTGCAAAAGCGCCTTGAGAATGTTTACTCATTGCACCCAGAATTTAAGCAATTAAACCATGCTATTTGCGGACACCAGATATTAGCGATGAATGAATTAATTAAACAAGCAGATATTTTTGAAAAGAAAAATGCTCAAGCGCCATTTTCGGTTTATATTCATGGTGACTTTAATGTGGATAATATTATCTTTGATCCGCTAGAAAATAAAATTAACTTTATTGACTTGCACCGATCGCAATATATGGATTATGTTCAGGATGTTTCGGTTTTTATGGTATCTCATTATCGTTTGCAAGTAATGTCGCCACAGCTTAGACAAAGAATTTTGCAAACATCGTGTGATTTTTATGATTTTGCCAGTGAGTTTGCTAAAAAAAGCAATGATGAAAATTTTAATATTCGTTTGACCTTGGCTTTAGCCCGATCTTTTATGACATCAACTCGCTTCATCTTAGATAGAACCCTGTCTGAAAATATGTATATTCGAGCGCGTTATTTACTAGAAAATATATTAAGCGTACCAGAAAATAAACTAGATCAATATCAACTGCCGATTAATAAAGTTTTTAGCGGATAAAAGGAGTTACTAGGAATATATGAGCGATACTATTCAAGCTATAAAAGAGCAAATGCTTCATCAGCAGGTTTTGCTTGAGGAGCGGTTAATATTAAATATTGGTCAGTGCGTGATTTTTATTCAGTCAAACTCACAACAACTACTCGATAATTTACAAAGATATTTTCAACAATGCCAAGTATTAGTCGATCTGCAAGAATTGAATATTGAACAGTTTGAGCAGATTCATATTACAGCTATAGAAAGAGAAGTCTTGGATTTAAAGCTTGCTTTTAAAGCATGGCCAAGAGAAGCAGGGAAAGCGGGGCGTAAAGATGAATATGCTGATTTGCGTGATGCTGAAGCTACTGAGGTGAATGCTCGAGTGATTCGCAAAGTAAAAACGGGAATGCTTTTTTTACAAAGCGAGTCGGAGCGGATTGTAGCAGGACCGTGTATTGCAAATGACAATCAACTAATTAACTATATTGGTTCGCAATATATGAACTTTTTGCAACAACATGACTGGTTAATTTGTCATGCATCCGCTTTGGTAAACAAACAAAGCGAACAGGGAAGAGGTTTAGCTTTTGCGGGGCTTTCGGGTGGCGGAAAATCCACCTTGATGTTAAAGCTATTGGAAAAAAACAAACTGGCCTTTGTGAGTAATGATCGTTTATTTATCAAAAAACAAACTCAGGCGCAACAAATGTTAGGAATTCCCAAGTTACCTCGTATTAATCCAGGAACCATTGTCGGCAGTGCTGACTTACATCATTTATTACCCCCTCAGCAGCTAAGTGATTACCAGCAAATGACAGCGGAAGAACTTTGGCATATTGAACAGAAACATGATGTACCATTAGCCGACATTTATGGTGATGAAAGTATTTGTTTACAAGCCAATTTGTATGCTTTTATTATTTTAAACTGGCAACGTCATACCGAGAAAAAAACGCTTTTGACAGAAGTTGATGTTCAAAAAAGGCAAGATTTATTACCCGCTATTATGAAATCATCAGGTCCATTTTATCAAGACTTAGATGGTCACTTTGAATATGGAATTGATACACTGAATAAACAGGATTATTTGAGCTCATTACAAGGCGTAAAAGTTTTTGAAGCTACTGGACAAGTCGATTTTGACAAAATGCGTGAACTGTGTGAGGAAATTATCTTGTGTTAAAAAATAAATTACTGATATTACGTCATGCAAAGTCAGACTGGTCTGCAGATGTTGATGACTTTCACCGTCCTATTGTTGATAAAGGGAAAAGAAAAGCACAAAGAATTGGCGTTTGGTTGGCAGAAAAAAAACTCATCCCCGATAAAATTATTTGCTCTCCTGCACAAAGAGCCCAAATAACAGCTGAAAAAGCTTTAAAAGCTGCTGAAATGGATGTGTCGAAGATCTGTTATGAACAAAGCATTTATCAAGCATCATTAAATGATCTATTAAACTGCATTGCTAAAACGAATAAGAAGGTAAAAAACTTGTTGTTAGTGGGACATAACCCTAGCCTGGAAACCTTATTATTGTATCTTGTGGATAAAAAAATTATCAAAAAATCAAATACTAAAGAACTTTTTCCACCAGCTAACTTAGCTGTTTTTGATTTGTCAGTAGAGTGGAAAAAGATTTCTCAAGCTTGTTGTCATTTAAATGCTTTTGTTAATCCGGCTAAACTGTCAATGAGTTTTCCTTATCCTCTACATAGAGCAAAAGAACGACGTATTCGTCCGGCCTATTATTATCAGCAGTCATCGGTGATCCCTTATCGATTAAAAAATAACAAAATTCAAATATTACTGATTTCTTCAAGTGGGAAAAAACACTTTGTTGTACCAAAAGGTATTATTGAGCCAGGTATGACGCCACAGCAATCCGCAGAAAAAGAAGCATTAGAAGAAGCTGGAGTTTTGGGTGAAGTTTCCAAGAAAGTGATTGATCGATATCAATATGAAAAATGGGGGGCTAACTGTGAGGTTTGGGTTTATGGGATGAAAGTGACTCAGCAGCTGGATGAAACACAATGGGATGAGAAACATCGAGGTCGTAGTTGGGTGCCGGTTAAAAAAGCGCTAAAACTGATTCATCAACCCGCTTTAGTGCCTATGATGTTGTCACTCGCCAAACAAGTTACAAAATAATTTATACAAGGATAAATGACATGTACGATGATAAAAAAACTTTTAGCCATTTATCACTACAAGATCCTCAATCGATCAAAAATATTTTAGATGCGGTTTCTAAGGGCTTAACAAAAGGCGAAATGGTGTTTAAAGATGAAGATAATGAGATTGTCTTAACACCCGATGGTTTATTACGGTTAAAAGTAAGTGCCTCTAAAACTGAACATCATCACAAGCTTAATATTAAAATAAGCTGGGAAGTGACAGACGATAGTCCACAGCAAAAAAACAGCTTATCTGTCTCATCTACTAAATCTAAACGATAAGCTAATGCAAGTGTTTCAATTCTTATTTGAGCTGCTAATTGTTAGTGGATTTATTTCACTGGTGATCCTCAATATTTTACTACTATCCAAAAATGATCAACCACTAGTTGAGCTAAATATTATGGTTTTTTCTGGTGGAACGGGTTTTCGGGAAATTAATATGGCCCTGGCAAGACGGGCGCAGAATATTACACGAGTTGTCCCCGTTTGGGATAATGGTGGAAGTTCTAAAGTGTTACGAGAATGTTTTCACTTGATCCCAGTGGGTGATATACGTCATGCCTTAATGACTCAGGCACACGGCGAAGGGCGGTTGGGGGCAGTGGTAAAATTGTTTAATTGGCGCTTGTCCAGCACGGGAGATGAGTACTTATTACTACAAGAACTAAATAGTTTTATTGAGTTTCAGCATCCCTTGATTAAAAGTGTTGAAACCAGGCTTGCTAATGCGATAATTTCGTATCTTAAACAATTCGATGCCTTGTTACCTAAAACGATGGATTTACATAATGGTAGTATCGGTAATTTTGTTTTAGTGGGGGCTTATTTGGTACATGACAAGGATATCAATACTGCGATAGAAGTGTTTCGTCAACTATGCTCCATTAAAGGAAATGTATGGCCTGTTGCTTTAAATAATGCTTTACATATTAATGCCATGTTGGTGGATCAACAACTTATTGTGGGCCAAGAAAATACCACTAAACTTAATCGCCATAGTAATACTGCTAAAATTGCCCACATTATTTTTAGTAATGAGCATACAGATGAGCAGGTTAACTTATTAACGCATACTTCAACGCAAGCTAACCCTAAGGTGATTGAAGCCATCAAAAAAGCCAAAGTGATTGTTTATGGACCTGGAAGCTTTTTTACCAGTATTTTGCCTCATATTATGGTGGAACAAATTGCTGATGCAATTGCACAAGCTGATGTGCCCAAAGTTTTCATTGGGAATTTATTGGAAGATAATGAAAGCTATGGTTACAACCTTGAACAATTAATTGATATTTTTTTACAAACAGCTGGTAAGTATGCCAGCAATCCATACCAGCCAAAGCAAATTATCAGTCATATTTTGATCAATAAAAGTCATGAAATTAGCCAACATACCATCAATCAACGTAAATATTTGTTGGCAGGTGAGACAATTGAACGCTTCAGCGAACAAGGGATTACATTAATGGTTGATGATATGGAAAGCCCCTGGAAAAGAGGGGGGCATGATGCCAACTGGGTAGCTGATTATATTATTAACTGTTAGTCTCTAATTTTGTATCACTTTCCCATTACTTTTTCTTCATCTTTTTACGCACTTTTTTTCGCACTTTTTCCCGCACTTTTTTGTTGCGTATAGAATTTAGATATTTCTTTAGGTCAACTTTTTTGCGTTTACGTTCTTTAAATTCTGGCCAGCGCTTTAACTCACGTTTTACATGTAATAAAAACACGGTTAACTCTTTACTGTGTTTGCCTTGCTGTTCAGAGCCTTCTACTTTAAAGTGCTTATCTAGCTTGCCTAAAATTCCTGCCTCTTCAAAGGCTTCTAATAAAGCCACTTCACGGTTTGAGTGCTTTCTTTCTAGCTTTCCCGTAGGAATAATCCATTTGTGTTTTTTACGAGAAGTGACTAAATAGACTTTAAGCTTTTTTTTATCTTTAGTGACGGGAATAACAGCAATACGTTCATGTTTGGATTTTTTTTTAGCTGACATGTTTTAATACACTTTGTTTGGCAAGATAAGAGTTTTTATAACGAGGATCTTCGGTAACATCTTGGCTTGCAAATTCAGGTATTGGAAATTTTACGGCCTTTTCGGTTGATTCGAATTCAACCTCTAATATTATTAGTGGTTTTAAAGCCCCTTTATAAACATCAAGTTCGTGTTGATAACCGTTTAACATAAAAGTATAACGGGTTTTTTTAACCCGATTCCCTTTTGTTAGCGGCCATAAAAGTTTAAAGACTTCTCTTGTAATTTCAGTTTCAGTCTCCTCACGACACAAGCCGGATCCTTTTTTCTCAGTAAGAAAATACTGTTTATTTTTACTTCGGACTCTTAATTCTTTTGCTTTATTAAGAATCAGATAGCCTTGTTGGATCTGGACCTTTTGGGCGCCGGCTAATAAATGTTCTGGTAGTTTATTAACAACAAACTTACGTTCAATTTCGAGGATCATAATTTATTTTCGCTTCAAAGTGTTAGAGATTTCTTTCCATAATTCAATATAAGCATTATTGGACTGTTTTGATTTTGCAAAAACATCAACTGGAGCCTTATGTTCTCCCATTTTTTCAATATCAGCAGAGTATGGGATAACCGAATTTAAAAATGTTTTATAACGGGTTTTCATACCTTCAATTGTGGATTTGTGCAGTGATTTTTGTACCTGAAACATAGAGAAAAAAGAGGTGATTTTATTTTTAGGATAATCATTGTCTTCAAAAAAAGTCAGCAGCTGCTCATAAGTTCTTTCCGATAAAGTGGTCGGAATTACAGGAACTAACACCATGTCAGATGCCATAAAAATTGACTCAGATAAATGACTAATTGAAGGAGGACAGTCTAAAATAATTAAGTCATAATCTTTATTAAAACCTTTTAAAATACGTTTTAAGCGGTTTTTTCTTTTTTTAAATTCAGCCAATAAAGAATCAAAGTTACGAAAACTAAGGTGAGCAGGAATAATATCAAGGTTTTCAAAGTCACTGGCTTTTATGTGCTTAAGCAGTGACTTATAAGCATTAAAAAATCGATCTGCCCATGTTTTTTTGGACGGTTTTACTCGAAAGTAAAAAGAAGACGCACCCTGTGGATCTAAATCAATTAATAATGTTTTTAACCCGGATTTTGCTGCCCAGTAAGCGATATTAACAGCCGTTGCTGTTTTACCAACACCACCTTTCATGCTATAACAAGCAATGACTTTCATTCACTTTCTCCTGAATTCGTTTTTCCGTATAAAAAATTAAATTGATTGGTCATGCTAACGGTAAAAAAATCAGCTAATACTTCCTCAGAAAGCAACCTTTGCTCCAATTGCTTTTGATGTAATACGGCAATTAATCCACTTAGCGCATTGCTCATGTCAATTTTTGATTTATCCAAATAATGACTTAAAAAAATTTTTTGCACGCTATAATCATTAAAGTCACCCAAAACACCCTGAACTTTTTTCACAGCACTTAAAACCTGACGTGTTTCTTTTTTAGGGAACAAATCAGCAAAAAACTCAATTAAATAGCGTAGTTTCTTAAATTCAATGCGAAGTTGATGTATTTCTTCATCAGGAGTTTTATGATTAACAAGGCTACCTAGGGATAACATTTTAAGATAACGCTTTAATAATAATTTTTTGACAACGGGTAATACAGCCTTTTCTGCAATAGCCGTTTGAAAAATAGCCTCACTATTAAGGTGTTTATTACATTCGTTTATACTTTCCTGATATTCATCACTGGCTAGATATTTTGCTACACGGTTTTTTTCTCTGCTCCTCTGCCTTTTTACTAGAGTATAAAGTTGATCTAGTCCTAGCTTAAAATGTTCTGGCAACATGGCCCGATAACGATGTTGATCCAGTAAAAACACATCCAGATCGCGTAGCTTATTGGTATGTCCAGCGATTGCAGATAATTGAGGCTTTAAGGTTTCAACCATTTCTAGTGGTAATGATTTTTTCATTAAGCTGATGAGTGAGCGTAGTTTGCGAAAGCTAACACGATACTGATGTAAAAATTCAGTATCAATATCTTCTATAACTCCGTTAACGTGAATTTGAGACTTCATTAGCATTTCATTCGCCATTTGCCGAACTGCTTGCTCACTGGGCATCTGTTCATCAATAGCGGCAGAGGTAGTTTTAGAGGGAGTTAGTTCAGAAGGAGCTATCGTTAGCAACATAAACTTATAACCAAAATCTTCAATAATCTTTGAAGCATGAGATTGGATGATCTTTGCTGCTTTTGTATAGACTTTTTGATAACCTCGTAGCGGCTGTAGAGTAAGGTATTGTTTAATTTCTGCGGGGGTAATGAGTTGAGTTAGACATGCTTTAGCGACAATTTTTTGATCTTCATTGCGTAATACTAGGGCAGTTTCTTTTAGTTTAAGATTTGTCTGAGGGGTTATCGCTCTAAGGCCTATTTTTTTTTCTAAAATATCTTTAATTTCTCCTTGAGGGAATTGCCACCAGAATTTTAACGCTTTGCTGGCTTTATCCTCGCCAATGAATTCAAAATTTTTATATAACTGGAAGGTTTGCTGATCGGGTTTAAAAAGTAAATAATCTGACTTCCATAAGCTAGCATCAAAATCATCGTAAAATTGTAGCTTAGATTCAATTGTTGGTGCAGACTGTAGGTCAAATTCACTAAGTAGGGAAGAAAAAACCTCTGTTACTTCGACATTTTCGGTTAATTCCCAGGTCTTTTTTGCGAGTAGGTTCATGGTGTATTGTCTGAGTTGGGATTTTTGCTAGCATCTTGTTAAAGGTAACATTTGTTTTTGCTAGAAAATTAAAGTAAGTTAATTGCATAATCCTATAACGTACTGCGAATAAAGTAAACCTAAGTTGAAAAATTATGACTAACATTTTATTGGATAGTGAAATACAAAGTTATATTCATATTGGACAATGCTGTATGGATTCTTTTGTTATACTTTGATGTATTCTTGTACTTGAGGATAAGGCGAATTTATTTTGAGATTTTCTTAGGAAGACATATATGTTTAAGCGCTTGATTAATGCTCTGCTATTTTTAACATTTGCTTGGTTTGTTGTTGCTAATAATGATGCAAAAACGATTATCGCAGGTATTGCTATCTTTTTGATTGGTATGCATTACATGGAGAATGGTTTTAAGCTATTCAGTGGTGGTGCATTAGAAGTTGTTTTAGAAAAGTTTACCAATAATACTCCAAAAGCTATTACTACAGGTTTTTTAGCTACTGCTGTGGTACAAAGCTCATCTTTAGTTTCTGTTATTATTATCTCATTTTTATCTGCCGAATTGATTGGTCTTACTCAAGCGGTAGGTGTTATTTTTGGCTCAAATATTGGTACTACAACAACTGCCTGGCTGGTATCGTCATTAGGACTAAAGATCAAAATTGCTCATTATGCTCTTCCGATGTTGATTTTTGGGGTGGTTTTGCAGTTTTCCAAACTTAACTCCTATAAAGGTTTAGGCAGTGTGTTAATTGGCTTAGGATTTATATTCCTAGGTATTGATTATATGAAAGACGGGTTTGAAACTTTAAAAGAAGGCTTGAATCTTGCTGAATATGCAATGCCGGGGTATTTAGGAATATTTGTTTATATTTTATTTGGTGCGGTGGCAACGGTTGTTATTCAGTCTAGTAGTGCCACGATGGCAATTATTATTACCGCCTTAGCAACAGGGCAAATTGACTATATTAGTGCACTTTCTCTTGCGATTGGTGCTAACGTTGGAACCACTGTTACTGCTGTTTTGGGTGCTATGACGTCCAATAAAAATGGTAAACGCCTGGCTGTTGCACATTTTATTTTTAATATTATTACGGGCATTATCGCGGTAGTATTTATTTATCAATTAAAAGATTTGGTCGATATACTTGCGCCTATGTTGTCTATAAATGATGATAACTATGCTATGAAATTGGCACTTTTTCATACTATATTTAATATTGTTGGGGTGTTAGCGGTGACGCCTTTTATTAAGCCATTGGTGAGATTCTTAGAAACTTTATTCTCTAGCAGAGAAAAAGGCCGTGGCGAACCAAAATACTTAAATGCCGACGTGATGGAAATTCCTGCTTCTGCGATGGAAGCCATTAGAAAAGAAACTATTCACCTGTACGACAAATCGACTGAGGCAATTATCCATGCAATGAATTTGCATCGAATCGATGTATATTCAAATAAAAGTATTAAGTCACTAGTCAAAGGAGCTAAAACGCCGTTGGCCATTAATGTGGAAGAGTTATATCAAGATGAAATTAAAAACTTATATGGTGCAATTATTCACTTTACCACTTTAGCCCAAAAATATACTGATGAAGAAGGGAGTCAAAAAATTTACGAATATAAGTTGGCCGCAAGAAGTATTATTGAAATGGTGAAAGATATTGATGAGGTGCAAGGGAATCTTAATTTATATCACAAGAAAAAAAATACCACGATGATTGCAGAATACAACTTATTACGTGAACAATTAGTGATGACATTAAGAGAGATTGAACAAATTCGTCTAAATGATGAAGAGGAACGGATTAGCGATGAGGAATTATTAACAAAACTCGAAGTGTTAAAAGAAACAATTATCAGTGAAGAAGTTTTATGTAATAAAAATATTGATAGTATGATTAGGGAAAATAAAATTGATCCTCATATGGCTTCTTCCTTATTAAATGATGTCGGTTTTTCTAATAGTATTCGTAAAAAAGTAATTAAGTTAGCAACTACCATTTGGGTGAAAGATGATGAAATTAAAGAATTAGGGGATGAATATGAATATTAATAAGATAAAGGAAAAGTTAAATGTTTTTTTTGATTTGTCCGATAATAAGCAAAAGAAAAAACAAGATAAGCTGATCTCAATTCATGAGTCATTAAAAAATAAACATGATAGGCTAAAAAAAGAATTAAAAAAAATTGGCTTAAAAAAGAAAAACAGTAAAAAATATAAAGAAATATCTAAAGAGTTCAAGGCTGTTGTTAAACTTATTAAAAAAGCAGAACAGCGTATTGTTGTCGAATAAGGTGGTAGAGGGAAAAAGTATATGTTTCTATCGCCTGGCTTAACATCTCAATAACAGGATTTAAAG
>CAYMMQ010000019.1:0-25575 GCA_964391585.1 uncultured Ectothiorhodospiraceae bacterium
AATCACCCGTTTTTTTTCAGTCGCCGCTTGTTGTAGGTGCTCAACCCCTTCTAGTTGCATATATGGTAGCAGTTTTTTTTTATTACCCCACCAATTAATTGCCGTATCAAATAAGCCAATGGCAATTGACTGAAAATGTTCTTTACAAATTTGTTGTCGATTTTGCTCTGATAGTTCTGCAAAGCATAGATCAATATTGGTTTGAGCTATGGTTCTTCGATATCCAGCCAGATAATAAAACAATACTCCTAGTAGCTTGGAAAGCCGATAAATAACGGGATAAGGGAGTAAAATAAATAAACGGATCAACCCATACCCCAACCAGGAAGGAATAAATCGCACTTTATAATAGTTTTGTCGCTTCAATTTAATTGTGTCGCTAATAATGTTAAGCGGTTATGATACAATATTAAAATTTTTTTTCCCATAGTGCTAAATAATCTTTTATGTCAGATCCCTTTATCTCAGATTCAGAGCTAACTACTAACCAGGCCAGTGCGATGCAAGTATACTTGCGTTTACTGAGTTATGTTAAAAAATACTGGCAGGAGTTTAGTTTAAGTGTCTTGGGGTATTTATTATATTCCAGTAGCCAACCGGCCTTGGCTTGGGTAGCTGGTTGGTTATCTGAAGCGGTCTATAACCCCGATCCTCATGCTCAATACTTGATCCCTGCAACTTTGGTGGGGATTTATGTTATTCGTGGTTTAGGCTTGTTTATTGGTAATTATTACATTTCTAAAGTATCTGAGTTTGTGGTTCACACTTTACGCTGTGAGATGTTTGATCATCAATTAAAATTAACCAGTGAGTATTACGACAAACATAACTCGGGTGAATTGATTTCAAGAATAACCTTTAATGTACAACAAGTGACAGGAGCGGCAACAGATGCTCTTAAAGTCATGTTGCGAGAAGGCATTGCAGTGATTGCCCTTTTATCTACTTTATTTTATTTGAACTGGTTATTATCGCTAATCTTTATTGCTATCGCTCCAGTTATTGCAATTGTGGTTCGAGTTGCCAGTCGCAAATTTAGAAAAATTAGTCATCAGATCCAACAAGCAATGGGAGATGTAACGCATGTGGTTTCAGAAAGTATTAACGCACAACGTGAAGTAAAATCTTTTTCTGCTCAACAGTTTGAAAGCGCACGTTTTCAGCAAGCAAGTCAGGATAATCGTACTCAAAATATCAAAATGGTGATGACTGCATCTATTAATGCACCAGTTTTACAATTGATTGTCGCAATAGCCCTCTCCTTTTTATTATATGTTGGTTTGAGTTTAGCTTCTCAAATGTCACCTGCTGAATTTATCACCTATATGACAGCGGCAGGATTATTGCCCAAACCTATTCGTCAACTCAGTGATGTTAACTCTATGATTCAAAAAGGTATTGCTGCTGCGACAAGTATTTTCGATTTACTGGATGCTCCATCTGAAAAAGATACTGGAATTTTATGTGTCAAACGTGTACAAGGTTTATTACAAGTGAAAAATGTCTCGTTTCGTTATGACAATAGTGAGAAGGATGCTTTATCAAATATTAGCTTTAGTGTAGAACCTGGACAAAGTATAGCGTTAGTGGGACGTTCTGGAAGTGGAAAGTCGACTCTGGCGAGTTTAATCCCACGCTTTTATATGCACACTCAGGGTGAAATATTATTGGATCACTACCCTATTGCTAATTATGAATTAACGAACTTGCGAGATCAAGTTGCTCTCGTTTCACAAAATGTATCCTTATTTAATGATACGATTGCCCATAACATCGCTTATGGAAGAAATGATGTCGCTATTGAGGAAATTTATCAGGCAGCACGTTCAGCCAATGCATTGGAATTTATTGAGCAACTACCGCAAGGCATGGAAACAATAATAGGTGAAAATGGTGCTTTATTATCTGGAGGGCAAAGACAACGCTTGGCATTAGCACGTGCATTTTTGAAAAATGCCCCCATTATTATTATGGATGAGGCAACGTCAGCTTTAGATACAGAGTCAGAGCGTGCCATTCAGCAAGCTTTAGAGAAAATAATGCAAGGTAGAACCACCATTATTATTGCCCATCGTTTATCAACCATCGAAAAAGCCGATAAGATTATTGTGCTTGAGCAGGGAAAAATTGTTGAAACAGGTGATCATAACAGCCTATTAGCATTACAAGGCCCATATTATGGCTTATACCAAAATCAGTTTGAGGTTAATGCGTCGTGACCTTAAACAATAATACCAATAAAGACAATATCCGTGCTAGCTTATTGTTTTGTACTGCCTTAGTAATTCCAATTTCCACGGTAGCAAGTAACTTTTTTTGCCTATTATTAATCATTTTTGCCTGTTTTGAAGCGGATCTACAAAATAAGTTAAGAACATTAGTCCAGCAGCCTGTCATCATAGCCGCTTTATTATTTTTTTCTTTAATTTTGTTGGGACTATCCTATAACAGCAGTGGTTTAAAAGAAGGATTACATGGTTTAACAAAATACCGAGAGTTTTTATATATCGCTTTATTTGCATTATTATTTCAAAATGACAAAGATAAAAACTGGGGCTTGTATGGTTTTTATTTTGCCATGGGACTGACCTTATTACTATCCTATCTGAGTGCTATATCTGGTTGGGAAATCATCGAAGGTAGTGTTGAAAAACATGCCATTTTTAAAAGCTATATTATCCAGAATCTTCTTATGTCTTTGGCTTTGTTTTTTTTACTGGTGCAGTATGGAACAGTAAAAAAATATCGCATCATGCTGCTAGTTATTACCCTTTTAGCCTTATATAATATTTTATTTATGAGCATGGGGCGTACAGGGTATGTGGTGTTATTTGCCTTAATCATGTTATTGTTTTTTCACCATTATCGCCTCAAAGGACTGTTATTTGCACTTGTCTTATTAAGCATCTCGAGCTTTATTCTTTATCAACAGTCAACGCTATTTCATGATCGTATTGATATGATCGTGAATGATATTCAGCAATACCAGCAAGGTGATGTTGAAGTCACTAATTCGATTGGTTCGCGTTTGCAGTTTTATGTTCATAGTCTCATGTTAATCGAAAAAAATCCGTTGCTAGGAACGGGAACAGGCAGTTTTTTTTCTGAATATAAACAACTTGCCGCACAACAAGGGAAAGGGATATTATTAACCGCCAACCCTCATAATGAATATTTATTGATTTCGGTGCAATGGGGAGTGATTGGTTTAGCTTTGTATCTTTATTTTTTATTAACCCTTGCAAAACAATCAATTACCCTACCCTCTCAACAATTGATTATGGCTCAAGGTGTTTTATTGAGTATTGTTATCGGCTGCTTTTTTAATTCTTTTTGGCTTGATAGTACAGAAGGACACTTTTTTGCCTATTTTATTGCCTTACTATATACAAAACAGCACTCATCATGAAAATATCTGTCATTATTATCACTAAAAATGAAGAAAAAAATATTGAAGCTTGTTTACAGTCTGTTAGCTGGGCAGATGAAATAATTATTGTAGACAATAATAGCCATGATCAAACAGTCCAATTATGTCAGCAATTTACCGATAATATTTTAATTACAGAAGATTGGCCAGGATTTGGCGTGCAAAAAAACCGTGCTTTAGCACGAGCAAGTGGTGAGTGGATTTTATCAATAGATGCTGATGAGCGGGTATCAAGCGCATTACGTGATGAAATTTTATCTGTCATTAATACCGATACTGCTGATGCTTATAGTATACCCCGTTTGGCCAACTTTTGTGGTCGATGGATTAAACATAGCGGCTGGTATCCTGATTATGTCTTACGTTTATTTCGTCGTAATAAAGCAAAGTTTAGTGATGCTTTGGTTCATGAACGGGTAGAGTTAGTATCTCAAGGAGTGCCGTTAAAGCTTAAATCCGATTTATTACACTACACCTTTACTCAACTCGAAGAGGTATTAGATAAAACCAACTTATATTCTACTGCTAATGCACAAATCAGCCTACAACAGGGAAAATCATCAGGTTTATTCAAAGCTATTTTTCATGGTGTTTGGACCTTTTTTCGCAGCTATGTCCTGCGACTAGGTTTTTTGGATGGTAAAGAAGGGTTTATTATAGCGGTGTTTAATGCACAAACAAGTTATTATCGTTATTTAAAGTTAATGTACCTGCAACAATCAGAACCATAAATCAGAACCATAATCACTGAAAAGAGTCAAAAAAGCCTCGTTGTATATCACGAGGCTTTAACATAATATGCTTAAATTTATAGAAATTTAGACTTCTTGAAATTGAGCAGATAAAGGCTCACTTCTATGGTGATCGGTCAATTTTTCTTTATGTTTTTTCACCTGACGATCTAGCTTGTCTGCTAAACTATCAATAGCGGCATACATATCTTCTTCAACAGACTCAGCAAATATTTTATTGCCTTTAAGTTGTAATGTTGCTTCAGCTTTTTGCCTTTTCTTCTCAACACTTAAGATAATGTGAGCGGTACTAACTAGATCGTAGTGACGTTCAACACGTTCCATTTTTTCATTTACATAATCTCTTAACGATTCAGTAAGATCTACATGGTGACCTGTTATATCAATATTCATGATTTTTAACTCCTTGATTAATGTTTGAATTTGTTTTTTCACTTAAGAATACTTGTAAATTATCTTTTAATTTCATACAAATATAATACGTCTAAATGTGCCCACTAACTCCTGAAATTTAACGTCAGCACTTAACGTCAAAATTTATTATAATTAAACAAACGATTTACGCTCGTTTGACGGTGGAATCGACATTGATTCACGGTACTTTGCCACCGTTCTTCTGGCAACCTGGTAATTTTGTTCTTTAAGAATTTGCGATAATTTATTATCACTAAACGGTTTTGATGACTCCTCACTTTCAATAATTTTTTTTATGATCGCTCTTATTGCCGTAGCAGAAGCTTCCCCGCCACTGGTCGTACTTATATGACTAGAAAAAAAGTATTTAAGTTCAAAAACACCTTTGGGAGTGTGCATATATTTTTGCGTGGTTACTCGTGAAATTGTCGATTCATGCATGCCAACTACTTCAGCAACATCCGCTAGCACTAAAGCTTTCATATATTCATCACCATAATTAAAAAAGTCTTGTTGAAAATCTAGAATACATCTAGCCACTTTTAATAAGGTTTCATTTCTTGACTGTATACTTTTAATAAACCAACGCGCTTCTTGTAAATGATCTTTTAAAGTTGAACTATCTTTTTCATTTTTAATTTGCTTAATCATATCCATATACTGCTTATTAATCGTTAATGGCGGCATGGATTCTTGATTAAGCTCAGCATGCCAAATATTATTGACCTTTTTAACAATAACATCTGGCACAATATAGTGAATATTTTGTTCGGTAATTTGCCCTGCCGGTCTTGGATTTAATGAACGGATCAAGTTAATAATGTGTTTTAACTCTTCATCAGACAACTTTGCACGTCGTTTTAAGGTGGTGAAATCTCGGTTTGCCAATAACAGCATATGACGTTCAATCACGGTAATTGCCTCATCTCTATAGGGAGTATCGGCACTTAAAATATTAAGTTGAATTAATAAACTCTCTTGTAAGTCTCTTGCGGCAACACCAGGAGGATCAAAATGTTGAATATAGCGAAGAACGGCTATAATTTCTTCTTTTTCTACATCAATATTGTCAGTGAAATTTTCTAATAACTCATCAAACTCAGAACTGAGAAAGCCATTATCATTGATGCTATCGATAATTACTTCACCAATTTCTTTATCTTGAACACTTAAAGTCGATAACTCAAGCTGCCATCGTAAATGTTCTTGTATTGACTCCCCTTGCTTGCTGGCATTTTCAAAAATATCAGAATCAGCACCATTATAATTAGGTGCATTATTAGTGGTATGTATCGCATTAGAATCAAAAATTTCATCCCAATCGGTATCTATGGGCATTTCAGTTGGAATGGTGTTTTGATTATCTTCAAAATCTACTGTACCTAAATCATTATTATCCTTTTGGTTTGAATCACTTGCATTATCATTTTCACTACTTTGTTGAATAGTTTTGTCAATCTGAGCGGTTAATTCTGAAGTATCAGATTTTAATTGAGTTGTTGGGTCTGTATATGAATTGTCATCATTACTATCATGCTCATGCTCATGATCATCAACTTCTAATAACATATTACTATCAAGAGTATCTTGAATTTCTTGTTGAAGATCGAGGCTAGATAATTGCAAAAGGCGGATCGCCTGCTGCAATTGAGGAGTCATTGTCAGTTGTTGACTAGTTTTAAGTTGTAAAGATTGCTTCATATAGTTTCTAATTAATTCACTAATTACAGTCTAGTCTATTATGCCCTGAGATTGAAGTATTTGTATCAATTTTTTTTAAAAATTGTCTGAGTATTATAGAGAAAAATCTTTCCCTAAGTACACCTGCCTGACTTCATCATTATTTAATAAAGTTGTTGTATCACCCGATGCGATCAGCGAGCCATCATATAGAATATAAGCTCGTTTACAAATAGATAAGGTCTCTCTTACATTGTGATCGGTAATTAAAACACCAATATCTCTTTCAGTTAATTGTTTAATAATTTTTTGAATTTCAATAACGGATATCGGGTCAACACCTGCAAATGGTTCATCTAACAGAATAAATTTTGGCTCAAGGGCTAAGGTTCTAGCAATTTCAGCTCGACGTCTTTCGCCTCCCGACAAGCTAATGCCCATGGATTTTCTAATTGCAGTAATTTGAAACTCTGATAATAGTTGCTCTAATTTCTCAGTCTGTTGCGCTTGTGATAAATCTTCTCGATTTTGCAAAACGGCTAAAATATTGTCTTCAACCGATAAGTGTCTGAAAATAGAGGCTTCTTGTGGTAAATACCCCAAACCTAACTTAGCACGAATATGCATTGGTTGATGAGTAATATTTTGCTCATTAAAAAAAACATTTCCCTTATTCGCATTTATTAAACCAGCTATAATATAAAAACTGGTCGTTTTCCCTGCACCATTTGGGCCGAGTAAACCAACAATTTCACCAGAATTAACTTCAAAGGAAACATCTTTGACGACGAGTTTTTGTTGAAAGTTTTTAGATAAATGTTCCGCTCTAATACGGCTCGTCAAAATACTCA
Source organism: uncultured Ectothiorhodospiraceae bacterium (assembly GCA_964391585.1). Lineage (GTDB taxonomy): Bacteria > Pseudomonadota > Gammaproteobacteria > GRL18 > GRL18 > JADGAU01. Next base: position 7,128 of record CAYMMQ010000019.1, read on the forward strand.
TCATTGTGGAGAGATGGTTACATGTACACGACTTGAAGGTTTCACTTCACCACTTTTATCAAAAGTTGCCAGGGCAGAAACACTATTTGTTTTCATATTATAAATAATATTTTCACCTCGAAAAGAGCCACTTTTTTGCCAAAATACCGCTTGTTCACTTAATTGCAGTTGTTGATCCATCACTAAATAAGTCATTTCTTTAGCATTAGCATTAATATCTTCATCCTTGCCATCTGGTCGTTGCTTAAACAATACAGGATTACCTATTGCCACAATTTTTTCAATCTGTCGTTGTTCATTATGATACAGGGTTAATTCATCTGAGCTTAGCTGCATACTGCCTTGAATCAAAATAACATTTCCAGAATAAATACTTATTCCTGTTTGAGCTTGAATATTTGCACTATCAGCAGATAAGCTGATATCTTGCTCACTATCAGTCGAAAGTGCATAAACTTGGTTAATAAAACTACAACAAATAATAAAAAGCCAAATGGAAAAAGTTGTTCGCACTCCCCATTTTACAATTGTTCTTTTCACTGTCATTAGTTTCATTGTTACTAATTCTCTAGCTTCTTATTGATAAAATTCATCTTCACTTGATGTTTTAACAGATATTCTTTTTCTTTGAAGTTCACTTTTAATCCCAGTGCTGTTGCTATATTTTGCTGGTGGTTTATCTTAACATAAAGTTCAGTTTCACCATATTCAAGTTTAGGCCAAATTGCTATTTTTTCTGTGAAAAGTGAAATGGGATTATTATTAGATTCATTTGCTATGCTAACGATAGACACTGATTTTTCAAGGGTAACTTTATCATTTAAAGTATCAACAATTCCTGTCAATGAATTGATTTTCCAGCTTTTATTTCCTATTGTTGAATATATAACAATATGAGGTTTTAATAACTGAGCACCTAATTGGTGGTTATAATAAAGCACCTCTTCACTATTGATACGATATTTCGGATAGCCATTAACAAAAGAAGTGAAAACGGCATGATGAATAAAATTTTCAGTCACATTTTGATAAGAAGGTATTTCATTTTTTTCAAGTGAGACTAATATTGGGGAGTTATTAACCGTATAGATAATATAAATAAAAAAAAAGCAGATTAATAGTAATGCTGATAAGTAACGAAAATTCAAGCTATTGAGTGTTTTAGTTTGGGTGTTCACAAATAAGAGTTCATTAAAGTATTATAAGTATCTTGTGCTTTCATTATAAATTCACAGGCATCTCTTACTGCTCCACATCCTCCTTTTTTAACGGTTATCATATCTGAATGTACCTTAACAAATGAATGTGCATCAGCCACAGCAATAGATAAACCAACTTTGTTCATCACCGGCAAATCAACTACATCATCACCGATATAAGCGACTTGTTTTTCTTTTAATTGTAATTTTTCTAAAATTTCTTGATACGCTGCTAGTTTATTTTCCTGCCCTTGATAAACAACACTAATACCTAAGTTTTTCATTCGATGTGACACAATATTAGAAGCTCTACCGGTGATAATGGCAACTTGTACTCCCGTAGATTGCAACATCTTAACTCCATGTCCATCTAACGAGTTAAACGCTTTATATTCATCACCATTATTATCATAAATTAAACGCCCGTCAGTCATTACTCCATCAACATCACAGATTAACAAGCGAATTTTACGGGCTTTTTTAAATAATTTTTTCATTGCGTTTTTCCTTAAATAGCTTTATTTACACCCATTTAATATAAATGTGAATTTCACCAAATTAACTTCAGCTTGTAGAACTAATAGAAATAAAAATATACCCCATATATGCAATGTAACAGGACAATAAAAAAGCACCTTCATAGCGGTTAAGTTTGCCAGGCCCTCTAAATCCATAAGCAAAAATCAATAAGATAATACTTAATGCTAACATGATGGGATAATCTCGTTGCATAACATCTTCAGGAAGAGCCATCATCGGCGAGATAACAGCTGGAATACCTAAAACACCTAATAGGTTAAAGATATTTGAACCTATGATATTACCGATGGCAATATCGTGCTCTCCTTTATAAGCACTAGCAATAGATGCGGCTAACTCAGGTAAACTGGTTCCAATAGCAATAATAGTCAAACCAATAATCAGGTCACTAACGCCAAATTCATGCGCAATATTAACCGCTCCCCAAACAAGGAGCTTTGAACTGAAAACTAAAATAATCAGACCTGCAATAAGCCAAAAAAAAGCAACAGAAGTTTTCATGTCTTTGGGAATTTCTTCGGCAAATTCCTCAATAATAGGATCCCCTAACTTTTGATCGCGAAAACCTAAATAAGTAATCAAGGTTAATACTACAATCATTAAAAACAATAATAACCAACCATCGATTTGATTAAGGTTATTATCACTCATGATTAAGCAAACAAAGATCATCACCATGAACATGATGGGGTATTCTCTTTTTAAAATACTCGATTTAACGGATAAAGGAACAATCAAGGAGGTAACACCAAGTATTAGAGCAATATTGGCAATATTAGAGCCAATTGCATTACCAACCGCTAAGGTAGGGTTACCGTTTAGCGCGGCCATAAGTGAAACAATCATTTCGGGGGCAGATGTACCAAAACCAACAATCGTTAAACCAATTATCAGTGGAGAGACACCTAAGTTAGATGCAGTAGCAGAAGCGCCTTCAACAAATTTATCAGCTCCCCAAACTAAAAAACCCAAACCAAAAACTACAGCCAATAATGACATTAACATAATCGTTAATTACTCCAAATCTTCGATATAAATATCATCTATAAATTTTTGAGGAGGATCGCCATCATAAACTTGATATTGTCTCCACTGTAAATAGCTATCTCGCATAAAAGCATATGCATCAAGTGCAAGTTCATCAGACATTCTACTAGCTTTTAATAAGTTAGCTCTACTATTAACAACTCCTAAAGCAGTTAATGAGTTACGATGAGCGACAGGATCTAAATATGACATAGGATTAGCATAACTATCAGCTATTTTAGCTGGCCCGTCTCGAACACTGCTAGGCCCAAAAACAGGCAAAACAACATATGCTCCCGAACCAACCCCCCAAACACCCAAAGTATCCGCAAAGGTTTCATTATGCTTATTCAAATCAAATTTAGTAGCAATATCTAGCAAGCCACCTATTCCTAGTGTTGTATTAGTGACAATACGCATAAAGTCAGAAACAGCATCTTTGAGTTTGAATTGTAAAAGTTCATTAATCAAAGTTACCACATCAGCAAGGTTGCCCATAAAATTACTCACCCCTACTCTCATCACTGAAGGCAATAAAGTATAAACTCGAGCAATAGGTTGCATCACATTGTTATCTAAAGATGTATTAAAATCAAACACAACACGGTTGGTAGGTTCAAAAGGATCGTAGACACTACCGTCTTTTTGTACCGAAGCACAAGACACTAAAGTAAGCACAGATAGAATAAGCGAAATTCTTTTTAGCATAAAAACAACTTTCATAACAAAAATTAAAAAAGGCATTTTATCACAAAATTTAAAAATGCAGTCTTAATTTCAATATTTTGTGCTAAATTTTACCTTTAACAAAAAATGTATTTAGCCTGAAAAAATTTGCTTTATCACTGATAGAATTTATTTCAACCAAAATCAATTATGCTAAGCTTAAGCTTGTAAAAACAGTTAAAGATGTGATAACTTAAGTTAGCAATTATGGTTTATAGTAATACTATTTAAAGCATAATTTAACCGATTTAGAATAAAACCAAACTAAACAGTAGATAATCAACTTATGCCTAAAAAAACTGATACGATAACAAATGCCGATTTATCAAGCCTTTACCATACTTTAAAATACGAGCTTGAACAAATTGCACTCGCTCGTCATCACGAACCTTTTCGCTTGCTGGGAAATAAAAATACGCTGTTTAAAGAATATAACCTTTTTTATTTCCCCAACACCCAAAAGATAACACTGACAGAAAACGAAATTCCTGTAGAGAGGATCAAGAATACTGACTTTTTTGCCTATTCAAATCACGACACACCTCTTGCTGATCATTACTTGATCAATCGTACAGATAGTCATGGTAATGTTAGCTCTTTTTATGATCCTTATAGCTTTGCTCCACAAATTGGTGATTTGGATCTGCATTTATTTGCTGAAGGCAAACACTTACACGCTTACCGAGTTTTAGGAGCACATGAAAAATGTGTTGATGGCATTGACGGTGTTTTATTTGCTACTTGGGCGCCAAATGCTGAAAGAGTCAGTGTGGTTGGTGACTTTAATCAATGGGATGGTCGTCAATTTCCTATGCGTAGTCGAAATTCCACTGGAGTATGGGAAATTTTTATTCCTGGAGTTCAATGCGACTCCTTATATAAATTTGAAATTCGCAGTAATATGGGTGGTGCAGTTGTTTCTAAAACGGATCCTTATGGACAACAATTTGAACTAAGGCCACAAACTGCCTCTATTGTTACTAAAGCAACTGATTTTAGTTGGCAAGACATTAAATGGATGGAAGAGAGAAAATCCCATGATTGGTTACACAAACCGCTGTCTATTTACGAATGTCATTTAGGCTCATGGCAGCTTGATGAAAATGGTAACTTTTTAAACTATCGAGAACTTGCTCATAAATTAGTGTCACACCTGAAAGAGTGTGGGTTTAGTCATATCGAATTATTACCTATTACTGAACACCCTCTTGACGCTTCATGGGGGTATCAAACAACGGGTTATTTTGCGCCAACAAGTCGTTTTGGAAATGCTGATGACTTTCGTTATTTTGTTGATTACTTGCATCAACATGATATTGGGGTTTTATTGGATTGGGTTCCGGCTCATTTCCCTAAAGATGCACATGGTTTAGCTAAATTTGATGGTACGGCATTATACGAACATGAAGATCCTCGCTTGGGAGAGCACCAAGATTGGGGAACGCTAATTTATAATTTTGGCCGAAATGAAGTTAAAAACTTTCTAATTTCCAGTGCTGTTTACTGGTTAGAAGAATATCACCTAGATGGTTTACGAGTAGATGCAGTCGCTTCTATGTTGTACCTTGACTATTCTCGTGAAGATGGAGAATGGCTAGCGAATAAATATGGCGGTAATGAAAATATTGAAGCCATTGATTTTTTACGTGAGTTAAATCAAGTTAGCCATGCTAATTTCCCTGGCACAATGGTAATGGCTGAAGAATCAACTGCTTGGCCTCAGGTTACTAGACCTACCGATGCTGGTGGATTAGGTTTTAGTATGAAATGGAATATGGGATGGATGCATGATACCTTAAATTATTTTACTAACGATCCTATTCATCGCCAATATCATCATGAGCATCTAACCTTTGGTTTATTATATTTATTCAGCGAGAATTTTATTTTACCCTTTTCTCATGATGAAGTGGTACATGGGAAAAAATCTCTATTAGAAAAAATGCCAGGAGATGAGTGGCAAAAATTTGCTAACCTACGCTTGTTATATACTTTAATGTTCACTTACCCTGGAAAGAAATTAGTTTTTATGGGCTGTGAATTTGCGCAAGGTTTAGAGTGGAATCATGACCAAAGTCTTGACTGGTATGTATTAGATTACCCCAATCATGCGGGAATAAAAAGTTGTATAACTGATTTGAATCATACCTATGCTAACCACAATGCTTTGTATCAGTATGATTTTGATCCTAAAGGTTTTGAATGGATTGATTGTAATGATACAGCTCAGTCTGTTTTATCCTATTTAAGAAAGTCTGATGATCAAACAATTTTGATTATCTTGAATTTTACTCCCGTTATTAGAAGTAAATATCGTGTAGGAGTACCATCATTAGGTCGTTATGAAGTTATTTTTAATTCAGACTCTATGCATTATTCTGGCTCAAATAAAGGCAGTTCTGAAGTTATAGAAGCAGAAGAAGTATCATGGATGAACCGCCCTGCTTCAATTTTGTTAGATCTGCCTCCATTGGCAGGATTAGTTTTAAAATTAAAATAAAAAAGTAGAGTTATGAATAAAATCCTATATGTTTGCAGTGAAGTATTTCCCTTAGTTAAAACGGGTGGTTTGGCCGATGTTGCTGGCAGTTTACCACTTGAATTACTCAAACAATCTAATGATGTCAGGTTATTATTACCTGCATACCCAATTGTTTTAAGTAAGTTAGGCGAAACTAAAGTGGTGGCTAGTTGCGATTATTACCACTTCCCCACTACCATTTTTGAAGCAAAACTACCTGGCACTGATCTTACCGTTTGGTTAGTTGATTGTCCTGCAGTATTTAATCGCAGAGGCGATCCATATAGTGACTTACTAGGTCAGCCTTGGCATGATAATGCACTACGCTTTACGGTATTATGCCATGCTGCAGTTGCCGTTTGTATCGATGAATTAAACTTGGGATGGAAGCCCGACTTAGTTCATTGCAATGACTGGCAAACCGGACTAATCCCTGCTTTATTAAGTTTTCATCAAGATCGACCTGCAACAGTTTTTACTATTCATAACTTAGCTTATCAAGGGATCTTTGATGAGCAAATTTTTCACGATCTTCATTTGCCAAAATCTTTATGGCATGCAGATGGTGTTGAATTTTATGATAAATTTTCCTTTATTAAAGGGGGATTATATTATGCTGACATTATCACAACCGTTAGCCCTAACTATGCTAAAGAAATTTTACACCATCAATTTTCATATGGACTTGATGGCCTTTTACAGCATCGTCAAAAAGACCTTTATGGTATTTTAAATGGCATAGATGAAAAAGTTTGGGATCCTAAAACCGATCAATATTTAACACAAAATTATGATAGTGAAAGTATAAACCAAAAGATTATTAATAAAACCAACTTACAACAAGAGTTATCCCTACCTGTTTCAGAACGCATTCCGATGTTTGGTATGGTAAGTCGTTTAGTTGAGCAAAAAGGAATGGAAATTATCCTAGCTAACCTAGATATACTGATTCAACAAAATGTCCAATTTGTCATTTTAGGTACTGGTGAATCCCATTATGAAATTCTATTAGCAGAGGCCGCAGCACGACACCCTCAAAATTTAAAAGTGATTATTGGTTATGACGAACCACTTGCTCATAAAATTGAAGCAGCAAGTGATCTATATATGATGCCATCAACTTTTGAACCCTGTGGTTTAAATCAAATCTATAGTTTGCGTTATGGCACCTTACCACTCGTTACTCCAATTGGAGGCCTAGCTGATACTGTAATAGATAGTAATGATGAAAACATACAAGCCGGCACTGCAAATGGTTTTGTCCTTGCAGAGCAATCTTCTGAAGCATTTATAGCTTCTTTGCATCGCGCTTTATCACTTTATCAACAAACAGATACCTGGCGCCAACTACAACTTAATGCTATGGGTGGAGATTTTTCTTGGAAATCAAGTGCTGAAAAATATCACAATCTATATCAACAAGCTATTTCAGCTCGCCAATAAGAGCAAATGAGCTAAAAGCTCTTTACTATCTATAATTTACGATACTTATAAATTATAGCTTATAATTTTTTTGCAGCAGTAAAACAATCTTCACGCCATAAACAATCTAACTGCTGGCAATCATTAGCAATGCCTTTGCTAAAACATTGGATGTTTCCTTCAGCTTCCTGAATGGCAAGGATCATAGCTGCCTTGCTTAAACGAGCAGTTTTAAGTTCAAGTTTTTTTGCAATACTACGTACTTCATTTATCTTCATGTGTTTATCTCCAATAGTAATTTAAAATTTAGTGAGTGGCTATTATACTCTTATTCAAAGTAAATAGTCGCTTAGTTGCACTATTATGTTGTAAAAAAAAACAATATCAATACTTATTCTGAAAATAACTATTGATCACGCAGTTGTTATAATGGAATTAAATCAACGCCATCTGCTGCGGTATCAATTGATTCATCTATAACATCTCCTACAACTGGAACCACCGAGATAATGGCTCCTCCAACGCGCATAGGGACGGTCACAACTTTAGTTAAAAAGCAACCGCTCAATGATATGCAGATTAATGTAGCACAGCAAAATTTCAGTAAAAAGTTTTTCATTATTATATTTTTATTCAAGTTTGTTTAATTAGCTTGATTGATAGCTTCCTTCAATCGGGCATATTTTATCAGTTTCATTAAAAAAAACAATTTAAACTCACAGATAATCCATTTAAAGCTTAAAATGAAGTTATCCATACAAAAACTTTACCCATTTAATGACATCTACAATGTTTTGTTGTGCTTGAGGTTTATATTGGTAGAGCTTTTGTGATAACGTCAAACAACACTTATTAGGCACAACATATAATAATAAAATACTGGAATAAAAAATAAGTTTACAAACATTCATAACCCACCCCCAAAGTTTAAACAGTTTTGCAATAACAATTATTGCTTTGCTCTATGTATTTAGGCTTAGCTTTAACATGTTTATATCATAATTTTTTTTCAGAAATTTTACAGTCAGGTTTTGCTCAGTTTAAACTCAGTTAATACTCAATGTGCGGTCAGAAAAGTCTGACTTATTCTTGCAATAATTTTTCAATTTTTTCTGTAACCATAAACCATTTTTCCTCAAGACTTTCTAATGTTTTCTTTAACTCTACTTGCTGGTTTAGTAAACTTTTTAGTTCATCTTTTTTATCTTGTGCATAAAGTGTTTCATCAATTAATGCCTGCTCAATTAACAGTAACTTTTGATTAATTTCTTCAATTTTTAGTTCTAATTCACTCTGCTCTTTTTTAAAAGGTTGAGTTAGCTTCCTTTTTTTTGCTTGTTGTTGTCGCAGGTTTTTTTTATTCTCGTTACTTTTTTCTTGTATTGGGTAATTACTAAGCTTCGAATTACTAAGCTCTGAATTACTCTGCTCTTTGCTTGAAATAAACTCCCAGTAATCATCTAGATCGCCATCAAATTCATTGACCTTATTATTCAACAGTAAATAGTATTTATCGGTAATGCTGCTGAGCAAAAATCGATCATGGGCAATTACAATCAATGTTCCTTGAAATTTAACTAAAGCTAAAGTTAAAGCATGTCTCATTCCCAAATCTAGATGATTGGTTGGTTCATCCAATAATAATAAATTTGGTTTTTGATAAACCAGTGAGGCAAGAACCAATCGAGCCTTTTCACCACCCGAAAATGGCGCAATTGCTGTATCCGCCATATTATTTATCCGTGAACTTGGAAAGGCAAAACTTGCAAGAAAATTTCGAATATGTTGCTCACTTGCTTTTTGATCAAATTGACGGATAAATTCAAAGGGAGTTTCTTGCTCATTTAACTGCTCTAATTGATGCTGAGCAAAATAGGCGACAGAAATTCCATTACTAATGTTTATTTCTCCAACTAATGGTTTTAGTTCACCGACTAAACATTTTAAAAAAGTTGACTTCCCTACTCCGTTTTTTCCCAATAAGCCAATCCTCTCTCCGGCAGATAAAGAAAAGTTTACATTTTCTAAAATACATTTTGATTCATAACCAATATCAACACCCTGCATACTGATTAAAGGGTTCGGCATTTTGTCAATGTCAAAAAAACTAAAATTAAAAGTACTCTGTGATTGTACAGAAGAAATACGCTGAATCTTTTCCAGTGATTTTATTCGTGATTGAACTTGACGTGCTTTAGTTGCTTTAGCTCTAAAGCGCTCAACAAACTTTTCTATGTGTTTAATTTCTTTTTCTTGTTTTTCAAATTGGCTTTGTTGTAATTGCTCACGTTCAAATTTAGCTTGCTCAAAATAACTATAATTCCCCGTATAGCTTATCAACTGTTGCCGATCAATATGTAAAATATGAGTGCAAATAGTATCCAAGAAATCCCGATCATGGGATATTAGTAACAAAGTACCTTCATATCTTTTTAGCCAATTTTCAAGCCAGATAACTGTTTCCAAATCTAAGTGATTCGTTGGTTCGTCAAGCAGTAAAACATCTGACGGACAAATTAATGCTTGCGCCAAGTTTAAACGCATACGCCAACCACCCGAAAAAGTACTAATTGGATGAGAAAATTCTTCAGTAGAAAATCCTAATCCCATTAATAATTTACTTGCTTTAGCCGTGATTTGATAACCATCAATTGCTTCTAGTTCTGCAAATAAGTGTGATAACTTATGGTTATCATGGGCTTTTTCAGCTTGTTTAATTTGTTGATCAATTTGTGACCATTTTTCATCGCCATTTTTAACATATTCTAATGCTGAAATAGCCAGTGAAGGTGTCTCTTGTTTTACATGAGATAAAACTAAGGATGGTGAAAGGTAAAAGTCGCCCTCATCTGCTAGGATTTTACCGTGAAAAACATCAAAAAGAGTCGATTTTCCACAACCATTAGCACCAACGATCCCTACCCGTTGTCGGTTATGAATGGTAACATTAACATCGTCTAATAAAAGTTTACTTCCACGACGCAAAGAAAAATTGGAAAATTTAATCATCTGTGAGATTATACTCGCTGAAAAAGTTACTATTTTTAGCAATAAAACAAATTTTTTTTTAATTAATGGCTTAATAATAGATAGGAAAAAATGGAAAAGTTAACTGAAAAAGAAAAAGAAAAACTCGAAGCCCAATTATTAGAATTGAGGCTTGAACATTATGATTTAGACACGGCTATTCAACATATTCCTAAGACTGCTTTAACACAAATTCAGATCGCCAGACTAAAAAAGAAAAAATTAACCATTAAAGATAAAATAAGCCAGCTTGAGGATAAACTCATCCCCGATATACTGGCGTAAAACTTGCGGTATAAATTAAATATCCAGCTCATCAAGGAATTTTTTATTATCTTCGTCCTTACTTAAGGGCGAGGTGTTTTCATGTCCTCCAGTCATATGGATAAAGTCAGTTTTTTCCATCGACATTTCAAGAAAAAAGGTATTTCTACCTTCAGTCGTAAACACAACTCGTCTGGATTGAGGTCTGTCAATATTAGTACTGATTGACATAATCACTTCTTTATTTAATACCAACATTTTAGGTTGTGTTTGATTAATTGATAACATGGTTCGATATTGCAATTCACCTTGGAAATTACCTACGATTTGGTTCATCAACTCACCTAAGGTATTTCCTACTTCATCGGAGGTATGTGCTTTTGATAATTCCTCAGCAGGGATCCCCATATTAAGCATATACTTTTGATACAACTCAACCGCAGCTTTTGACGTCATATTAATGATAATAATACCACTAAAAGCACCATCAAAAACCACAAAACAACCGATATCTGGCTTTAAGCAAGTTCTTGTGATTTTTTGTACCGTTGGTGAATAGGTAATAGTTGTATTGGTGGTTTTATTTAATACATCAGAAACTGAAGAACATAAGATCTTGAGTACATCCTCAGTATTTTTTACTATTTTAGTTGTCATATGATTCTTTCCTTTAATTGTTTCTTCGAATTTAGGGAGTCTAAGCTGATTTATTTAAATGCTTAGTTTACCCACTTTCTGGCATTGTAAAACATTTTCATCCAAGCGCCATCTTGATCTTTTTTATTGGACTTCCAACTATTTTGCACATCACGAAATACTCGTTCAGGATGCGGCATCATAATGGTAAAACGCCCATCCCTATTCGTTAAAGCAGTAATACCATCGGGGGAACCATTCGGATTCGCCGGATAAGACATCGTTTTGCTCCCATAATTATCAATGTATTGCATACTAACAATTTTTTCATTTAAAGCGGCAGTTTTTCTTTCAGATCTTAAAAAATTTGCTCTACCTTCACCATGAGCAACGACAATCGGAAGTTTAGAGCCTTCCATATTGCTAAAAAAGATGGATGGTGATTCTAGGATTTCCACACTCACTGTTCTTGCTTCAAATTGCTCGGATAAGTTACGTTCAAAATGTGGCCAAAATTCAGTACCATCTATCAGTTCATGCAAATTTGACATCATTTGACATCCATTACAAACACCTAAAGCAAAGCTATCACCACGTCTAAAAAATTGCTCAAATTCATCTCTAGCACGGTTATTAAATAAAATTGACTTAGCCCAACCTTCCCCGGCACCTAAAACATCACCATAGGAAAAACCACCACATGCAACAAGCCCTTTAAATTGTTCTAGTTTTACCTTCCCAGTTAATATATCGGACATATGGACATCAACACAAGCAAAATCGGCTCGATCAAAAGCTGCTGCCATTTCAATTTGCCCATTTACCCCTTGCTCTCTTAATACCGCCATTTTGGGACGAGTATTTTTATTGATATTAAAAATAGCTAATTTAGATTCTGCAGGGTTAAAAGTTAACTGATTTATAAGACCTGGATCAAAATCATCATCTATAGCTTCATGTTCCTGCTGAGCACAAATGGGATTGTCTCGCATCTTTTGCAAAATATAGGATGTTTCAGACCATTTTTTATGTAAAACAGAGCGTTTTTGCTGGAAGAAAAGTTCATGCTGATAATGAATTTTAATAGAATGTTCTGTAACGGGTTGAGCAATATTAAAACAAAGGTTAGTTAATTTATATTCTTCTAACTTAGATGAGATATAGTTTTTATCCTTATGATTTACTTGGATAACACACCCTAATTCCTCACTAAAAAGTTTGGCGTTAACTTGAGATTTATTGTCACAAACCGCATCCAAATTAATGTCTAATCCACAATGTCCAGCGAAGCTCATTTCTAACAAGGCGGTGATTAACCCTCCATCAGAAATATCATGATATGCAAGCAATTTATTTTCGTCATTCAACTGTTGGATAAAGTAAAAAAAGTTTTTTAAGCGCTCAACTGAGTCAACATCTGGTGCTTGTTGACCAATTTTTTGATATACCTGAGATAAAGCGGAGCCAGCTAATCGACTTTTTCCAGCCCCCAAATCTATCCACAACAAAGAGGTTTTTTCAATGTCATTCGTTTGTATTTGAGGTGTTAAGGTTTTTAGCACATCGGTCACACGAGCAAATGCGGAAATCACCACCGACATGGGAGCCGTAACCGATTTATTTTCACCATTATCTTGCCAAACCGTTTTCATCGACATCGAATCTTTTCCCACAGGAATAGTTATTCCCAATTGAGGACAAAGCTCCATACCAATCGCATTCACCGCATCATATAAACCGGCATCTTCACCTTGATGCCCAGCGGGTGACATCCAATTAGCAGATAATACCATATCACTTAAATCGGTAATTTTAGCCGCTGCAATATTTGTAATCGCTTCGGCAACCGCCATTCTTGCAGAAGCAGCATGGTTAATTAAAGCAATAGGTGCTTTTTCTCCAATCGCCATAGCTTCCCCGCTAATAGCGGATAAATTGGTACTAGTAACGGCAACATCAGCAATCGGAACCTGCCAAGGTCCAACCATTTGTTCTTGTATCACCATGCCGGTAATACTTCTATCAGCTATGGTAATTAAAAATTTCTTATCTGCAACAGCAGGCAAATGCAAAACTTTATCCAGTGCTTCCTCAAAATCCACCTCAATTGCTGTAAACTCTTGTTGTTGATAATGAAAATGACTTACATCTCGATACATAGCGGGGGGATTTCCCAACAATACCTTCATCGGCATATCTATTGGTGTTGAATTAAAATAACTATCGGTTAATTTAAGACTTTGCTCTGAGCTAGCCTCACCAATAAAAGCAAAAGGCGCACGTTCACGCTCACAAATCTGTTTAAATAACTCAGCCTTATCTTTGGCAATTGCCAGTACATATCGCTCTTGTGCTTCATTACTCCAAATTTCCATTGGCGACATTTGTAACTCATCATTTGGAACAAGACGTAATTCAAAGTTTGCCCCCATGGATGCATCATTCACCAGTTCAGGTAAAGCATTTGATATTCCACCTGCACCAACATCATGAATCGATAAAATAGGATTGTCTTCTTGCATCTGCCAACAACGGTCAATCACTTCCTGACAGCGTCTTTCCATTTCGGGATTACCGCGTTGCACCGAGGAAAAATCCAAATGTTCACAACTGCTACCAGAATTCATGGAGGAAGCAGCTCCTCCCCCCAAGCCAATCAACATAGCTGGGCCACCTAAGACAACTATATCCGAGCCTGCAGGAATGGTATTTTTATGTACATGTTCTGCACTAATATTGCCAATACCACCAGCTAACATAATGGGTTTGTGATAACCTCTAATTTCATAATTATGCTGATCAAGCTGATACTTCACTTCAAATGTTCTAAAATAACCACCAATACCGGGCCTTCCAAATTCATTATTAAAAGCTGCGGCTCCAATTGGTGCTTCTAGCATAATATCCAGCGCTGATACAATTCGTGCAGGTTTTCCATATTGATATTCCCATGATTGTGCTAACTCCGGCAGCTGTAAATTAGAAACAGAAAACCCTGTGATCCCAGCTTTTGGTTTAGAACCTCGCCCTGTTGCACCTTCATCACGAATTTCACCACCAGAACCAGTTGCAGCCCCTGAAAAAGGAGAAATTGCCGTTGGGTGATTATGGGTTTCAACTTTCATCAAAATATGAGTATCTTGAGGGTGATACTGGTATTCTTTAGAGTCGTTAAGTGGATAAAACCTTGGTGAATTAAAACCTTCCATTACCGCACAATTATCACTATATGCGGATAAAATACCCCGTGAGTTTTGCTGATAAGTATTACGGATCATGGCAAACAAGGATTTATCTTGCTGTTGTCCGTCAATTGACCACTTGGCATTAAAAATTTTATGACGACAATGCTCCGAATTTGCTTGAGCAAACATCATCAGCTCCACATCACTTGGATCACGATTTAAGCCAGTAAAGCTTTGATATAAATAATCAATTTCGCTATCACTTAAAGCTAAACCTAATTCAATATTACTTTGAATCAAGGCATCTTTCCCTTTAGTCGAAATTTCAATCACCTTATAAGGTTTTGGGGTACCTGTGCTAAATAACTGTTTTGCCTTATCAACATCTTCAATGACTGATTCAGTCATTTTGTCATGTAATAATTGATAAATATCACTTATCCTATGCATATCATCAGTAGCAATGGTTAGTTGATATAAGATACCACGCTCAATGCGTTTAACCACATCTCCCAATCCACAATTGATGGCAATGTCAGTCGCTTTAGATGACCATGGTGAAATGGTGCCAATACGAGGAATAACTAGAAATGAAATTTTTTGCTCAAACTCTTTTAATGCATCACTAGAAGAAAATTCAGCAATTGACTGCTCATCACTCAAGCCATAGGTCAACAATTTATTTAAAGTAGCGTTTTGTTGTTTGTCAAGATCCTTTTTGCTTTCTATAAAGTGAAAATACCTAGCAGATATTTGACGATTATGTATTGATATTCCGAGAATTTTTTTATGCAGCTTGATTTTACCAGAGGATGTTAATGCAGATGAACCAGGAAATATAAGCATAGATGATCTCGTTAAATAAGGGAAAAAACTATTGCGGTATTCTACAATATCCACCCATTAATTGGAAACAACGCTTAAAAAAAATAAAAGTTAGTTTTAAAGCGTTCCCATGGAGAACCATGGGAACGAAGTATATCTTATCTGTATACCTTAAATTTTAAATTTATTAACCAAGTTTTCAAGTTGTTTTGACAAGCTGACCAACTCGATACTGTTTTGTTGAATATCTTTAACATTGCCAGCGGTAACTTGAGCTTTTGCATCTATACTTAAGATATTATCATTAATTTTTAAAGCAGTTTTTCCTTGAGACTCTGTACCTGAATTCATTTGTTCATTAAGCAAATTAATTGTTTTCACCATGCTAGCAATATTATCTAATGATAGTGAAACATTTTCGACTTGAATAACACCCCGCTCAGATGATTGTTGCGAAGAACTCATCACTTGAACAGATTCCTTAGTCCCTGATAACAAGGCATCAATCATTTGTTGGATTTCTTGAGTGGCTTCCTGTGTTTTTGATGCTAAAGAGCGTACTTCATCTGCTACCACCGCAAAACCACGACCTTGCTCACCTGCTCGTGCTGCTTCAATAGCTGCATTTAAAGCTAATAAGTTAGTTTGCTCGGCAATGCCTCTTATCACATCAACAACCGAGGAAACCTCAACACTTTTAACCTCTAAAGAAGAAATCACTTCACCCGATTGTTTTATTTCAGCCTGTAACTCAGTGATAGATTTAATCGCTTCTCTGGCTTCAGAAGCACCTGAAATCACTTTTTCATTGGCATTATTAGACTCTTTAATGGTTTGCTCAGCATTATCTTTTACCACTTTGACCGATTGCTCCATATCTTTCATCGATTCAACAATCCGGCCTGTTTGCTCTTGTTGCTCCATAGCTGCAGATAAGGTATTTTGAGAATATCCCGATATTTTTTCCGAAAATTGACAGACCTTGTTTGAGGTATCCATCACTTCTCTAATTGAATGAGAAAATTTGTTCAACATTTTATTAAAAGCAAATGAAACTTCTGAAATTTCATCATTAGAGTCTACATCTAGCTGAGTATTTAGTAATGAATTTTTTTCGATATGAATAATGGCATCTTTTAATTTAGTTAATGGCGTAGTAATAATTCTTTTACTCATCATTAATACAAAAACAAAACCACCCATAAATGCCAGTATTAATGAAATAGCTAAAACTAAAACATTTTCAAAAATATGCTCATCGAGTGAATTCAATGAATAGGTGATTCTTACTGCTCCTAACACCGTATCTTCTGGAACAGCATGACATGTTAAACAATTAGTGCCTTTATACTCTTTCTTAGCAAGCATAGGGGTAATTGTGGTTAAAAAGCGACCTTTTTGAGTGCTATAAAAATTAGAAACTTTTTCACCTGACATGGCATTTTCATCAAAAGAGTCCATGATTTCTTCACCAGCTTTACCAGATCCAAAAACTTTAGTAACTTCTTCACCGCGAATAATTCTTGCGTCGACTATATTAGGATCAGATTTAATTTTAACCAGTAACTCATTTCTTTTACTCATTGCGCCAGCAAGCATCATCATATTTAAACTATCAAAAGATGACTCTGTTAATTGACTCATTTGATCTGCAATAAGATGATCAACTAACTCTCTTTCATTTTTAACTTGTAAAAATAACACCAAAGCCATCACAACAATAAAAACCACTAATAAAGAAGTATTTATTTTTGTTGCCAAGCTATATTTGATCCGTTTTTCTTTCATGACTCACTCCATCTGCGTACAAGTTAAGTATAAATATTCTTAACGATAAATTTATACCTTGTGTATCGGTAGTAAAAGCAAAAGCTTTAGTCTTAATATTACATTAATTTTAATTACTATCCACCACAAAAAATTAATATAAAGAGGTAAAAAAATTTTAATAGCTTTTCAACGGAAATTTGCCATTTACTCGGTTTGTTCAGAAAAAACTAACTAACGTGAGAGAAATATCAGTTATTCCATCTAAGGTATTGAATATTAAGCTAAATAACTAACAACCATTCATATCCATAATCAGTGTACGAATTATTGAGCTTGTTTAACCCCCTTCTTAACTGTTCAGGCTCACCTGACATACTCAACCTCGTTGATGTCTATTTTAAGGGATGTTTTCATAATAATATGCATACAACAATAAAACTTGTCTTTCATATTTATTGTACATACAATAATAAACATGAGAATCGCTTACGACGCCCAGAAAGCTCAACTCCACCAAGCCAAGCATGGAATATCGTTGGCTGAAGCAGTTAACCTTGAATGGGATACGCTTTATACGTTTGAAGATGCTCGCCATAATTACGGTGAAACTCGCATGATTGGTTATGCCTTAAATGGTAACCGTTTATTTTGTGTTATTTACACAGATAGGGGTAACACTCGTAGAATTATCAGCTTAAGAAAAGCAAATAACAGGGAGATTAGGCAATATGGCTGAATATGTAAAAACAAAAGATGGCCGCAAACTTTTATTAAATACCGAAGAAGAAGAAGCACAAATCAATGCGGGTATTGAAGCTGATCCAGACACCTTTGAAGTAGCTGACTTTTCTAAACTTCGCCCTGTTGGACGGCCTGTTAGTGATAACCCCAAAGATAGAGTAAATATCCGATTATCCAAAGAAATCACCGCTTATTTCAAAGCAACGGGCAAAGGCTGGCAAACCCGCATGAATGATGTGTTGCTTGAATATGTTAAATCACATTGATGGCTTATGTTTGTCAATATCATTTTTTTACTCAAACCATTTCTCTTTTACGGATATCGGTTGCTTGTGAGGAAGTGAAGCAGATACACGGTAAGAAATATTTTATCAGTTTTATAAGCTGCCTGTGCGGCAGTGAACAGCGATTGCTTTGAGGCTATTTTAGTTATTTCATAAAACTATTTTATTTGTTTATAATGTTTAATATTAAATGAAAATCGATAACATCGCTCAAATTATTTATAGAGTAATTTAATTTATTAAGGAAAAAATCTATGATTTTATTACCGCTTAATTACCATT
>CAYMMQ010000020.1:0-24275 GCA_964391585.1 uncultured Ectothiorhodospiraceae bacterium
ATGTTAAAAAATCACTTTTATATAACTTACCTTTTAGCGTCGGAATAAATGATTTCTTGATAGTAATTTTCAATTTATCAGACTTTTCTGATATTTTTTTGCCTGATAGTAGCGTATGCTCAAATTATCCTTCCAATAGTGAGTTTACCATGTCTCTAGCCATTATAAAAAGTAGAAGCTCGCAATTACAAGCCACGGATGTATTTATCGAAGTTCATCTGGGTAATGGTTTGCCGTGTATCAATATGGTTGGGCTGCCAGAAACAGCAGTCAAAGAAAGCAAAGACAGGGTGCGAGGAGCGATCACCAATTGTCAATTTGAGTTTCCTATTCGACGCATTACCATAAATTTAGCACCTGCAGATTTACCTAAAGAAGGGAGTCGTTTTGACTTGGCAATTGCTATTGGTATTTTAGTAGCATCTAAACAAATCAGCACCCATCATCCTAATAGAACGTTGTCAGATTTTGAGTTTTATGGTGAGCTAGCGTTAAGTGGAGAGTTAAGACCGAATACAGGCATTATTCCAGCAGCAATTCAAGCAAAAAAAGCGGGTAAAACCATTATTGTGCCACAACAAAATGCTCAGGAAGCGATGTTAGTTGAAGGATTATCTGTTTTATATGCGCACAATTTATTAGAGGTGAGCGCATTTTTAAATGGTCAAGCAGAGTTATTTCAGCTGCCCAAACAGCCGCTGGTAAAACAGACTATTGAGCACTGCTTTTCAGATGTTAAAGGTCAGCAGCAAGCAAAACGTGCATTTACTATTGCAGCTGCCGGCAGTCATTCTCTATTACTTTCAGGCCCGCCAGGCAGTGGTAAAACCATGTTGTCGACTTGTATGCCCAATATTTTACCAACTTTGACTCAACAACAAGCGATGGAGTCAGCGGCTATACGCTCTATTAATGGTGAGCATATCAATACTCAAAATTGGTTACAACGATCGTTTCGCTCTCCTCATCATACGGCTTCTGCAGTAGCATTAGTCGGTGGTGGCAGTCATCCAAAACCAGGAGAAATTAGCTTAGCACACAATGGCGTTTTATTTTTGGACGAACTGCCCGAGTTTAGCCGTCATGTGTTAGAGGTATTAAGAGAGCCATGAGAGTATGGTGTGATTCATATCTCCCGTGCTGCACAACAGGTGAATTTTCCGGCTAATTTTCAGCTCATTTCAGCGATGAACCCTTGTCCATGTGGATACTTAGGTGATAATAGTCATGAGTGCCGTTGTACATCTGAGCAGATTCAACGTTATCAAAATAGATTATCAGGTCCTTTATTAGATCGAATTGATATGTTTGTGCAATTATATGCCGTGCCACATGAGGAATTATTTACCATTGGTAAAAATACACCTCAAAATATTGAAACCAGTGCAGTCATACAAGAAAAAGTAACTATCGCCCATAATAAGCAATTAACAAGGCAAGGCAAGGAGAATGCCAAGTTATCCAGTAAAGAAATAGAACAGTATTGTCAGCTAAGTGATGAAAATATTAGCTTATTAGATCAGGCAGTAAGGCGTTTAAAACTTTCCGTTCGTGCTTATCATCGCATTTTACGAGTGGGGATGACAATTGCTGATCTTGATACAAAACATCATAAAGCAGGTACAATAACAAACCAACATCTAGGTGAAGCAATTCAATACCGCAAAAAAAACTCATAATAGAAAAAGCGAATGTCTAAGTTACAAGATTATTTATTACGCAGAGCAAAACAAGAGCCAAAAGCTACCATATCACATCGAAAAATTTACATTATTCCAACAAAAGAAGGTGTTTTTTTTGCACTGCTGTTGTTGCTGATGTTATTAATGGCCATTAACTTTTCCAATAGTTTGATTTATTTATTGACTTTTTTTTTAGCCGGTTTTGCTATTTTTAGCATGATTTATACCCAACTAAATTTGTTAGGTTTGCAAGTTGTCTGTGGAAAGGCTCAGTCAGTGTTTTGTGGTCAAACTATTTATGTGCCTTTGTTAATCTCTGTCACCGATAGTAGCAAAATTAATAATTTAGCCATTAGTCTCAAATGTGATGATTTTTTGCACACACTTGATATTGGCAATCACTCTCAGCAAGTTTTATTGCCTGTTTTAACTCAACAGCGAGGGATGTTAATTTTGCCTACATTCACGATTGCCACCACTTATCCGACTGGACTTTTTTATGCTTGGTCGAATGTTAATTTAAGCAGTGAAGTACTTATTTATCCACAAAAAATACCTTATTTGAATAATGGCAGCAATCATTTTTCGGAAGGTGAAGATAATCAATCTTTTAAAGCAGGACATAATGATTTTTATCAATTAAAAAAATATACTCAAGGCCATTCATTAAAACAGGTACACTGGAAAATGGTGGCAAAAGAGCGAGGTATGTATCTGAAGCAGTTTACTGATGGTCAAAGTCGGGAGCATTATTGGCTTGATCTTCAGATGTTTGATCCGAAAATCCCACTTGAAACGCGCCTAAGTTATCTGAGTTATTTAGTGGTACAAGCATTTGAACAAGCTGATCACTATGGTTTACGGATTAATGACAACACCATAGCAATTGATAGTGGCTACCATCATATGCATCGTTGTTTGAAACAACTAGCCTTGAGTTAAGCCAATGCTATTTAGCCTATTAAATTTATTATCATTGAGTCTGTGTTTAACATTATTTTCGCACAGCTTTTATATCCCCAATTTATTTTTGCTCATTAACTTAGCTGTTATTACAATATTTACCCTAGCACAAATTTATCAAGTTAAAATTTTTTCCTCATCTTCTGTCAGCAAGTTAATCAAACTCTTTTTTGTTTTGATAGTGATAAGTATCATTTTTATCCATTATGGTTTTCATTTTACCCAAGATATCGCCATCGTTTTATTTTTAACTATGCTGTGTTTTAAGTTGTTTGAGATACAAGATCAATACGACAGACGCAATATCATCTTTATTTTGTACCTACAGTATTTTGCCTTAGCGGTTTCATTTATCAATTCTCAAGATTTTATACAACTTCTGTTTGTGCTGATGACGGTGATGTTATTGCTTTTTATTCAAATTTTATTTTCACAAGGGAAAACAAACCTTTTGTTGCTAAAAAAAAATATGGGTTTAACATTTGCTATTCAAACTCGGTTAATACTATTAGCGATTCCATTATGCTGTATCTTGTTTGTTTTTTTTCCTCGTATTCCAGGACCTTTATGGACACTTCCAAGTCTAACTCAGCAGGGAGTAACCGGCTTATCGGATAAGATGTATCCGGGTAGTGTTAATCAACTGGCTGATTCGGATGAAATTGTGTTTAGTATCACCTTTGATGAGAAAATTCCCCAAGCGGCTCAGTTATATTGGCGAGGTCCCGTATTATCAAAAACCGATGGTTTTATTTGGGAGCAGAATAAAGATTATGATGAAGCCTTAGCAGAAAAAAACTCATTTGCCAGCCCGCTTGTTGAACGCTTCGGGCAAAGCCTTAGCTACGAAGTCACACTTGAGCCTCAACAACAAAAATGGTTATTTACTTTGGAAATGCCTTCGTTCATTAGCAGTCAGTCTGTTAATGGACAATATTTAAGTAAAAGCGTACAGGTATTATTAAGGCAAAATTTAAGACAAGTGGTGCAATACAAAGCACAATCAAATCTAAATTTTAAATTGAATAAATTTGATCAAACTGAGATAGAGCAATCTTTGATATATCCCCTTTCAAACCAAAGAACCTATGCTTTGGGACAAAAGTGGAAAAATGAATTGAAGGACAATAAAGCAGCGATTGTTGAAAAAGCGTTGGATTATTATGTAAAGCAGCAGTTTTATTACACGAGAAGTCCCGAACAAATGTTAAAAAATCCAGTGGATCAATTTTTATTTGATAAACGTCGGGGTTTTTGTGAACATTTTGCTAGTAGCTTTGTTTTATTGATGCGAGCAGCGGGTATTCCAGCACGAGTAGTCACCGGATACCAAGGAATGTCTTATAACAAAATGGGAAAGTATTATGTGGTTCGCCAGGCAAATGCCCATGCCTGGGCAGAAGTTTGGTTAGGTGAAAAAAAAGGCTGGAAGCGAGTTGATCCAACGGCAGTTATTCCTCAAAGTCATGTTGAGGAGGATGTGTTTAATTCTAAACGGGATAATTTACAATTTTTTAATTTTAACTATGCCAATGTAAAGCAGCTACAGCAGGATCTGATGCAAAACTCCTCGTTGCAACAAAGTGTAGCCAAGTTAAAACAATCCTTTGAGTTGTTAAAGTATAATTGGAATAAATGGATGTTAGCTTATGATGATAAAAAACAACAATTACTATTAAGCTTGTTGGGTTTAGGAAATGGAGTAAAAACATTGGTATTTTTACTCATCACTTTGTGCAGTTTTATCTTATTTGTTTTTTTTCTATGGCAATTTAAACAACAAATAAAACAGCAAGATCCACTCGTATCCTTATATGAAAAGTTTTTAACTCAACTGGAAAAAAATGGAGTTATAGTCAGTAATAATGATGGTCCAGAAAAAATACAAAATTATTGCTGTGAAAAGTTTCCAGGGCAAGAAAAACAGCTGCGACGAATTTTTTCTTTATTTATCCAGTTGCGCTATGGCAAAAAACAGCAGCCAATTTTATTGCAAAAACTAAAAAGGCAAATTAAGTCACTAAATTTGACTGCATAATATTGATCTGCTTATGGAGCTGTGCGTATTATCGGTATTTTAGCATCAGCAAGTTCATAGGCTTGTCCAAAACCACGAACATAGTTGCCTTTTATTGGTTTTAAGCGGTAAAGATTAAAGTCACTTAGGCCGATCAGCACTTCAATGGTTTTATCAAATTTATCTTTTAATTTTTCTATAACGGCCGGCCAAAGAGGATCGGTTTTAGCACAAATATCCACTTGGCACTGATAAGACAATCTTTTGCGAGCAAAGATATTTTTAGCGTTTTGCTCATCTTCAATTAATAAAATCGAAAGCGGTAACTGGCAAGTATGGTGGTGTTTTAAATTTTGACTATGATGCGCTAAATTACTTAAAAGAACAAAAAAATCACCTTGTTCATCACAAACAAAGGGAGCATAACTGGCTAATGGAAGATGCTCTTGCGAACAACTTGCCATCTGTAATGTTTTTTGACTGCAGCGAAAATGAGTTATTTCTGCTAATAATTGCTCGCTACTGATTTCTTGTTTTGTCATTTCGATCCTGGAATTAAAAAATTAATGAGTAGTCATACGTTGCTACTGTAAGGAGGAAACTGATGCGTTTAGGTTTCCCCCTTAGGAAAAGGGGGATTGAGGGGGATTTTATTTAAAAGAAAAAATCTCCCCTAACCCCTTTGCTAACCAAAATTAGGCCTTTTTAGGCGAGAGGGGAACAGTTTCGAGCAATATTTATCTTAAGAGCTAAGCTATTAATTGGTGCTAAAATCAAAAGAATCATAATAAAAATGTTCTGAAATGAGCCCTTTTTCTTTAAAGGCTTTTTCTCCTGCTTCAATCATCAACGGTGGACCACAAGCATAAATATCAAATGTTGATAAGTCATTAAAATCCTGGCAAATGGCATGATGAACATAACCTCTTTTACCTTGCCAATCTTGTTCTTTAATATTTGGATCTGATAAAACAGGGATAAAGTGGACATTGTCATATTGCTGAGCCCAATTTTCTGCTAGTTCTTTGAGATACAGATCTTGTTCTGTTCTTGCGCCCCAATAGATATATATTGGTAAACTCACTTTAGTTGAAATAATATATTCCATAATTGATTTTACCGGCGCAAAACCAGTACCACCTGCCATAAAAATCATAGGGCGGTTAGCTTCTTCACGATAAAAGAACGCACCAAAAGGGCCTTCAATTCTTAAAATATCATTGACTTTCATGGAGGAGAAAACTTCTCCGGTGAATAAACCGCCTTCGATATGGCGAATATGAAGCTCAATTTCTGATTTGTCATTGGGCATATTGGCGATGGAAAAGCTACGCTTTTTATCGTCTTGCATCACAATATCAATATATTGTCCGGGCAAAAAAGCTAATGACTGATTTTGCGGAAGTTTTAACATGATATACATGACATCATGAGCTAATTTTTTCAACTCTTGCACTTTGCTTGGCAAATGTTTAATTTCAATATCTTTAATTTCTTCAACAAGATCAATTTCTATTTCTAAATCTTGCTTAGCTTTAACACAACAAAAAAGTGTAAAACCTTGTTGCTTTTCTTCTTCGCTTAGGCGAGTGGGGTCAATGATATAATCAAATTCTCCTTGAACAACTTTACCTTTACATGCCCCGCAGATGCCTTTTTTACAAGCATAAGGAAAACTAATGCCTTGATTTACTGCAGCATCTAGGATGGACTCACTTTCCTCAACTGGAAATGTAATGTTGTTTTTTGTTAATGTCACCTGACTTGTCATTTATTACTCCAAAATTTGTAAATATGTAGATCATAAAACAAAGCAAGTTAAATATAAAGAAATTCATTTCCTGAACGCTAATATAGTATAAAATATACGGATAAAACCTTTCTGTTGGAAAAAAGTTGGAAAATGCTGGGAAAAAGAGCTGAAAATGGCTCGTTTTTCATGGTAAAAAATAAGCAGAAATAAAATATAGGTTAATTTAGAGGTAAACAAAATGATGAATATAGATCGCATAAGCAGTCAGCAAACAAATGCGACTGCTACAAATCATGTGAATATTCCACCTCCCCATCGTCAGCAAGAGCAGGTTACATCAGTTGCTCAAGATTTGTCGACCGGTATTCTTTCGGTAGAAAAAACACAGAAGATTTTACAACATGAAGTGATTAATAAGCTTCATGAAAAATTTAAAGCTGCTGGAGTTGATCTGAAGGGTTTGGATAAAAACGATTTCACGCCGGAAAAAGTTTCCGATCGCATTTTGTCTTTTGTTGATGCTGCGGTAAATCAAGCAACTAATAATGGAAAAGATCCCAAGCAAGTGCTTGAGACAGCAACAGATGCTATTAATAAAGGTTTTAAAGAAGCTAGAGATATTTTAGATGCTATTGGTGTATTAAATGGGAAAGTAAAAGAAGATATTGATAAGACCTATAGCCTTATTCAAGGCGGTTTACAAAAAATGGCAGATCCTGATGCACCAGCGCAAGCAACTGTTCTCCCCATGGAGGAAGCAAAACAAGCGGTAGCAAAACAATTTGATAGTTTGCAAGAAAAACAAACTAATGTAGAAATTTTTACTCAAGAAGGTGATAAAGTGACCATTAACTTATCATCATCGTATCAAGAAAATATTAGTCAGTCACAAACTAGCAATAAAAATGGTATAAGCTCAAGTTATCAACAATCGAGCTCTTTTTCTGCCAGTATTCAATACAGCGTTGAAGGTAATCTTAATGATAAAGAAAAAGGTGCGATTGATAATTTAATTAAACAACTCAATGGTGTAGCCAAAGATTTTTATCAGGGAAATATTGGCGATGCTTTTTCTAAGGCGCAGGATCTTGGATATAATTCGGATCAATTAGCTAAATTTTCTGTCTCTATGCAATATTCTGAAACCAGTAAAAGTGCTCTGGGAGCATATCAACAAATACAACAAGCAGCAACACAAGCCTCAACAAAAGAACTTTCTCAAAACCCAGTTGCTAATGACTCTAAACAACTCTCACAGTTTTTCCAAAAACTAGATAAATTGATACAAGCGCCTGCATTTGATTTCATCGCATCGCCGAATCAAACCATTAATAAGTTAATGCCTAATATTTTAGCCGCTAATAATAGCAATGCTGATGAAGCACAGCAGACTAAAGATTCGGCAATAGTTTCACAAATGCTCGATAGTGTAAACAAAAATAAATCATCAGATTCTGACAGCGTCAAGTAATACATTCTCCCTTCACATTTACAATAAGACACTATAGCACTTTTTCGGAGAGTTATAGTGTCGTTTCATCTTCTATGCAACGACATTATAAAATTTCATTTTGTTTACATAAATTATAGTTAGGCATATACTGCTGATACTTGTTTAATGCCAAGGAAACCTAAAAGATGAAATATCAAAAAATGGCTTGTGTAGCAGCCAATTCAGAAACGGCTTATCAGGCAAAAAAATTATTACATTCTCGTTATAATTTTGTTGCTGTTGATCAGGCTGATGTGATTATTGCTTTAGGTGGTGATGGTTTTGTCTTACATTGTTTGCACAAATATTTAAATTTACAAAAACCCATCTATGGTTTTAATAAAGGGACAGTGGGTTTTTTAATGAACGCATTTGATGAGAGTGATTTGCCCGGTCGCTTAGAAGAGGCAAGTTGTGAAAAATTGTATCCTTTATCCTTGGAAGCGACAACATCCGATGGTAAAAAACATTATGCTATAGCCTTTAATGAAGTCTCTTTAATCAGAAAATCTCAGCAAGCTGCGAATTTAGAAATTATTATTGATGGCAAAGTTCGGCTAGAAAAGTTGATCAGTGATGGTGTTTTAATAGCCACTCCGGCAGGAAGTACCGCTTATAATTTATCTGTTCATGGCCCTATTATTCCTATTGGTTCAAGCATTTTAGCACTTACCCCAATCAGTCCATTTAGACCTCGTCGTTGGCGTGGAGCTTTGTTACCACATCATGTCTGTATTGAAATCGTAAATATGGATCCTAAAAAAAGGCCGATTAGCGCCACTGCTGATTCAAATGAAATCAATGATGTGGTTTCTGTTTGCATAACAGAAAAAAAAGAAACTTATGTTCAATTAATGTTTGATCAAAATCATTCTTTAGACGAACGTATTATTCTGGAGCAGTTTGCATAAAGTTGTTCAGTTGATCAACTTTTTGTTGTAAATGAGCTAATAACGCATCTACGCTTTCTTTTTTGATAATGCTATTAAATGATGCTTGGTAGGTTTTAACCAAACTGATCCCTTCAATACTGATATCATAAACCTTCCATCCATTACTTCTTGTTTTATACATAGAATAGTTAACCCTTGTTTTGGGAGAATTATTGGATAGTTTTACACTTGTTTTTACTCGAGAATACTTTGAGTTAGACTTTTCATAATATGGTAAAAACGAAATCATTCCTTTTTCAATTTGATTTTTTTGGGTGTACTCGATAAAAATTTTAGTATAAAAACGCACTAAGAGTTGTTGAAATAAGGTAAGAAATTTATCTTTTTGTACTTTATTTAATTTGTTCCAGTTTTTTCCTAAAACATAACGCGACATAATAGGGAAGTGGACATTGCCTAAAAGGTGCTTTTGTAAAATACTAGACGTTAACACAGGATCCTTTTTGAGTTGATCATTGTGAGCAATGAGGTCAGACTCAAGATTCTCAATCATGCTTTGTAGTAATTGCTGAGCATTTTTTTCAATATTCATTGCTGTATTAGCAATCGCTACAGTGCTAGATAAAAAGCTAGATAACAAAATAGAGGTTAAAAGAAATTGCTTTAGCATGGTTAATACCTTATGACCTTTTTATAATGAAGTGGTTAATAAAATTTTTCAGAAATTAAGATTTAATGTGCTAAAGATAGCAAATTTAAAAAATTTGACAAGTACTATTTTGTTATTATTTGTTTTTCTCGATAATAGTACTATTTTCTTTTAAAGTTTGAGAAAGCCGTTGTAATGACTGTTTGAGATCAGGATAATCGATGGACTTGGAAAATTCTAACAGCTCATCTGCGGATTGAGGTGAAAATTTGCGCTCTATCTGGGGTTTATTATAGATACTTTGCTGGGAGTTCGTAGCAATAGTTGCTATAATGAGGCTGATTTTTTTTAGGGAAGCAAAATTAGGACTTTGTTGTAATTGTTGTTGCAAGGAAGGCAATAAAAACCTAAGTTGATTAATAGCCAGTTGACTTGATAGGTTTAGGCTTAATATTCCATGCTGATAACTTATGCTGATAATGTTATTTTGTAAGTTAAGTGGAATAAACTGTAGAACATCTTGATATAACTTTTGGGACTGTTTGTTGATTGAATGCAAATAATTCAGTGCTTTTTTGTCTTTATTTTTCTTTTTGTAGTCCATATATTCCCTAATTCACTTATTAATATTTAAGCAGCATAACTAAAACTTAAGATGAGATCGTAGAATAAAAAATGCATATATTAGTCATTAATAAAGCTGGTGTGCCAGCGAGAAGCATCATTATATCACCTTTTATTATTGTTTTGTTTAGCATTGCTGCCTTGCTGATACTTGCCATGGCGACATATCAAGCCAATTTTGCATCAACAACTATTTTACAAAAAGACGCCTCAGCCGCTGTCAAGGAAGTTGATATTGTCAATCTTTTACAAAAAGATAGACTTGAAGTTGAAAAGCTTAAAATGCAACTTGATGAGCAAACAGAAGTTTTAACGATTCAATTAGCTAAAATGCAAACGCAGTTGATTAAATTAGATGCTTTGGGGGAAAAATTAATTGATAAAGCTAACTTAGATGCTAGTAGCTTTAATTTTGCTGGACCTTTGTCGATCGGAGGCCCGGTTGATGACGGTGACGTATTATTAGCAGCTCAAGAGTCAATTAATGTCGAAGAACGATTTTTATCGATTGCCAGTGAAATCAAATTAAAATCAGAAGAATTACACATTTTAGAGACCTTGTTAGCAGTTAAAAGCATAGAGCAAGAAATTAAACCTATGGGTAAACCAACTGAAAATGGCTGGATTTCTTCTTATTTTGGTTTGCGCAAGGATCCTTTTTCTGGTTATATTACTCGCCATAAGGGGCTCGATATTGCGGCAAAGAAAGGGGATAATATTATAGCGACTGCATCAGGTTTAGTGACTTGGGTGGGGAAAAAGTCAGGATATGGCCAGCTGATTGAGATAAAGCACAGTAACAACTTAGTGACACGATATGGACATTGTAAAGAAACGCTAGTTGAAATTGGTCAACTGATCAAACAAGGTGACATCATTGGTAAAGTTGGTTCTTCAGGCCGTTCCACGGGGCCTCATGTTCACTATGAAGTGATTAAAAATGGTCAAAAGCTGAATCCATTAAAATATGTGCGCCAGCATCGTATTAAAACATCGTGAATATTCATCCTCTTTTTTTAATTTCTATAAATAATCAAACCTAATAAAAAGAAAACTCTTATGGTAAAAACACTTTTCAAAAAAATTTTTGGTAGTCGCAACGATCGTGAAATTAAACGCTATAGTAAAACTGTTGTAACAATAAATGCATTAGAAGAGCAATATATCGCCCTTAGTGATGAAGAATTACAAGCAAAAACGTTGCAGTTTAGGGAACGATTGGCGAATAATGAATCGTTAGATAAAATTTTGAGTGAAGCATTTGCCACAGTAAGAGAAGCGAGCAAACGAGTGATGAAGATGCGTCACTTTGATGTACAGCTAATTGGTGCAATGGTGTTAAATGAAGGTCGAATTTCAGAGATGCGTACCGGTGAAGGTAAAACCTTAATGGCAACATTAGCCGTGTATCTGAATGCATTGTCGGGGGAAGGTGTACATGTTGTTACGGTTAATGATTACTTGGCTAAGCGTGATGCATTATGGATGCAACAACTCTATAATTTTCTTGGTTTAAGCGTTGGGGTAATCTTGTCTGGTCAATCCAGTGATGAGAAGCAAAAAGCCTATGCAGCTGATATCACTTATGGCACAAATAATGAGTTTGGTTTTGATTATTTACGTGACAATATGGCATTTTCTGTGGAAGATAAAGTTCAGAGAAAATTGCACTTTGCTATTATAGATGAAGTGGACTCTATTTTAATCGATGAAGCAAGAACGCCACTGATTATTTCAGGCCCTGCTGAAGATAATGCACTAACGTATGAAAAAATAAATGCCATAATCCCATCATTGGAGCAACAGGAGTTTATTGAAAAACTAGAAGCAGATCAAGAGCCTCCTCCAGGGCATTTTGCGATTAATGAAAAAGATAAGCAAATTATTATTAGCGATGCTGGACATGAAAAAATTGAAGATTTAATGTTGCAAGAAGGTTTGCTTGCCGAGGGAGAAAGTTTATATGATGCTTCTAAAATCATGTTATTACACCATATTAATGCAGCGTTAAGAGCTCATTATTTGTTTAAAAAGAATGTTGATTATATTGTTAATCAAGGCACTGTAGTTATTGTTGATGAATTCACTGGCCGAACAATGCCGGGAAGAAGGTGGTCTGATGGCTTGCACCAGGCTGTCGAAGCAAAAGAAGGCGCACAAATTCAACTAGAAAATCAAACCTTAGCTTCAATCACTTTTCAAAATTATTTTAGATTGTATGAAAAACTATCCGGAATGACCGGAACGGCTGATACAGAAGCATTTGAGTTCCAACAAATTTATGGACTTGAAGTCATCGTCATTCCAACCAACAAACCGATGAGTAGGGAAGATCGTGGTGATTTAATCTATTTAACCCAAGAAGAAAAGTATGATGCTATTATTGAAGACATTCTAGATTGTCAGCAACGAGGGCAGCCTACGTTAGTCGGAACAGCATCGATAGATGTTTCTGAAATTTTGGATAAAAAATTAACGGATGCGAATATTAAGCATGAAGTTTTAAATGCGAAACAACATGAAAGAGAAGCAGATATTATTGCTAATGCAGGGCGACCGGGGGCAGTTACTATCGCTACCAATATGGCGGGGCGTGGAACGGACATAGTTTTAGGTGGAAATTTAGAGACTGAGCTTAATGCTTTAGAAAATCCTGATGAAGCAACTATTGAACAAGTTAAAACAGCATGGCAGGCAAGACATCAGCAAGTAGTTGATAATGGTGGCTTGCATATTATCGGCACTGAAAGACATGAGTCACGCCGTATTGATAATCAATTAAGAGGACGTTCTGGTAGGCAAGGAGATATTGGTTCATCACGCTTTTATTTATCGATGGAAGATACCTTGATGCGAATTTTTGCTTCACCTAAGATAAGCAACTTTATGAAAAAAATTGGTATGGAAAAAGGGGAAGCTATTGAACATCCTTTGGTTTCCAAATCAATTGAAAGTGCGCAACGCAAAGTAGAAGGGCATAACTTTGATATTCGTAAGCAATTATTAGAATATGATGATGTTGCCAACGAACAAAGAAAAATTATTTATCAGCAAAGAGCAGAGTTAATGGAAGTTGATGATATTTCTGAAACAATTAATGATGTCCGTTTTGATGTGATAAATCAATTAGTCGATGGATATATCTTGCCTGGCAGCATTGAAGAGCAGTGGAATATTACTGACTTGGAAAAGCGATTTAAAGATGAATTTTATATTGATCTTCCCATACAGCAATGGCTAGATGAAGATGACAGTTTGCATGAGGAGACATTAAGAGAAAAAATTCTGCAAGATATGCAGATCATTTATCAGAAAAAAGAAGGGCTCGTTGGTTCAGATGCCATGCGTCGAGTTGAGAAAAGTGTGATGTTGCAAGTGCTAGATAACTTGTGGAAAGAACATTTATCTGCGATGGATTATTTGCGTAAAGGCATTCATTTGCGTGGTTATGCGCAAAAAAATCCTAAGCAAGAATATAAAAGAGAATCATTTGAGCTGTTTTCTAAACTGCTTGATAATATCAAATATGATGTTGTTGCTTATCTCACGCACCTGCAAGTTAAAGATGTGGAGGAAGTTCCTGACTATGAGCATCAACAAGCTGAAGGCGTTGAGTATCAGCATGATGAAGTTGCTGCTTTGGGTATGCAACAACAAAATGAGCAAGCAGCTGAAGAAGAAGCCCATACCCCATTTCGAAGAGAGCAGCAAAAAGTCGGAAGAAATGAGCCTTGTCCATGTGGTAGTGGCAAAAAATATAAACAGTGTCATGGTGCGTTAAGATAAAAGGTATTATACCCATGCTACTTGAAATCTTAAGATATGTACTAAATGTTCGGTAAGCAGAGCTTTGCCATTCCTTTTTTCTGTCTGCGGAACTCGCTTCGCTCAAACAGTCCTCATCAGAAAAAAGAAATACCAAATCTCCACAAAAGTAGATATTTTGAAGTTGTTTAAGTTCTATTAACAGAGAGTTAGAAATGCTAAATATCTCCTCCCCAATTGCAATTGAAGGTATTAAGTTAGCAACTATTGCAGCAGGCATTAAAGCAAAAAGCATCAAGCAAGATTTATTACTGATGCAAGTTGATCCCAATAGCTCCATAGCAGGTGTTTTTACCAAAAATGCATTTTGTGCGGCACCTGTGAAAATTTGCCAGCAACACTTAAAAGTATTAGATACTACCTCTCCCTTTTATCTGTTAGTTAACTCGGGTAATGCGAATGCCGGTACCGGAAAATCGGGATATGATAATGGCATAAGGTGTTGTGATGAAGTCGCTAATTTGATGGCTAGCAAAGTGGAGCAAGTGTTTCCATTTTCTACCGGTGTGATTGGTGAAACACTAAATATTAATGCCATAGTCAAAGCCTTGCCAGCATTAAAAGAAAAATTAGCCACAGATAATTGGTCTGCAGCGGCACAAGCAATTATGACCACAGATACCCAGCAAAAAATGGCATCTGGGCAAGTCACTATTAACGGTCAATTGATTAGTGTTAGCGGAATATGCAAAGGCTCTGGTATGATCCATCCTAATATGGCAACCATGCTTGCATATGTTGCAACTGATATTTGTTTAAGCAAGGATGAAACACAAGATTTATTACTGGAAATGAGCAATGTTTCATTTAACCGAATTACGGTGGATGGAGATACTTCAACCAATGATTCTTGTATCTTGATAGCCACGGGGAAAAAACTTGCCTACGCAGGTTTAGAGCAGCAGGATAAAGATAAATTTAAAAGCTTGTTAAAGTCGGTATTTATTGATCTGGCCAAAGCCATTGTTGTCGATGGTGAAGGGGCAACCAAGCTGATAACGATTAACGTTAATGATGGTTTAAATCAGCAGGAATGTTTAGATGTCGCTTATACTATTGCCCACTCTCCTTTAGTTAAAACAGCCTTTTTTGCCAGTGATCCTAATTGGGGGCGAATTTTAGCTGCTGTTGGCCGTGCGCCAGTTGATAATTTGCAAGTTGATAATATAGATATTTATTTAGATGATGTCTGTATTGTTGCTGCTGGAGCAAAGTCTAGCAGCTATACAGAAGAACAAGGTCAAGCCGTGATGAATCAAAAAGAAATTAACATTGCTGTTAACTTAGCAAGAGGTTCTGCATCGGAAACGATTTGGAGCTGTGACTTTTCCTATGATTATGTCAAAATCAATGCCGAGTACCGTAGTTAAACTTTATTGAATTATTGACTGGGTATTTCTAAGCTAATTTTGTTGTAAAAATAGCTTGAAACATAAATAGTTTCAGGCAATCAAGGTTCAGCTGGATAAAATCAACAATAAACAATCATCCCTGACCATAGAGCCTGAATTCAAAGGAGATAAATCTGGGTTTCTTTCTTTTATGAAAAACATGTTCAGGGGAAGTGGAATCAGAGAGAACACGTTATCAACGCTTGTAAATGAGTACTCAGACTTTGGGACTCTGTATCGTGATTTTGAAAACGCAAGAAAGAATGCAGGATCATCGCCTGAGACATTTGAGAAGTACTTTTTTGACAACTTGAAGGATCTGCTTGTTTATCAGGTGCAGAATAAATTTACTATCAAGTATCGTGGCAAGGAGCTTCAACATCATTCATTAGGTTAACGAGCTTCCGCACTTATCCTTTTTGTCCTGAATCAACAGGAAAACGATTTGATTATAGTAGATCAGCCTGAAGATGATCTTGATAATCAAACTATTTATGAAGATGTGATAAAACTGATACGAAACCTCAAGCCTCATGCCCAGTTCCTTTTTGCCACTCATAATGCAAATTTTCCGGTTTTGGGTGATGCAGAACAGATTCATTCCTGTCGATATGAGGATGATAGAATTACGATTCATACAGGGGGTATTGATTCACCGGTATTGCAGAAAGAAATTGTAGATACTATGGAAGGCGGTGAAGATGCCTTTAATAAACGTAAGGAGATATACGGGATATGGAAACCTCAGAACTTATAGAAATACTTGCCAGAGGTGAAGATACGAGAAATCAATACAAAGAAAATTTTCATAATGTTGATTCTCTCGCCGCTGAAGTTGTTGCACTCAGTAATTCTGGCGGTGGGAAAATATTTATTGGAGTCGAGGATAAGAACTGGACTGTAACTGGTTTGACAAAAAAAGATGTGAGTCGCTTGAATCAACTTATTTCAAATGCAGCAACACAATCAGTCAGACCGCCTGTAAACCCCATAACGGAAAATGTAAATCATCCTGATGGCCTTGTTATCATTGTTTTTATTCCTGAAGGAATCAGTAAACCCTACATGGACAATAGCGGTGCAATATGGGTAAAGAGCGGCAGCGACAAAAGAAAAGTTACCAGTCGTGAAGAAATTCAGCGTATGTTTCAGTCTGCCGGTTTGCTCCACGGTGATGAAACACCTGCAAATGGTTTGACTGTTAGCGAGATAGATTTACCATTCTTTGAAAAATTTCTTATGAAAGAGTATGGGGAAAGTCTTGATGCACAGGATAACTCGGTACATAATATTTTAAACAACATGAATTTGGCAAAAAACGGGACACTCAATATTGCCGGAGCGCTTCTATTTGCTAAACAGTCACATTTTAGATTACCTACCTTTATTGTAAAAGCAGTAGCTTATCCTGGTGAAGATATTGATACGGATAATTATATTGATAGCCGAGATATTAAAGGAAACTTGGTAGAAATATTTCAGCATACTATTTCATTTCTTATGATTAATATTCGACACGAACAAGCTGGACAGTCTGTAAACTCATTAGGAATCCCCATAATTCCTAAAGTTGTTTTTGAAGAGCTTGTTGCGAATTCGCTGATCCATCGGGACTACTTTATTAGCACTCCAATCAGAATATTCATTTTCAGCAATCGAATTGAAATTATTAGCCCCGGTCATTTGCCCAATAATTTGACCATTCAGAATATTAAATCAGGTAACTCAAATATCCGCAATCCGGTTTTGGCTTCCTTTGCGACAAAACTTTTACCCTATCGTGGGCTTGGAAATGGAATACGAAGGGCAATTAAAGCCTACTCTGATATTGACTTTATTGACGACCGAGAAAGCAATTTGTTTAAAGTTATAATAAAAAAATAAAAATATTATTTACAATAAAATGAGTATTTATAGTAATTTATTCAGTTTTGTAACAGTTTTTTAGCTTAACTGCTAAAAGTAGTTGGTCTATCATCTTCATTGCTATACTTTGATGCTTGCTCTATCGCATCTTGCACGGCTTGAGCGACCATGCGAGATATTTCTTTGCGTTCATTACTGGTCAAAAAAAACGCCATATCCACATCATGTCTCACATATCTTGCTGGCAACATATTTAAAGCAAGACAGGCAATATCTTGCAAATAATCTTCATCCATTGATTTGATTTTACTGGCGTAATAATCGATTAATTCTCGAACCACTAAGGTTTCATAATAATTGTGGATTGAATCAAAACGCATCATTGTTCTCCTGAATTTTATAAATAAATAGATTTTATTCCTATACCCTGATTTTTAAAGCGCTTATAACTCCATAAATACTGCTGTGGACACTCTCTAATCAGTTGCTCCACTTGGCGATTAAGTGCTGTAGCGGCAATTAAGTTATCATCACTATATAAATCATCATCTCCTGGATATAAAACAAAGTCATAACCTTGCCCTTGCTCCAAGCGTTTTGCATAACCTATAAAAATTTTGGCTTGAGTTTTTTTAGCCAAAGCAGATACCAAAGTGATCGTTAAGGCAGGCTGAGAAAAAAAAGGGGCATAAAGACCACTTGTGGTATCTTTGGGGGTTTGATCGGGCAATATCCCTGTTGCTTTTCCCGCTTTAAGCGCTTTTAGCAGGCTGGAAAGCCCACGCTTATCCGCTTTGACTAAGTGAGTGCCAGAACGCTCTCTTGCTGTTTTTATAACGGGATCCACGGCTAAAACTTTAGGTATCTGGTATAAGGTTGTAAATGGTAGCTGTTTTGCCATATATAAACCAGCAATTTCCCAGCAACCGAGATGAGGGGTTAAAATAATCACTCCGCTATGTTGTTCAATCAACTGTTTTATCGGAGACATGCCGCTAACAGTGATTTTTGATAGTACTTCATCCACCGGTTTTTTCCAGACAAAACCAAGTTCCAGTATATTTTTACCAAGTTCAACAAGGCTATCTTTGAGCAACTGCTGTTGCTGTTGTTGCGATAGCTCTGGAAAACACAATCTAATATTAATCAGCGATATTTTATAAGCCTTGGTTTTAAAAATATAAAAGCAATAACCTAATACTCCTGCTAAAAAATGATTGATAGGCAAAGGTAAAAATGATAATACTTGTAAGGCAGAGTTTACAATAAAAAATATTATCTTAGATTTCATTGAATGCTACTACAAAGTTTTACTATCATATTTAAAACTCATAGGACAATAATAGTTGAAATAAGTCTTCAGCTTTATAAGCGTTATTTAGTCCACTTTTTACAAGCTGATAGGCATTTGCACGTCGCCACTCCATCGATAAACTGGTATTTTCATTGAGGTTAAAGGCTAAACTGGCTAACCATGCTTTTTCAAACAGATCGGTAGTGGCCAGATCAAAGTACATATCTTTAGAACCTTGATAACCTAGGGCAAATGTGGCTTCTTTACCTGCAAGTGTAAAGTTATAGGCTAGCTCAATATTGTACGCTCTTGGTTTTAAGGTTTTGTCTGTCACCTGAGTTAATTCATAAGCTGCAAAGGGATCTAATGCACTAATATACTCAGCAATTAGGCTAAAAGGTTCCATATTCGCAATAGCATGTATACGAACACCTGGAATATATTTTTGAATATAACCTTGTGGGTTGGAAGCAATCAAATCTTGTAAGGTGGTTGATGTTCCCATATTGCTGATATAGGCAACGCCAAGATCAAAATTATCATCCACATAAGCCAAATCGGCACCAAAATTCATTTCATGGTTTTTACCCATTTTTGCCACATCATCACTAAAAGTATAAATGGAGGTATGTAGACCATTATCAAAACTTAAACCAGCTAAAGCAATATCTTCGCGGGTATCCGCCAAGGTAAAAGTAATAGGATAGGAAACCATATTGGAGGATAGGTTGCCAAAGGGCACATAAGTGCGACCAATAGTGAAAAATAAAGGGCTTTGCTCTGGGTTGGAGAACTCAAGAAAAGCTTGGTCTATCGGTAAAATATCTGTATCATTGTCTTCGTAAAAAAAATTGATATTGGCGGTTGCCCAACTACCGATGGGAGCAGAAATATCAAGAGCTAAAGTAGCAAGATTGATGTCGTTGACATTGGCTTTTCCCCAGCCATCACTATTGCTGTGGATTGCAGTGACTTCGACCAGGCCAGAAATTGTCATAGCCTGTTTGTTTTTGTTGTTTTCTTGAACATCAGCAACTATTTCTTGTTCCATAATAACTTTTTGTTGTTGCAGAATTTGTTCTTGGGCCTCAATTTTTGCTTGCAGTTGTTGCATTTGTGCTTGCATTGCTTGTAATTGTTTTTTAAGGTCTGAAATGTCATCCGCTGATAATGGATTTAAACTGATACCACAGCATAATACTATCAGAAGAATAAGAGATGTTTTTTTCATCATCATTATAGAGATCCTTGGTTGATATATCCTTGCGGATAGTGGCAATAAATTAAAAGTGAGTATTAGCAGATGTATCGGCAAGCATCAGATTTTCTTCAGTTTTGAATGGTAGTTAATTATAGATTTAATAATAAATTTTGCAACGTTAATCCCTATAATCATTGAATAATCATAAAGAGTTTATCATTTTAAGGAGTCGCTATGAAACGTGAAACAATCGCCCTACATTCAGGATATACACCTGAGTCAACCACTAAAGCAGCTGCAGTTCCCATTTATCAAACCACATCATATACCTTTGATGATACGCAACATGGCGCTGATTTATTTGACTTAAAAGTAGCGGGTAATATTTATACCCGAATAATGAATCCCACCACAGCGGTATTAGAGCAACGTCTTGCTGAAATGGAAGGCGGTATTGCCGGCTTAGCAGTCGCTTCAGGCATGGCTGCCATTACTTATGCCATTCAATGTATCAGCGAAGCGGGTGACAATATTGTTAGCACCAGTCAATTATATGGAGGAACATATAATTTATTTGCTCATAG
Organism: uncultured Ectothiorhodospiraceae bacterium; assembly: GCA_964391585.1. Lineage (GTDB taxonomy): Bacteria > Pseudomonadota > Gammaproteobacteria > GRL18 > GRL18 > JADGAU01. The sequence goes on from CAYMMQ010000020.1 coordinate 20,235, forward strand.
TCTTCCTAAGCAAGGGATTGAAGTGCGTATGGCGCTTGCAGATGATTATGCGGGACTGGCTGCTTTAATTGATGAAAAGACTAAATTATTATATTGTGAGTCCATTGGTAATCCTGCTGGAAATATTGTTGATATAAGTGCCTTAGCTAAAATAGCCCATGATCATGGTATTCCGTTGATTGTGGATAATACGGTTGCAACCCCTTATTTATGCCGTCCAATTGAGTTAGGCGCCGATATAGTTGTTCACTCTTTGACCAAGTATATTGGTGGCCATGGAACAACGGTAGGCGGCATTATTATTGACTCGGGTAATTTTGATTGGATTGCTAATAAAGAACGCTTTGCTATTTTAAATCAACCCGATCCCTCTTATCATGGCGTGGTTTATACGGAAGCATTAGGTGCTGCTGCTTATATTGGTCGCTGTCGAGTTGCACCTTTACGTAATACGGGATCAGCTTTATCACCACATAGTGCATTTTTATTGTTACAAGGTCTTGAAACACTAGCGTTAAGAATGGAGCGTCATTGTGAAAATGCTCAAGCGGTTGCTGAGTATTTGCAAAATCACCCCAAGGTTAATTGGGTCAATTATGCAGCTTTAGCCAATAGTCCCTATAAGGCATTAACGGATAAAATTAGCAGTGGTAAAGCATCTGGAATTTTGAGTTTTGGTCTGGCCGGTGGCAAAGAAGCCGGAGCTAAATTTATTGATGCCTTGCAGATGATCTTACGTTTAGTCAATATTGGTGATGCGAAGTCCTTGGCTTGTCATCCTGCTTCTACCACCCATAGACAGCTTAATCATGAAGAGCTAAAATCTGCTGGTGTCAGTGAGGACTTGGTTCGGATTTCGGTGGGTATAGAACATATTGATGATATTATTGCCGATATTGAACAAGCGATAGAAAAGTCACAACAAACTGCTTAGTTAATATATTTATATCAAGGTGGTTTTAGTTGAAAGTTTTAAACTAGAACTGCCTTGATTATTTTGAGATAAAAGATGAATCGACGTCAATTTATCAGTTCTTTTAGTTTACTGCTGTCTTACCCTTTGCTGAGTCAACTGGTTTTTGCTAGTTCGTCCATAGCAGATAAACCATTATTTTCAGCAAAAGACTGGAAAACACTATTAGCGCTACAACAACACCTTTTTCCAGAAGGTCAAAATACTCCCAGTGCAGCACAATTTAATGCGCATCAATGGCTTTATCAGTTTTTATTAAAACAAGGTAAAAGTTCATCTATTTATCAAGATTATCAATACCAGTTAAAAAAAGTGGACTTACTGGCTAAAAAAAAATTTAAACAATCATTTGCTGCTTTAGGGGTGGATGATAAAGAGCAACTATTGAGGTTAGTAGAGCAAGATCGACAAGGGCAGAGGTGGTTAGCTCATTTATTAAATAAAATACTAGAAGCTTTATTAAGCGATCCATTTTATGGAGCCAATACCAATACAATTGGTTGGAAATGGTTGGAGCATCAAGCAGGTTTTCCGCGACCTGATAAACTTATCAGTTACACACTCTAATGGATTATGATATTTGCCTTGTTGGTAGTGGTGCTGGAGCAGGTCCAATTGCCTATACCTTAGCAAAAAGTGGTTATTCAGTACTGGTGTTAGAAAAAGGTCCTTGGTTAAAAAATAGTGACTTTTTCAAAGATGAAATAGCTTGTTGTATAAACCAGGTTTATAGTCCTGATCTCAATGACGAGCAACATGTGATTGAACAAGAAAACGATAATGGTAGCTGGTCGAGCTTTGCAACTAAAGATTCTTCTTGGAATTTATGGAATGGTAATGTAGTAGGTGGCTCGAGCAATTTTATGAGTGGTTTTTTTCATCGTATGAAACCCGTAGATTTTAAGCTGCTCTCAAATTTTGGCAAAATAGCGGGAGCTAATATGGCGGATTGGCCAATTAGTTATCAAGATTTAGAGCCGTATTATGATAAAGTAGAAAAAGTGGTCGGGGTTTCTGGCAAAGTAGTTAAACATCCCTTTCTTGAACCACGCAGTTCGCACAATTTTCCTTACCCTGCAACTAAAGAACATCCTATAGCTTCATATATTGATCAGGCCTGTGAACAGTTAGGTTTTCAAGCCCTCACTACCGCTAGAGCAATTTTGCCCTACCCAGCGTTGCAGCGAAAATCTTGTAGTTATAGTGGTTATTGTGGCGCTTATGGTTGTGCAACGGGTGCAAAAGGAAGTGCTCGGGTTGCATTGCTTGATGAGGCGGTATTAACAGGGAACTGTACCATTAAAAGTCATGCTCATGTCACCAAAGTTCACTCAAATCAACAAGGTAAAATAACCCATGTTGAGTACCGAGATAGTTTTAATAAAACGTTTAATGTCGATGCCAAAATCTATGTGCTGGCTTGTCAAGCAATTGAAACATCACGTTTGTTATTAAATTCAAAAGGGCCAAAATTTCCACATGGTTTACTTAATAATAACGGGCTAGTGGGAAAAAATTTACTATTTGCAGGTGGCGGAGCAGGGTCTGGCTTATTAACATATGCCAAGTTTGATGATGAGAAAGCACAAAAATTGGCTGAGTTTCCAAGGGCTTTTATTAATCGAAGTTTGCAAGATTGGTATGTGATTGATGATAAAGATTTTGGTGCTAAACAAAAAGGCGGTACCATCGACTTTGTTCATTTACATCCTAACCCTATTGCCAGAGCTTCACGGCAGATTTGGGACGAAAAAGGTTTAGTTTGGGGGAAATCATTACAGCAAAAAATTAAAACCCATTTTCAGCAAGGGCGGTATCTAAAAATAGAAGCCTTTAGTGATTGGTTGCCAATTGATGATTGCTTTGTTTCTTTAGATGAAAAAATTAAAGATAAATGGGGTATGCCGGTTGCCAAGGTTAAAGTGGGCTTTCATGTGCAAAACTTACGAACTGGTTGGTATTTAGCCAATAAAGGTGCAGAGGTATTAAAACAAATGGGAGCGGAAAATGTGTTAGCTTTTGCCTCAGGAGAACCTCCAACAAATTTAGTTGCCGGTGGCTGTCGTTTTGGTGACGATTCAAAGAACTCAGTACTCAATAAATATTGCCAAGCTCATGAGGTGGAAAATTTATTTATTAGCGATGGGAGCTTTATGCCAACAGGAGGAAGTGTTCCATATACTTGGACAATTTATGCCAACTCATTTCGAATTGCTGATCATGTATTATCAATTCTTGCAAAAACTAAAAAAATTGAAGTTTGATTGCTTAAATTTCTGATCAGTTTAATATTTTGTATTTAATTTACGGAGTAAATCTGTTATTGTTGCCCACTTAATGGTGTTGCTATGCAGTGGTTGATTAAGGTGCGATTGTTGGCAATATACAAATATCTTGATGGAGAACGCTATAATGAGCAATAAAAGATTAATTGGTGCTAGTACTTTCTGTTTAACTCTGTTAATGCAAGGCTGTATAAGTAATCCTTTTACTTTTAACACCAGGAGCACAGATGTGGAAGTGAGTTCACAACCTTCTGGGGCAGAAGTTTTTGTACTAGAAAAATCTGTTGGCACAACTCCTGTGAAAATTTCTTTTCAAACACTTTATCCAACTGTTTATGATCATGAATTACAAGACTTATACGGTGCGGTAGTCATAAAAAAAGAAGGCTGTAACGAGTATAAAAAACGAGTCCATAGAGCGAGTCTTGAAGCGGGTAAGTTAAATGTTAAGCTTGACTGTGAAGCAGATAGAGAAAGAGCGCGTTATCGTGAGCGTTATGATGATTATCGATATAGAAATAACCGGTATGCGGATGAAAATTTAAGAGAGAGAGATATCAAGCGAATGGGTGTGTCTCCTGTGATCCCCGCTCAACAAGATCGAATGAATTCTTCATTATTGCCTTCAATGGAAGAGCGTATTAACCGAGTTAATAAGTTACGAAAAGATGGTCTGATTACTGAAAAAGAGTATAAAGCTGCTAGAAAGCGCATGTTAGAGCAATTATAAGAAGTTTTCTTGCTGGCCTAGCTTTCGCTCTTTAAAACTAGAGAGAAAGCTAG
>CAYMMQ010000021.1:0-9384 GCA_964391585.1 uncultured Ectothiorhodospiraceae bacterium
TTGCCCTACGTCCAACATATTTGTATTTAGGGTAGCTTCCTCTAAAGGCTCTAAACGAGCCAACTTTAATAATTGCTCTACGAGGTGAGTACTTTTTTCCACACTATTTAATAAGTCTGCTAAAGACTCCTTACATTCTTGCATATTCGTTGCGTAACTAGCATTTTGGGCATGAAGGCGAATGGTTGCAAGTGGTGTTTTTAACTCATGTGCTGCATCTGAAGTAATTTGCTTTTCCCGCTCAATCGTTGCTGATAATTTTTCCATTAAACGATTAATTGCCGTTACAATAGGCGATATTTCTTGTGGCATATCTCCAAGTTTGATCGGCAATAAGTGTGATGGGTTACGACTCTTGATACTGATTGCTAATTCTAATAAAGGCGATAACCCCCGGTTTAAAATATACCAAATAAATAGTAGTAAGATTGGAGAACCAAATAAAAATGGCGTTAATAGCTGCATACTTATTGCACCGACCAGCTCTTGGCGAATATGTTCATCTTGAGCCGTTACAACCCACTGCTCCAGCATAGGATTGTAAATAGCAAATAAATGCCAAAAACGGCCATCTTGTTTTAGGTGGAAAAAACCTTCCTCTATATATTCTAATGAAAAGTTAGGCGCTCGATCCGACTTTAGGACTAGCGAAAAGTCTTTATCATAAAGCTGAATAGATACTTTATCTTCATAGGAATGGAATTTGGGTGCCTTATAAGTAGAAGTAGAAGCGTTATTAGGTGAATTTAAGCTATCAGGAACATAATCTAAGTTAAACTTATTCTGTGTCATTACCACAAATTTAGCCGTATTAACTAATTCGGCATCAAATAATTCCTCCACTTCATGCTTGCCGGTAAGAAAGCTCACTGTCATAACAAACGCCGATGATAATGTCAAAATACCTAAAATCCACCATAATAAAAATGTTTTAATCGAGCTGATTTTTTTTATCATTTAGGATTTTTCCACCATATAACCTATGCCTCGTACTGTTTTAATCAGGCTATTATCAATTTTTTTACGTAAATGATGAATATGTACCTCTAAGGCATTACTTTCTACATCATCATCCCAACCATAAAGTTTTTCTTCCAATTGTCCTCTAGTTAATACCCGCCCCTGGTTCGCTAATAATTCAATCAACAAAGCATATTCTCGGCGCGATAATGTTATTGCTTCATTTTTATATTTTACTAAGCGAGCTTCTAAGTCCACTTCTAACTCTTTGTAGACTAGTTGCTCAGATACTCTTCCCACGCTACGACGAATTAAAGCCTTAACTCGTGCAACTAGCTCACTCACATCAAAGGGTTTAGTCATATAATCATCACCACCCAGATCCAGCCCTAGAATACGCTCATCCAAGGAATCTCTTGCTGTCAGAATTAAAATCGGAGTTGCATTTTCTTCACTACGAAGTTCTTTTAATACCTGAATACCATCCATTCCTGGTAAGCCCAGATCTAAAATCATCAAGTCAAAGTTTTCATTTTGAACAGCTGTTAAGGCATGCCCCCCAGTTTTAACCCATTCTATTGGGAAGTTGTGTTTATTAAAAGCGTACAAAATTCCTTTTGCCAATAATGCATCATCCTCTGCTAATAGTATTCTCATCCTCTCTCCTTTCTTTTAAGGGATTAACGTTAAGGGGTTATCTTTAAGCTTTCTAGTGACCATCTCGCCTTGGTCTGAAACCCGACACTATCTTCTTCGTTTGCCAATAAACGTCTTGCGCCTGCATAGGCAATCATAGCACCATTATCAGTACAAAATCTAATCTCTGGATAGATAAGCAAAATATTTTCTTTTTTTGCAAAATCAGAAAATTTTTCTCTTAATTGCTTGTTAGCACTTACACCACCAGCGATCACTAAGGTTTTATATTGTGTTTGTTTTAATGCGCGTGTGGATTTAATCAATAAGGTTTCAACCACTGCTTTTTGAAATGCCGCTGCAATATTAGCTTTTGTTTGTTCTTTTTTATCAGATTTCATCCAAGTATTTAATACAAATGTTTTTAAACCACTAAAGCTCATATCCAACCCAGGCCTGTTAGTCATGGGACGAGGAAATTTATAAGCAGAGGGATCACCAAGCTCTGCTAAGGCTGAAATTTTAGGCCCTCCCGGGTAACCAAGTGTCAATAATTTAGCAGTTTTATCAAAAGCCTCACCTACTGCATCATCTAATGACTCTCCAATCACGCTATAATCCCCTTCAGCCTTTACATCAATCAGCATAGTATGACCTCCTGATACTAATAAAGCTAAAAAGGGAAAGCTTGGCTGCTCGGTGCTTAAAAATGCAGCGAGTAAATGGCCTTCCATATGATGTACAGCCACACAAGGTATTTTCCAACTCCATGCAAGCGTTTTTGCAACTGCGGCCCCCACCAATAAGGCTCCCATCAAGCCAGGTCCAGCTGTATATGCTATTCCTTCAATCTGTCGTTTTTCTATTCCCGCTTTGTTAATCACTTGATCGATTAAAGGAATAATTCGCCTAACATGATCGCGCGAAGCCAACTCTGGCACAACTCCACCATATTGGGCATGCAAATCAACTTGACTGTATAAAACATCTGCCAATAAGCCTTTTTCAGTATCATATAAGGCAATGCCTGTCTCATCACACGATGTTTCAACCCCAAGAACTAACATGATATTTACCTTTTAAAAAAATATGCTACTAATTATAGGGGACTAGCCTTATAATTAGCAATTTATTAAAGCAAATTACAATATATGTTGATAAATCAGCGACAATTATTACTTCAATCTTGGCTAGAGAAAGATTTAGCTTGTGTTATTAGCTCGATTAAATCGGCCTCAAGTGATGCCAGTTTTCGACGTTATTTTCGAGTTTTTTTTTCTCAATCCTCGATACAAGGCGTTGAAAGTGGCCTAAGTTATATCGTGATGGATGCGCCTCCTGAAAATGAGAATACCACTCCATTTATCGGAGTCACCAGCGTATTAGCTTCTCTGAATATCCATGTAGCAAACATATATGCTAAAAATATAACAGAGGGGTTTTTATTGCTTGATGATTTAGGCCAAGTGCCTTATTTGAACAAACTAAATCCTAATAATGCCGATAAACTTTATCATGATGCTATGCAAGTATTATTACGTTTGCAAGCCGCCGATACCTCAAAAATACCTTATCATTTGCCTTTATATGACAAGATTTTGCTACAACAAGAAATGAACTTATTTGAACAGTGGTTTCTAAAAGTGCATTTAAAAGAAATTGTAAGCACAGAAGTTAAGAATATTTTAAAAAATTGCCAGCAGTTTTTATTAACTGAAATTGCAAAACAACCCCAAGTAATTGTTCATAGAGATTTTCACTCCCGCAACCTGATGTCTGTTGATGAAAATAATCCTGGAGTAATTGATTATCAAGATGCGGTGATTGGAGCTTGCACCTATGACTTAGTTTCTTTATTCCGAGATAGTTATATCGCTTGGCCTGAAGAAAAAGTTCAACAGTGGTTATCTTATTTTTTTCAGGCATCCATAAAAAATAAACTTATACGCCTAGATGAACTTGTTAATATTCATCACCATCATTCTGAGTCAGCATTATTTGAGAGTGCTTTTTTAGTTTTCTTAAAGTGGTTTGACCTGATGTCTGTGCAAAGGCAATTAAAAGTTGTTGGAATTTTTGCCCGCCTTTATCATCGAGATGGCAAAAAAAATTATTTAAGTGATATTCCTCAAACTTTATCTTATTTATTTGCCACTTGTGCTAAATATCCTGAATTACAACATCTTCATCAATTGCTTGCTCACCTTATTAACAAGCACCAATTATTAGGGAAAAATCAAATATGAAAGTAATGATTTTAGCCGCAGGTCGTGGAGAAAGAATGAGGCCATTAACAGATGACTGCCCTAAACCATTATTAAAACTTAATCACAAAGCCTTAATAGAATATCACTTAGAAGCCTTATCTCAGGCAGGCTTAAAGCAAGTTGTAATAAATCATGCTTGGTTAGGCCAACAAATAGAGACTTACCTAGAAGATGGAAAAAAGTGGCAAGTTTCCATTCAATATAGTAGCGAAAAATGCGCATTAGAAACTGCTGGCGGGATCAAGCAAGCAATACCGTTATTAACGTATACTGAACCGTATTTTTTAGTGGTAAATGGTGATATTTTTACCGATTATCCCTTTGCCCAACTGAAACAATTCAAACCAAGCACACTTGCTCATTTAATTTTAGTTCCCAACCCTAAGCATCACCCCCAGGGAGACTTTTATTTAAAACAAACGAAAGTTTATGATGAGCAAAGTGCTAATATAATTAATGGAATAAAAAAATATACCTATAGTGGCATTGCTTTATTTCATAAGGATTTTTTCAAGGATATAAAAGTCGGCAAACAAGCACTGGCTCCACTGCTGCATCAGGCAATTTCACAACAACAAGTGACGGGAGAGCTTTACCACGGATTATGGTCGGATATTGGAACGATTGAACGCTTAGAGAATATGGAAGAAGAGCTGAAAAAAAATTAAAACCAGGTCGGAGTCAAAATAAATTCAAGCAATTTGACTCCGAACCCTAAGTATATTTATTGACGAGCTAAACGACCTTTTTCCATCAATTCATGCACGATAGGAGTAAAGATAATTTCCATCGCAAAACCCATTTTTCCGCCAGGAATAACTAGATTATTACGACGAGACATAAATGAACCATTAATCATGCTTTGTAAATAAGGGAAATCAACACCTTTGGGATTTTTAAAGCGAATAACAATAAAACTTTCATCTGGTGTTGGAATATCTGTTGCAATAAATGGATTCGAAGTATCAACCGTGGGAACACGCTGGAAGTTAATATCACTTAAAGAGAATTGAGGCGTAATATAATTCACATAATCAGGCATGCGACGTAAAATAGTATCAACAGTTGCTTCTGCTGAATAACCACGCTCTGCATTATCACGGTGAATTTTTTGGATCCACTCTAAGTTCACAATTGGCACCACACCAACTAATAAATCAACATGTTTTGCAATATTAACTTCTCCATCAACCGCTCCACCATGCAGACCTTCGTAAAATAAGATATCTGTATTTTCAGGAACTTTTTTCCATTCCGTGAACTCACCAGGATTTTGACCATATGGTTCAGCTTCTTCAACACTGTGTAAATAATAACGACGTTCACACATTCCTGATTTACCATACTCAACAAAAGTTTGTTCTAATTTATCAAACAAGTTTGCTTCAGGACCAAAGTGACTAAAATTTTTACCTTCTTCATGGTGTTTAGCGACCATTTCTTTCATTTGAATACGGTCATAGCGGTGATAACTATCACCTTCAATTACTGCAGGTGTTATGTTTTCACGTTTAAAAATATGTTCAAAAGCTTTTTTTACGGTTGTTGTACCAGCACCTGATGAGCCGGTAATTGATATAACTGGGTGTTTTAATGACATTTTTAAACTCCTTTTATGACTAAAAAATATTCTCTGTAATAATAAGTACTATTATACCTATGCTTGATACTGATGGATACTCTTTTAATGATAGAAAAATCCTAACTACTTACTTACAAAAAATTAAAGCTTAGCTCGAATACAGCCAAGATATAATGATGCATCTAAATCTTTTTGTTGCCGTTGCGCCTGCCAAAGTGTTTGCCCTAAACAGTCGATGATAATATGTTCAAGTTGATGAATGTCTGAATATTTGTTCTTTAACTCTTGGTATAAGTCACAAATGCCCGAAGGCTGATTTATCGAAAGTTGCTCCTGAATTGCAATATGCATTCCCATGTGCAAAAAAGGATTACTATTCCCTAAGTCCGGATGAAAGTCTGCATACAAGTCATCTTGCTGTTCCAGCACGGGTTGATATTCTGGGTGTAGCTGGATAATGTTGGCAATACAGCTTTCCATGGGATCAACAATTTGTTCATTATCCTTCATTTTATGCCAAACTTGGTAAAAAACCTTACGCGTCTCTTCTCTTGCTGGAGAATTTGTTTTTTTATCTGCTTGAGGCATTTAGATATCCCAAAATCACTATTTTTTATTCCTGTTTCTCTTTATATTCACACAAGTCTTCAATCAAACAAGAGCCGCAGCGAGGTTTTCTCGCAATACAGGTATATCGACCATGTAGTATAAGCCAATGATGGGCGTGAAGCATGAAGTTTTTAGGAATTACCCGTAACAATTTTTCTTCAACGGCTAGCACATCTTTGCCAATTGCTATTTTAGTACGGTTTGACACTCGAAAAATATGAGTATCTACAGCCATAGTAAGCTGTCCAAATGCAGTGTTCAAAACGACATTAGCTGTTTTTCTCCCTACTCCGGCCAAAGACTCTAATGCTTGCCGATCGGCAGGTACTTCTCCTAGATACTTTTCCTGTAGCACTTCACAGGTTTTAATAATATTTTTAGCTTTGCTATGATACAAACCGATACTTTTAATCGTATCTTTTAAACCATCTTCTCCTAATTGCAATATCTTCTGTGCAGTATTTGCAAGAGGAAACAGCACTGCAGTAGCTTTATTAACACTTTTATCCGTTGCCTGAGCCGACAAAATTACCGCAATTAATAATTCAAAATTTGATTGGTAATTGAGCTCTGTTTTAGGTTCTGGATTGTTTTCCTGAAAGCGAGTAAAAATTTCAATACGTTTTTGTTTATTCATATGTTAGCTAATAACTTATGCTTTATTGGCTGCTAGGCTCTTTCATCAAGATTTCTATATCCTTGGCAATAATATTGTCTTTTTTTCTCTGCTCTGCACTAATGGTAAAATAATTTTTTAACGATAAAATAACAGCTAAGCCCATAAATGCGCCTGGAGGCAGAATAGCCAACAAAAATCCTGAATAATTTTCAAAAATCGTTAGCGTCATCCAGTGTGAACTTTCTCCAAACATTAAATGGGCTTGCGCAAATAAAGTCCCAAAACCAATAAGTTCTCGAAAGCCACCTAAAACCATTAATACAATGGTAAAACCAATCCCTGTCATCAAACCATCAAAAGCAGAAGGTAAGATGGCATTTTTCGATGCAAACACTTCGGCCCTTGCTATAATGGCACAGTTGGTCACAATAAGCGGAATAAAAATTCCTAAAATATGATATAACTCAAAAAACCAAGCATGCATTATCAGCTCTGTGCAGGTCACTGCAGAAGCAATGATTAATACAAAAACAGGTAAGCGAATATCTGGGCGAACAATATTACGGATCAACGATACCGACATATTTGATATTATAAATACAAAAGTCGTTGCCAGACCTAAACCTAAGGCATTAATTACCGTATTTGATACTGCTAAAAGTGGGCATAAACCCAACATCTGCACTAAAACTGCGTTGTTTTTCCAGATCCCATCTACAGCAATATCAGCATAACGGGGCGATTTTTTTATTATTTGCTCGCTCATTTTTCTACTTTATCATTTGATTTTATTTTTTCTATTTTTTCGCCTTGCTCTTCTACTTCTGTTTTTTTATCTTGCATTTCATGCTGAGCCAATAGCACATTTTTATTCTGTTTAAAATACTGTAATGCTTTATGAATGCCTTTAACTACTGCTCTAGGAGTTATCGTAGCACCTGTAAATTGATCAAAAACCCCGCCATCTTTTTTAACCTTCCATAAAGATTCTATCGGTTTTATTAAAGAAGTATGATTAAAACTTTTTATCCAGTCTGAACGTTCAACTTCAATTTTATCACCTAGTCCTGGCGTTTCTTTATGATCAATTACTCTTACTGCGCTAATTTCACTATTACTTAAAATTCCAATTAAAATATTAATGTCACCACTATACCCCTCGGTTGCAGTCACATTAAAGGCAACAGCAATAACCTTACCTTCTTTTTTTGCCTGATAAACTGTTGTATTTCCTTTATTTGCTAACAATTCATTTTCTTTTACTTCAACGGTATCCTCAAGTAAATCATTATCATAACTGCCCTTAGCAATTACTGTATTTAAACTTTCTAATAATTTTAGCTTAGTATTTAAGGCAATTTGCTCTTCAGTTAATTCATATACAGCACCTACCATTGCAGTACCAACTGCACCAAAAAAGCCGAGTAATAAAGCACTCATTAACATCGCTTTAATAATTTTTGAGCTATTCATATCACTCATGGCCATAAACTCTTGGTCGGGTATAATAATCAATAAAAGGTACGGTAATATTCATGATTATCACAGCAAATGCAATCGCATCTGGATAACCACCCCATGAACGAATAATATAAACCAATAATCCAACCCCAGCGCCAAAAATCAATTTTCCTCTGTTAGTAGTAGCAGAAGTAACCGGATCGGTAGCAATAAAAAATGCGCCTAACATTGTTGCCCCAGAAAACAGATGAAATAATGGTGATGGATTGGCATCAACATCAACCAGATATCCAAAAATTAAAGAAGCAAAAAACAGGGTTGAAATAAATGTAACTGGAATATGCCAACTAATATAGTTTTTATATATCATCCAACATCCACCGATTAAAAAACTCAAGTTAACCCATTCAGATCCTTGTCCGGCAAAAAAACCATAAACAGCCATTTGATTTTTTAATTCTGAAATACTCGCTGAACCCGAGTTAATTGCTGTTTTAACACTATCTAAAGGCGTTGCTGCAGTAAGCGCATCAATTGAAATATTGGCAGGCAAATCGCCAAAAAATTGAAATGTCAAAGAAGATAGTAAGTCAAGATGTGTTACATGATCACTCATTAATACGGAGCTTTGCCATAAGCTACTCATTTGTTCAGGAAAGGAAATAATCAAAATAGCATAAGCTACCATTGCAGGATTAAAAACATTATAACCAAGCCCACCATACAACTGTTTGCTCACCACGATAGCAAAAAAACACCCTATAAAAATCAGCCACCAAGGAGCTAATGTAGGTAACGCTATCGCTAATAATATTGCGGTTAATAATGCACTTTTATCGTGCAAAAATTGTTTAACCGGCCTTCTGCGAATTGACAATGAAATTGCTTCAAAGGCAAGTGAAAAGCAAATGCTTAATAATAAATTGATAATAACACCCCAGCCATACAACCAAAACATCACCATAATTCCAGGAATAAGTGCCATAATGACACCTTGCATAATATCTGAAACCTTTAAAGATGGTTTGAAAAATGGAGAGCTACGTCTATCTTGTAAATTCATATCAACATTTTGCCATCAATTTATTTTGTAATTTGCAAGAGCAAACATCTTATTTGTCTTCCTTTTCACTTTCTAGACTCTCTTTTACTATAGCGCCCTTTGTTATAGTACCCTTTGCTATATTGCCTTTTCCCGAGTCGCTTTGTTTTTTCGCTTTTACTCTTAACATCGCTTGTTTAATTAAATC
>CAYMMQ010000021.1:9484-15794 GCA_964391585.1 uncultured Ectothiorhodospiraceae bacterium
CCGAGTCGCTTTGTTTTTTCGCTTTTACTCTTAACATCGCTTGTTTAATTAAATCATCTTCACCAGAAGAAGCTGTAGCATCATCAGATGTTTTAGCAGCAGCTTTTGCTGCCATCGCTTTTTTTCTTGCCTGCATATGCTTACGCTTAGCGGCTTTTTCAGCATTAATTTTTTCAATCCGCTTTTCTTTAAATTCAAAGCGATCCTTTGCCAAAGAAGCTTTTTGCTGTTTTTCTCGCTCAGCGCGAATTTCAGATTTAGCAAAACGGTAATATTGCACCAAGGAGATATTACTTGGACAAACATATGCACAACAGCCACATTCAATACAGTCAAAAAGATTATGCTCTTGAGCTCGGGGTAAATCACGGGCTTTAGAATACCAATAAAGTTGCTGAGGTAATAAATTCATTGGGCAACTTTCAGCACAGCGGCCACAACGAATACATGGCATTGCAGGGTTAGGCTCATATAGTTCACCACGTTTAGTCGCCAGCAAGCAATTGGTCGCTTTAGTTACAGGTACATTCAATGAAGATAAATTCACTCCCATCATTGGACCTCCCATAATAAACCGATCTAAATGCTGGGTATCTAATGCTGCTTCTTTTAATAAATGATGCATCGGTGTACCAAACAATGTTTCAAAATTCCCTGGTTTTCTTAAAGCTCCTCCCGTCAGGGTAATAATACGTGATATTAAAGGCTCACCTAAATAAACTGCTCGATAAACAGCGGTTGCAGTCCCCACATTCATACAGGTAATGCCGATTTGTGCTGGGATTTTTCCCGCAGGAACTTCTTTATCGGTTAATACCTTAATCAATTGTTTTTCACTTCCTGTAGGGTACAGCTCAGGAACTAAAATCACTTTCATGCGTTCATTTTGGTAGTTTTCAGTTGCTTTAGAAATACTTTCATAAGCGCCCAACATATCTGCTTCTATGGCAATAATACAAGCTTTAGCTGATAAAGTTTTTTGAATTAAGCGAGCACCTAAAACAACTTCTTCAGCACGTTCACGCATTAATGCATCATCACACGAAATATACGGCTCACATTCAACACCATTAATGATCAAGGTATCAATAAGTGCTTCAGGGGCCTTATTTAACTTAACAGCCGATGGAAAAGTCGCACCACCTAAACCAACAATCCCCGCATTTTCAACAAAAACTTTAATATCATCAATAGTAAGTGATTCGGGATTATGTGCACCATGATGATCTAACCACTTATCGTCACCATCCGTACGAATGACGATGCATTCGGCTTCGATATTGGCAGGATGTGGAATGGGGAATTCACCAATAGACTCAATGATCCCCGAAGTTGGTGCATGAATCCGGGCGCTAATAAACCCTTCTAAATCAGCAATTAACTGACCTTTGAGCACTTTATCTCCAACATTCACAACGGGGATAGATTGCTTGCCAATATGTTGTAATAAAGGCAAAAACAATTTTGGAGGTATGGCCATGCTTTTAGTGGGATTATTAATCTTAACTAATTGATCCGACTCTATTTTAACCCCACCATGAAAGGTAAATAGCTTATTATTTTTTATCACTACTGCCCTCCTCTGCTTTATTCCAGCTGTTATGGCTCCAGTCTCTTTTTGCAAAAGTGCCTGACTTTTCCGGCATAACCCATTTCCAGGTAGAGCTAGTTACTTTAATAGGAACCATAGTAATACAGTCAACGGGACAAGGAGGTAAACATAAGTCACATCCAGTACATTCTGAAGCAATCACAGTATGCATTTGTTTCGATGCACCTAAAATTGCATCCACTGGACAAGCTTGAATACAAAGAGTACACCCAATACATACTTGCTCATCAATAACTGCAACAGTTGCTTCCGCTTTGACATTTTCGCTATCTAAGGGGATAAAATCACGGTCTAATAAGTCGGCTAAGTCATGAATGGTTTGTTCACCACCTGGAGGACATAAATTGATTGGCGCCTCACCTTTAGCAATTGCTTCAGCATAAGGCTTACATCCAGCATAACCACATTGAGTACATTGTGTTTGCGGCAATACTTTGTCAATTTGATCAACAACAGGGTTTTCTTTGACTCGGTAAATAATTGAGGCGAGACCAAGAATTAAACCAAAAAAAATAGCCAATAAGGTTAAAGTTATGATAGCAGCTAACATCGCAATAAAATCTTCTTATAAGCCTCGATCTAAACCGCTAAAACCAAGAAAAGCAATAGACATTATACCAGCGGTAATTAATGCTATCGGAGCTCCTTGAAAACTTAAGGGAACATCTGCAACGTTAAGTCGTTCTCTTAAAGCGGCAAATAAAACTAGTACCATTGAAAAACCAACAGCTGCACCAAAACCAAATAAGATAGATTCAAACAAATTAAAACCTGTTTGAATATTTAATAGTGCCACCCCTAATACGGCACAATTGGTGGTAATTAAGGGCAAGAACATTCCCAATACTTGGTATAACATTGGACTAGTCTTGTGAACGGCCATTTCGGTATAATTCACCACAGCAGCAATGACTAAAATAAAAGCTATGGTGCGTAAATACTCCACTCCCAATGGCACTAAAATATAGGTATTCACCAAATAGCTGGCAGCAGATGCCAATGTCAAAACAAAAGTTGTAGCCAATGACATTCCCATTGCCACTTCTAACTTTTTTGAAGACCCCATAAAAGGGCACAGTCCAAGAAATTTAACTAAAACAAAATTATTGACTAAAATGGTGGACACTAAAATCAGCAAATAATCAGACATTATTTTACTCTCATTCCGGCTAAAGCCGCTTTTTGCTGTGCCATATCAGGATTTAATACCCATAAGTCTTCACCTCCGGGGCCGGCTGCTAAAATCATGCCCTCAGACACACCAAAACGCATTTTCCTTGGCGCTAAATTTGCAACTACAACCACTAATTGCCCTATCAAGGATTCTGGATCATAAGCAGACTTAATTCCTGCAATAATGGTTCTTTGTTCGCTACCCAGATCCACTTGGACTCGTAATAACTTATCTGCTTCAACTATTTTTTCAGCTTCTATAATTTTAGCTATTCGCAAATCCAATTTGGCAAAATCTTCAAAACTAATAGTTTCAGCGATCGCTTCAAAGCCAGCTTTTACTTTGACAGTTTTCTTACTTGAATTATGAACATTCTCAGACTTTTTTAATAAAGAATTTTCACTGGCTAAATTTGCCTTGGTTTCCTCAAACAAGGCTTCAATTTGCACTTCTTCAATACGACTTAATAAGGGAATGAAAGGATTAATCACATGTGATAATAAAGGTGTTTTACTATTTTGCCATTGATTAGTCTGCACATTAAGAAATTGATCCACTTTGCTGGCCATATCTGGTAATACAGGATAAAGATAAATCATCAATTGATGAAATAAATTTAATGCCATGCTGCATACCGCTTGCGCTTTTTCTTCTTGACCTGGTTGTTTGATTAATTGCCAGGGTTTATGTAAGTCAATATATTGGTTAGCTTTGTCTGCCAATAACATAATTTCACGCATTGCCTTAGAGTATTCACGTGATTCATAAAAAGCCTGTATACTCTCACCACTTTGTATAAATTCTGCAAATAACTCAGGTTGATCTAAATTTTCGCTTAAAGTTGCATCAAATCGCTTATTAATAAAACCGGCACAACGACTGGCGATATTAACAACCTTACCCACCAAGTCACTATTGACTCTTACTCTAAAGTCAGCCATATTGAGATCAATATCAGCTACACTGGCATTTAATTTTGCGGCAAAATAATAACGTAAATATTCGGCCTTTAAATGTTTAACAAAGGTACTTGCTTGAATAAATGTCCCTCTTGATTTTGACATTTTCTTACCATCAACGGTCAAAAAACCATGAGCCCAAACCGCTGTTGGTTTTCTAAATTTTGCACCATGCAACATTGCAGGCCAAAATAAACCATGGAAATTCACAATATCCTTGCCAATAAAGTGATAAAGCTCTGCCTCACTATCCACCCCCCAATAATCATCAAAATTAAGATTATCTGAGTTATCACACAAGTTTTTAAAACTTGCGATATAACCAATAGGGGCTTCCAACCAAACATAAAAATATTTTTCCGTTGTCCCTGGAATATTAAAACCAAAATAGGGTGCATCTCTAGAAATATCCCATTCTTGCAAACCATCGCTAAACCATTCTTGCAGCTTATTACTAATTTCTTCTTGCAAATGTTCGGGGATTATCCATTCTTTAAGCATTTTTTCAAAATCAGTGACTTTAAAAAAATAATGTTCTGATTCTTTTTCAATCGGCGTGGCACCAGAAACAACAGAAACAGCATTTTTTAACTCAGTTGCGGCATAGGTTGCACCACAGTTTTCACAATTATCACCGTATTGATCAGGCGATGCACACTTTGGGCATTCACCTTTAATAAAACGATCGGGCAAAAACATATTTTTGAGCGGATCATACGCTTGAGAAATGGTCTTTCTACTGATATGACCTGCTTCGTTCAAGCGATTATAAATAAGACAGGCAAACTCTTTGTTTTCTTCAGAATGGGTGGTGTAAAAATTGTCAAAATTGATAAAAAATTGGTCAAAGTCTTGTTTATGTTCAATTTTTGTTTTTTCAATCAACGCTTCTGGACTAATATTCTCATTCTGTGCTCGTAACATAATTGGCGTTCCATGAGCATCATCAGCACAGACATAATGACATAAATGTCCTTGCGACTGTTGAAAGCGGACCCAAATATCAGTTTGAATATATTCAACTAAATGTCCTAAATGAATTGCACCATTGGCATAAGGCAAGGCACTGGTCACTAGAATTTTTCTAGCGTTGCTATTAATATTGACTGATTTTTGAGAGTGTGACATAAACGTCCTAACTATAAATTACCATTCGATAGATTAAATCAACATCGAAAACGGTTAATAATAGCAAAAAATAGCTTATTAATCGAGATTAAAAGCGGATATTTTTTAAATGCTGGAACTATTAAACAGAGTACGTCATAATACTTGATTAATTTACTCAGGTAAAGCATATTATCGACTCAGGACCACCGTAGAGGAATAAAACAAATGAACACAATAACAAATACGCAAATTTCAGATTGCCTACAACAATATATCGACCCTTATTTAGGAAAAGATCTTGTATCCAGTCGTTGTCTTAAAAATATTGAAATCAATCAACAACATATTATTTTAGATATTGAGCTTGGTTTCCCACATAAAGCTTATGAAAATGAATTAAGCAATCAACTTTCACAGCTTTTAATGCCTCTTGATGGTGTGGAACAAGTTACGCTAAATTTATCTTCCAAGATTGTAGCCCATAAAGTGCAACAAGGTATTAAACCCATCAGTGGGGTTAAAAATATTATTGCCGTTGCTTCAGGCAAGGGTGGTGTGGGTAAATCAACAACTGCCATTAATTTAGCACTTTCTCTTATCGATGAAGGCGGAACCGTTGGTATTTTAGATGCTGATATTTATGGGCCGAGTATTCCTAAAATGCTTGGTTTAACAGGAAGGCCTGACTCAGATGATGGAAAAACCTTAAAACCTATGCTCAAGCACGGGCTACAAAGTATGTCGATCGGATTTTTGGTCGAAGAAGAAACGCCGATGATTTGGCGTGGCCCTATGGTCAGTCAGGCACTAAATCAATTATTTAATGATACCCAATGGGATAATATCGACTACCTGATTATTGATCTACCACCGGGTACCGGCGATGTACAATTAACCATGGCTCAAAAAATTCCTTTAAGTGGTGCTGTTATTGTCTCAACACCACAAGATATTGCCTTGTTAGACGCGCGTAAAGGATTAAAAATGTTTGATAAACTTAATGTGCCGGTATTAGGTGTAATAGAGAATATGTCCACCCATATTTGTAGTCAATGTGGCCATGAAGAACGAATTTTTGGTCAGGGTGGTGGTGCGAAAATGGCGGAGCAGGAAAAAGTCGATTTGTTAGCATCTTTACCCTTAGATATTCGCATTAGGGAACAAGCAGATAGCGGCTGTGCAATAGTTGTTGCTCAACCCGATAGTGAACTGAGTAACATTTATCGCCAAACAGCGAGAAAACTTGCCGCAAAACTAGCTTTAACTGCCAAGGATTACTCCAACAAATTTCCTAATATTCAAATCAATAATGATTAAAATTAAGCGAGCAACTTCATTGTCTTCGTCAAATGCCTTTGTCATGTATTATTTGTCATGTATTATTTATATACTCGTAACACCTCAAATTGCAAAATAAGTAAAATATAAATCCCCCTCAATCCCCCTTTTTCTAAG
>CAYMMQ010000021.1:15894-17280 GCA_964391585.1 uncultured Ectothiorhodospiraceae bacterium
TTTTCTAAGAGGGAAGTATTTAGTACAGAGCTATCCCCCTTTTTCTACCAAGGGTAGGCGCTTTTAGGCGAGGGGGGGGAAGAATGACTTCTATTTTTTTACAGCTAGCAACTGTAAAGCCTAATAGTATCACCGAATTCGTTCCCCTCTTTCGCAAAGAGGGGCTAGGGGAGATTTGTATTACTATTAAAAAATGAAGCACGCTTTATGAATGATTACGATATACACTCAATCGAAATTTTACTTAACAGCTTCGTTGCTCTTCCAAATTATACAAAGCAATAAAATAAAGTCTTTGCCCTGCGTCAAAATTGTCTATTCGTCCAAATCAACTGGTTTTTTAGTAAAGAATTTATTGCCCGAAATCATTGCAGACACGAGGCCAGATTTTTCTTTCACTTCTCCTGCAATCACCCCTAATAAATGCAAAGCTATCGCAAAAAGTAAGCTATAAAAAACAAACACATGTAATTGAATATAAGGCTTTCTAAATTCACGCATTTCTTTATAAGCTACAGGATCAACATGTTCTTTTGAACCTGCTTGAATCAAAGCGATGTTTTCTTTATTTTCACCCGCAACCCATTCTTTCATGCTATCACCAAATGGAGGGAAGTATAAATCGGTACTTGATAAAACCATACCGGTGACCACTTGTGCCGATAATAAAACAAATAATAATGCCACCATTAAGCGGGCAATAGGATTATGTCCTAAATAATTCGGTGGATTACCTGCTTTGCTTTCTTGAATAAATGATTTTAAAGATGCTTTATATTTAGGTCCAAAAGGTAAAATTTGACCTAACTTGGCAAAACGATTACCCATAAACATCCAAACAAAACGCCATAATAAGTTAGCAGCAAAAACATAGCCAATATAAACATGGATTGTTTTTAATAAAATTTTTCCTTCGCCAGAAACACCTAGACTTTTACCATTTAAAATTGCTATACCTACAAAAATTAAGCCAATCACACATAATACATTTACCCAGTGAAAAATACGTACCCCACGGTCCCACACAGGATAAGCAGTTAGTTGTTCTGTTGAAGCTGTCATATAGTTTCTCCGTTCTGATTATTGAAAGAAAGGTTCTAAAAATAATTGCTTGGGTATGCCCCCAATATCTAATTTGAGGACGTAATATAGAGATTAAATATTAACAAATTATTACAATCCAACCACATGATAAACATTCGTGGTAAAATTTACATTTTAATCACTTATAGGTTAGCTCTTAAGATCCCCCTCTTTAACAAAGAGGGGTTAGGGGAGATTTGTTCTTTTAAATAAAAAACATTCAAATCAACTATTTAATAACAACACAAATCCCCCTCAATTTCCCTTTTTCTACCAAGATTAGGCGCTTTTAGGCGAGATGGA
>CAYMMQ010000021.1:17380-24149 GCA_964391585.1 uncultured Ectothiorhodospiraceae bacterium
ATCCCCCTCAATTTCCCTTTTTCTACCAAGATTAGGCGCTTTTAGGCGAGATGGAAGCCAAAACATACTTGTTTCCACCTTAAGTACCAACCTATGTTTAATCATTAATTAGTTATTTTCATTATTGAGAGAGTCCATGTCAACAACACAACCAAGCAAAGAATTAGAAACATTTGAAAACCCAAACAATCAACGCGATTATACCATTCGTATTGATGTGCCTGAATTTACCTGTTTATGCCCAAAGACTGGCCAGCCAGACTTTGCAACAATTCATATCGAGTATATTCCTGAACAATTATGTGTTGAATTAAAGTCGTTAAAAATGTATATGTGGTCTTTTCGTAACGAAGGGGCGTTCCATGAAAAAGTCAGTAATCAAATCCTCGATGATTTAGTTGCAGCGACTGCGCCAAGATTCATGCGGATCACCGCAGAATTTTATGTACGAGGAGGTATTTACACCACGGTAGTAGTTGAGCATCAAGCGGATAATTGGCAAGCCCAACCTTTGGTTAATTTACCTTAATCAATAACAATGTACTGCAAGGTATAGTTGCTAATTGCTAACTGTATCTTGTATACCCATAATCATTAAAAATGTAGACTTCGTTACTTTTTATTTTTTCCCCAATCATGTAGTGCACATTTATTCAAGTGAATGGGAATGATAGCCCCAATAATAGTAACCTGCAAATTTGTCCATAAAAAACAACTCCGCCTTATACTTGGTTTGATTAATATCGAGTTGACGAAGACTCAAATTCAAGTCTTTGTCTGCAGAGCTACATACGGAGTAATTGATCCCGCAACTCACTGGTGCTAACTCTCCTGACCAAATCCAAACTAAATCGCCTCTATAAAGTAAAGAAGATTGATATGCTGTACCATTAACAACTAAACAAGGAATAGCCACATTTAATTCAGCATCTAATTGAGCACCCGCACAAGTATTAGCTGCAGAATCCAGCGTGCCAGAAAGATCACTCGGAGCCGTCGAGCCGCTAGCACTTGTGTTTCCCTCCGCAGCAGCAAGGCTTACAAAACTAGCATCAGCTACCTGTGATTGAATAAAACTTTTATAACGAGAAACTTTAGTATAAACCCCTGGAACACCAGGCTCTCCACAGGCGGCATTTACCCCACCAAAGCTGGTAATACCAATTTGAACAAACTTTTCATTTGAATTAATCACCAAAGGGCCACCGCTATCTCCTTGACAAGAGTCGCGCGTGTCCGTTGCCGTTAAACCACCTGCACAAAGCATATTATCAGAAATACCATCACTGTATACGCTTAAACACTCTGAATTAGAGACAATCTTTTGCTCCACTTTTAATAAACTATTGGAAGCATTAATGGAAGCACCATTTGCATCAAGCGCCGTTGTTCCCCAACCCATAATTGTAGCAATTTGTCCTGCATCCAAATCACTTTGACTTGCCTCAATCAAAGCTAAAGTTTTTACCCCGTTCACAGGTTCGGATAACTTTAACAAGGCGATATCATTATCGTTACTATTACTTGAAGAACTTGGGTTGTAAGAAGGATGAACCACTACTTTTTCCGCTTTAACGATTAAACCAGCTGCATCGACAGGCTCTATCATCGTTGAATTAAGGGTGACATAGGTATTTGTAGCACTATTCAAATCTACAGCATTACCATCAGCATTCAAAAAACAGTGCCCAGCAGTCAAAATCCAAGAGGGGTGAATCAAACTTCCCCCACAAGAACCACCTTCACCTGTTTCTAAATTACTATATACAAAGATATTAGCAATCCAGGGAAATTCAGCCACCGTTGAGGCAACACCATTGATGATCCGCTTATCAGAGTTTGTAGCAAAAACCGGAAAGCTCAATACAGCACTAAGCAGTAATACTTCTGAAGTCCATACTAACGCTTTTATCCTAAAAACCATCATATTTTTCCCCTTTTTTTATAATAGTCATTTATATATTATTTTTTTGCGACTTGCCACAAGCTTTCTAACTCAGCTACCGATAAGCCTTGCATTAACGGGTGATCGTAATTTAAATGTTTCTCCATCTGTTCAAAACGCTGTTTAAACTTCCTGGTACTTTTTCGTAAAGCAGTTTCTGCATCACAATGAAGGTGACGAGCTAAATTCACACAAGAAAATAAAACATCACCTAATTCATCTTCTATTCGTGCGAATACTGCTTGCTCTGTCATTTCCTGCTCAAGTTCGGCAATTTCTTCATGTAATTTAGCCAACACATCTTCTGTATTGCTCCAGTCAAAACCAACACTTGCCGCTTGCTTTTGGCTTTTATATGCATTAGTAAAAGCAGGCAAAGCATTGCTTACTTGAGACATCAAGCTTTTAGAGCTGGTTTGTTGTGTTTTTTCTTCTGATTTTTTTTGCCGCCAAATCTGCTCTAACTCTTGCACATTGGCGCAGGATTGCTCGGCAAAAACATGCGGATGACGATGGATCATTTTATCAGCAACGGTTTTTGCTATCTGCTCTAAGTCAAACCAATCCTTTTCTTTAGCCATTTGAGCATAAAAAATAATTTGAAAGAATAGATCACCTAATTCATTTTTAATCGCATCAGCTTGTTGCAGATCAATTGCTTCTGCTAACTCATAAACTTCCTCTATGGTATACGGCATTATACTGTTAAAATCTTGCTTGAGATCCCACGGACAACCATGCTCTTTATCGCGAAGTTTTTCCATCATTTCAACCAAACGATGAACTTGGGTATATTGTGTCATTGTGCTAACCTTAAACGCTGAAACTAAAAATAAGACCTTATGAGCAAAAAAATTTTACACATCGGTAAATATTATCCCCCATTTATGGGGGGAATTGAAACCTTTATGGCAGCATTACTTCCACAATTGAGCAAGATGGATTTTAGCATCTGTGCTTTAGTACATCACCACCTCAAAGCCGAAAAGCTGGAGAAAGTTGATATTGAAGGCGTACAAGTGATCCGCGCACCTTGCTATGGCCGTTTATTTTTTGCTCCAATTAGTCCAACTTTTCCTTATTATTTAAAAAAAACACTAAAAAATGATCCACCTGACTTAATCCATATTCATATGCCCAATACTTCGGCTTTTTGGTTATTATTTAACAAACAAGCAAAAAAAATTCCCTGGATTATTCATTGGCATTCAGATGTCATTACCAGCCAACGTTTTCAAGTTTTATCCATATTATACCTATTATATAAACCATTTGAACAAGCATTATTGAAACGCAGTAGTCAAGTTATTTGTACCTCTCCGATATATATGAAAAGCAGTCCAGCTTTAAAGGATTGGCAGCATAAATGCTGTGTGATTCCTTTGGGCATAAACCCGATAAAAAACGAGGGAAATATACAGGCTTCTGAAAGCACTGTTCACTGGTTTAGCGGGAAAAAACGCGTTCTCGCCATTGGTAGGTTAACCTATTACAAAGGATTTTGTTATTTAATTGAAGCCATGCAGCACCTACCTGATTGTCAATTAATTATTGTTGGTCAAGGTGAGTTATTTTCAAAGTTACAACAACAAATACAATCATTACAGTTGCAAGAAAATATTCAATTAGTCGGGCATCTAGATAATCATGATTTAGATGTTTTAAAACAAAGTTGCGATCTTTTTTGTTTACCCTCGATAGAAAGAACAGAAGCTTTTGGCATGGTATTACTGGAAATGATGTTACAGGAAAAACCGATAGTTGTAAGTCAAGTAGAAGGTTCTGGTATGAACTGGGTAGTAAAAGATAAACACAGCGCATTATTGGTGAAAAATAAAAATGCCAATGACTTAGCCTCAAAAATAAAAAAAATATTAAGCGAAGCGGATTTAGCTCAGCAATTAACAAAAAATGCCAAACAACGCTTATTAAAAAAGTTCACCATTAGTTCAATTGCAGAAAAAACACAAAAGCTCTATCATCAGGTTCTGTCAACAACATCTGACTAAGCTGTTTTACACCATAGTAAATCAACTAACTCATGATTATTCGGGTTATAGTTTAATTGACTTTGCATTAAAATTTCTTTAAGTTGCAAAACATCAAATTGTTCGCAGGCAATACTTAATTGTTCCAGTGTTTTCTCTAATAAATTAAAAGTGATAAAAGCCTCGTTTGCTCGCAAAATATCGGGGTGTTCCGTTTTGACAACATTATCTTCAATTAATAATAACTCTTCATGTAGCTTTTCCCCTGCACGTAACCCGGTATAAACAATTTCTATGCTTTCATCTTCTTTTTGGGCATTATTCTCATCTAAAACTTGTTTTCCCGCCAAATGAATCATTTTTCGCGCTAAATCGTCAATTTTGATCGGTTTTCCCATATCCAAAACAAAAACATCGCCACCTTTACTCATGGTTCCAGCTTGTAACACCAGTTGAGAAGCTTCAGCAATGGTCATAAAATAACGAGTAACATTCGGATCAGTAACGGTAACAGGGCCTCCTTGTTGGATTTGTTTTTCAAACAATGGCACAACTGAGCCGGAAGAACCTAAAACGTTACCAAACCTCACCATACTAATAATAGTTTTGTTATTAGTATCGTCGGCTAATGCTTGTAAAACAATTTCTGCAAAACGTTTAGTTGCCCCCATAATATTTGTTGGCCTAACGGCTTTATCGGTAGAAATAAAAACAAAATGCTCTACTTTCGCTTTAATCGCCGATTGGGCTAAATGACAAGTACCAAAAATGTTATTTTTTATCCCTTCAACAATATTTTCTTCAACAATTGGCACATGCTTATAGGCAGCGGCATGGTAAAGCGTTTGCACTTGATAAATTTGTAAAATTTTTTGCGTAAAGGATTTATTTTGTACCGAGCCTAATAAAGCCACAATATGAATAGAATGATTTAAAGCTTGCTGGAGCTCCTGTTCAATTTGATACAAGGCATATTCAGATTGTTCAAATAAAATTATCTGTTTAGGCTTATGTTTGACAATTTGTCGACACAACTCTGATCCTATTGAGCCTCCTGCACCTGTTACCATCACCACTTTATTATTGATACATTTTGAAAACAAGCGCTCATCGGGTCCAACAGATGTTCTACCCAATAGATCTTCTAAAGCAAGGGGTTTTAATGCATCAATTCGTTCTCTACCACTGATAATATCAGCAATATCGGGCACTTTTCTTACCACAACTGGCAAATTTTCTAATCCATCAATAATGTTTCTGATGCGTCTCATGCTCACCGAGGGCATTGCAAGTAAAATTTCTGATACCGGATGTTTTTCCAATAATTTAGTTAAATTTTCAGGCGCATAGACTTTTAACCCACTAATTTTTGTACCATGATATTTATCATCATCAATAAAAAACACAGGATTAAGGTGGTGATTACTTTTTAACGCTAATAATAGTTTTCTACCAGCATCACCCGCACCATAGATGGCTATTTTTTCGGAAAATTTTTTATTTTTTTCCACATAATATCGCCAGATGACAAAGCGTGAACCTCCAATAAAAAGCAAGGCAAACAACCAATATAAAAAAGGAACTGAACGAGGAATTTGATTCTGGGTCATCAAAGCACATAAGGTAAAAACCAAGGTGGAAATCGTAATCAACTTGATATTTTCGACCAAACCATCATAACCAAGATATCGCACAATGTTTTGATAAAAACCAGAATAATAAAACAATAACAAGCTAAAACATTGAGTCATAAATAAGTATGACAGTTCACTCCATAACAAAACCTCATCTATGCTACCTAGTCGAATATAAAAGGCGATCAAAATCGCACACGGAATAAAAAAAGCATCCGCAAAAAAAAGCATCATTTGCTTATGCAAGCGTTTAATGTTAATTAGTCTGTCCTCATTATAAAGTCATATTCTAACACTTTTTATCAAATTTAGAGTATAGTTCATTTTTTATAATACGATTTTGCAAAATAAAGGTTTTTTCAATTATGACCACTCACTTCCCAGACATCGATTTTTTTCGTAAGGATATTTCATTTGCTGATAATATCAATCACACTCCGCTTAATTTTATTACCACTTGGGGACTTTTTTCCCCTAAGTCCGTGGATGAAGGCAGTCGTTTATTATTAGATAATATGAAAGTTTTACCAACTGATAATTGCCTAGATGTAGGGTGTGGTTATGGGCCTCTAGGAATTTATGCTGCCAAACATACCTCAGGCAAAGTAACAATGATCGATAAAGACTTCGTTGCAATAGAGTATTGCCAAAAAAACGTATTACAAAATAAACTTAAAAATTGTGATGTGTATTTAAGCAATGGTTTTAATCAAGTTAAAGATAAAAACTTTTCACTGATTTTTTCAAACCTTCCTGCTAAAGTAGGAAATGAAATGCTTTCCTTATATTTTGTTGATGCTTATCAGCACTTGAGTAAAGGAGGAAGGTTCTACGTTGTCACTATTACTGGCATGAGGAAATTCGTGCAACGAAGCTTTAATGAAATTTTTGGCAACTACGATAAAGTCAAACAAGGAAAAAACTATACCGTGGCTATGGCCACTAAACTAACGTCTTAAATCAACAGGGATCTCAATCCCCTTAGGATCAAATTCTGTCCCATGATAAATTTCGCCACTTTTAAGCTGGAAAATATATGCTAAGACTTGCGCAACTGCTATATATAAACCAGCAGGAATTTCATCACCAATCTCAGCATTATAATAAATAGAGCGAGATAATGGAGGAACTTCAACCACTTTCACATCATTACCATTGGCAACTTTAATAATTTGTAAGGCAATAATATCAACCCCTTTTGC
>CAYMMQ010000022.1:0-18798 GCA_964391585.1 uncultured Ectothiorhodospiraceae bacterium
TTTTCGTACTCAAATGGTCATATATTCGTATATACTCACATTCTCCGTGCGAAAACGCCTTGAACTTGCTCAAAATCTAAACACGCTGAGCAGTTACGAGTATTTAAGCTAAGAAGTTGTTTGTATATAAAATATCATTGGCTATTTTTTGTGCTGTTGCCTTATCTAAGAGTAAGGATATTACCCTTAATGCAAATGGTATTGCCGTTGCAGGCCCTTTAGAGGTAATAATTTGTCCACTTTGAACCACATCATTATCAAGTCTCGTACTGTTTTTTAATAAATCATCTTGATGGGCAGAGATATTAATGGAGCCAGGGTAACAGGTAAATTTTTGATTTTTTAACAGCCCGGCGGTAAGAAGTACCTTAGGAGCTGCACAGATAGCAGCAATATAGCTGCCTTGTTGATACATATTCATGATCAGTTGTTGAATTTTGGTATTTTGATCTAAATAATCTGCACCGGGTAATCCTCCAGGCAAAATAATCATATCAAAATTATCACTTAGGACTTGGTCAAGGGTTTTATCCGCGGTAATTACGTTACCTCGACTTGCTGTAATCGCTTTAACTTGGGTTCCTTCATCTAAGCTTACAGATACCACTTCGATCTCTGCACGTCGTAATAAATCAATGAGTGTTATTGCTTCAAGTTCTTCACAACCATTAGCGAGTGGAATAATGACTTTTTTCATAGTTATTCATCCTTTTTTATTTGTTTTTGCAAGGATATCAATTTACTGACCGAAACCATTTTAACACCAATTTGCTTCAATTGCGGCAGGTTCTGCTCTAAAAATGCTAAACTTTCCTTGAATGGATGAGCGATCCCTAAAGCGGTACCATTTTTTTTTGCTAATTCAACTAGGCGATTAAATTGGAATAAAATATCTTTTTCTTTGTGACTGTGATCTAAAAAAACATCTCGAGTAGCATTGGGAATATTAAATATCTGTGCTGTTTTTTCAGCCACCGAATCGGCTGAAGTACGACTATCAACAAAAAATAGCTGGTGTTTTTTTATTAAAGGCATAATGGTTTGCATCGCAAATTTGTTTGTTGTTAACAGGCTACCCATATGGTTATTCACTCCTCTAACAAAGGGAATGGATAGAATGCTTTTCTCAACAGACTTCGCAATCTCTGCAGGACTCATTTCTAAAGTAATACCACCGGGACCTAGATATGCACCACTGCTTGATTGCATTGGGAGGTGTAATAATACTTCCCGCTGTCTACTATTAGCTAACATAGCTAATTGTTGACTATAAGGTGCAAAGGGCATAATGGCATAACTAACGTTAGCATTTAAGCTCATCGCACGGTGATCCATAATTTCTTTGTACCCCATATCATCAATAATTAGAGCGATATATACGTACTTTTTGTGAGTAAGTTGTGAATTTGTACTGCTGGTTTGAGTACTGGTTTCAGTTGAGCTTTCTGTTATGGCATTTTCATAAGTGTCTGCATGAACAGGCGAAAATAGCAGAATAAAAAATACGCTGCAATAAAATGAGACTCGATTCATTATTTGCCTTTGCTAATAATATCTAAGGCCTTAAGAACATTGAGAGCTTCATTTAAAACATAATCATCTTTTAATAGCGATGAGTTTGCTTTGGGTGGTGATTTTTTAGTGCTGGTAACGGTTTTTGATTTATCCTGATCTTCAGGGTTGGCTAGGTGCCCCATTAAGTCTGCTTCTTTAATTCTATTTAGTGTATTACTGGTTTTTTTCTCAAGTAACCAGTTCTCTATCTCAATATCAGGAGAAATCCCTTTAGCTTGGATGGAGCGGTGAGATGGGGTGTAATAGCGAGCAGTGGTTAATTTGATAGCGGTATTTTTTGACATGGGTAAAATAGTTTGTACAGAGCCTTTACCAAATGTTTGTTGCCCCATAATAATGGCTCGTTTATGATCTTGTAATGCTCCTGCAACAATTTCTGAAGCAGATGCCGAACCTTTGTTCACCAAGACAATTAAAGGTAATTTATTGACAATATCACCTGGAGACGCAGAGAATTTTGAGATAGAGCTTTCATCCCTTCCCTTGGTATAAACTACTAAGCCACCATCAAGAAATAAGTCGCAGATATCGATAGCACCACTTAAAATACCACCAGGGTTATTGCGTAAATCTAGAATAACGCCTTTAAATGTTTGTTTATTTTTCTTTTTAAAGGCTAATAATTTACTTTTTAATTCACTTGCTGTTCGCGATTGGAAACTAGAAACTCTAGCATACAGATAACCAGGTTTTAGCTCTTCCACTTTAACACTGCTAACATGAATAATATCACGGGTAATTTTAATTTGAGTGGGAACTTTATCTCCTTCATGTACCACGCTAAGATCAATTTTAGTGCCTACTTTGCCACGCATTAAATTAATTGCCGCATCAAGACTCATGCCTTGTATGGGCGAGTTATTGATACGAATAATGATATCTCCGGCTTGTATGCCAGCACGTTTAGCAGGGGAGTCATCAATGGGAGCAATTACTTTAATATTGCCATCTTCCATGCCAACTTCCATGCCTAAACCACTAAATTCACCACTGGTACCTTCTTTGATTTCTTCAAAATCTTTCTTATCTAGGTAGGCAGAATGAGGATCTAGTCCTGATAACATGCCTTTAATCGCATTTTCTAAAATGGTTTTGTCATCTACTTGTTCCACGTATTCTAAGCGGATTTTGTCAAAAGACTGGGTAAACTCTTGTAAAATTTCCAAAGGTAAAATAGACTTTTTATCCACTTTTGTCTGATGAGTTTTTTCATTAACTTTAGTTTCTGCATATAGTGACATTGATTGAGTCAATAATATTGCCACAAAAAATAAACGAATGAATTTATTGGTACTGAAATATAAAAGAGTTTTATTCATAAAAAAATATGCTGATAATTTTAAAAAATAGAAAAATTGATTTTAACAGATTTAAACGCTTGATAGGCGATAATCATTATTAAAGTTTCGGAGTTAAAAATAACTAGAGCAGACAGGCAAGCTATTGATATAAAAAGAAAATACACCTTAAATGGCATGATATTGATTATTGGCAATCATACAATAAAAACCAAAAAAGAGAGCC
Organism: uncultured Ectothiorhodospiraceae bacterium; assembly: GCA_964391585.1. Lineage (GTDB taxonomy): Bacteria > Pseudomonadota > Gammaproteobacteria > GRL18 > GRL18 > JADGAU01. The sequence continues at coordinate 3,100 of CAYMMQ010000022.1, forward strand.
TAAACGAATATTGCCACAAAAAATACTGAGCTACCAGCACTTATCGCTAATTTACTTGAAAAAGGTGGTTTTTTTGGCTGACAACTTGTTTGCCGATTTATGGAAAAAGATATTTACTATCAAATTAAACCTGATTTAGAGGTAGTAGATATTTCTATTCCAAAACTCAATGGGCTAGACGTTATCGCTAAGAGAAGAGGGGGGAAACATACCGGTTATCATATTATCTGCATTTTCTGATCATATCTGTGAGAATGAAAACAAAGAAAGTGGTAATAAAGTCGTTCAGCTAGTTTTACGCTTTAAAAGAAGTTAATTAAGATAATATTCAAGACTTTTTTATCAAAAATGTCTATGGTTCTGGTTATGCGATTCAGATCTATAAACCTCATCATAATTAGGTTCTGCCAATCAATCTCATCGTTTATTTTAACCACCAATAAATAACCTTTATATAAAAAATAATAGAAAAAAATAGTTAAAATGTCATTTTTGCTCTATATTTAGATGTTACACTAAGATACATCGCAGAAAATAATTGTATTTGGAACCCTGTTTTATTCAGCTTTTGAGTAACAAAATTTTATATTCTTGATTTTATTTTTTTGTTACAGTCGAATAATTTTGTTTTTGGGTTAAAGACTTCTAATACAAACTACCTAATAATTGGAGAGATAAAATGCCTGAACAGAATACCCAAGAAAAAAATAAAATCACAAAATCACTCACACCTAACGGTAAAAACCCCGGCATTAAATTTAGATCAAAAATGGCTTTTGTAAAAGCCATGGCAACACAATCTCGCTTGAATACCGCTAAAAAAATAGCAGAAAAAAGTTAAAACAAGTTAAAAAATTAAACTAAGGGTGAAATATGACAACTCAACAAACAGAGCAAAAACAACAAAAACAACAATATCAACAATATTCACAAGATATTAGTGATATAGAAAATAAACTTAAAGAAGTTCAGCTTGCGAGATCTACTGCTAACAATGCAAGCAAGAAGGCAAGCAATAATCTTGTGCAACTATTACAGAATGTCAAAACAGGCTTAATTGAGCAACAAGCTGGAACAACTATTTCTGCTAGAGCAAGCACTAAGACTGATTTAACGGGGCAACGGCATCAACAGCGACAGCAACAAAATCACCTTTTATTTGTTTGTGAAGAACGCCTAAGAGTACTAAATAATGAGCGATACATTTACGAGAAAGAGATTAAACGTATATCCCATGCAGAACAACAAGTAACTAAACAAATTAATCAGTTAAAAACATAGAAAAATAAGTTAGGCTAAGAAGCAAAGCATTAACAGATAAATTAAATACTTTAAGAGGAAATAAATATGTCAGATTCACCAGCATTTGATGCATCATCTTTAGAATCATTTCCTGATCATGAAAACATAAGTAATTATGATCAAAGTAGTGGTTATGTGTTGTATAACTCAGAATCTGAGCTAAATTATCTTAGTATCAATGAAGATACAGATGATTTTGCAGGTAGTGTCCATCTTTATTATAAAGATGGTTCTTCTGAAGAAGAGTATTCTGATGGGCAATATAACTTTATGACAGCCGATGGTATAAGTTATCAACGAGATACTGATGGTAATACAAAAATATCTAAGTCTGATGAAACTAGTGGTAAAACACTATCACACACAAAAGATGCTGATGGTGGTTGGGATATTACGGTAGGTACAACAACAGCTTATTATCAAGTGACTGAAGAAGGTGACAAGATTCTTGATGCTCAAACATCAGATTTTGAAGGGCATTATCGTTATGAAGATAGCAGGCTAAATATTCAACATCAGGATGGCACCTATTTATTGACTGATCTGGATGGTTCAAAAGTTTCTAATTATGGTTCAGGTACGGTGACTTCAACCAATGATGAAGCTACTATCTTTGTTAAAGGAAATGGCTCTATATCAATTGATCCGACACCTGATACTAGGCTTAGTTTTGATGATTATGAATTATGGCAGCCAGATGGAACGATTACCAGTACTGCCAATGGATTTATGAGTATTCCTAAAGAGGGTATTTTCTTTGAGTATGATGTCGATGGGCCTGCTGGTTTATTAAGTGCGGTTACGTCTAGGGAAGAAGGCCCTCCAAACCCCTCTGATGTTGCTATGGGGGATTATCCATCAGGTTATGGCGATATTGTGATTAATGATGATGGTTCACAAACTTTATCCCGTACTGATGGTTATGAATTTACTTGGTTTGAAGATGGTCATATGGAAGGTACAGGACCAGAACTTAATGGCGTAGAGACAGGGTCGCAATCATTTTATCCTAATGCTACAGGGGATGAAGTGAGTTATCAGTACAATTTCCCTGATCTTGATGCTAAAGGCATAGCTGAAGATGCACAGTTTACACAATACGCAGATGGTAGTGCCGCTTATCAAAATGGCGATAACCAAACTAGCTGGTCAGAGTATCCACCAGAAGTCGGCACAGAAATTACCTTTCAAATGGCTGATGGCTCTTATGGTAAAGAAATTATTACACGAATAACCGATGATGATCTTGGCGATGTGTCTAATAGTATTACGATGGTTTATATGCCGGGTAATGATTCGCCATTTATTAGCACTGCAGAATCAGGTCAATTTACCGAAGATGGTTATTCTACGTTTAACGAATATAGCGATTATACATTAAATGAGGATGGCTCTTTAGATACGCTGTCAGGCTTACATATTGATGCACTAGAAAAACCTATAGATTTAGCAGAGCCACCATCAATGACTATGGTAGATGAGCCTTCGTTTGCTTGGGAAGAAAATGTCATTGCACCTGATTCTTTATTAAATATGAATTTTTATGATAATGATGAGATTAAACATTCCGTAGACACTGACTTACAGGAACGTTCTATTGCGACAGCAGATGAGCAAGCTAGTGGAAAAGAAGATGTCTTTGCTGATGCACAAATTGATAGTTTAGTGGAGAATATTGTAACAACTAATGATGATGGCTCTGTTACGACTATTTCTGATGTAGGTGGCACTATTTATACATCAACTGTCTATACAGATGGTTCTGAATATGTCTACACAGACAAAGGCCATCATCAAAATTATGAACTTGATAGTAACGGTAATTATATTGATAAAGGACATTACTATACTGAACCAAGTGAATTTGCAGGAAGCTTTACCATATTGACAGATGATAATAAAAGTATTGAATATAACAACAATATTTCACCAGGACCATTCTTTAATATAACCCATGAAGATGGTTCTTCCATTCAATATGATAGCAAAGGTAAAATAGATCTTATAAATACTGAAGGGGATCTTAGCAGTTACTCGCCAATGTATGATTTAGTCTCGTATTCTCTTGCTGATGGTTCGAGTTATGGGATAACAACCGAAGGCGAAGTCTTTGGCGCTAAAGATAGTAAAGGTTATGATTCAAACGCTTATCTTGATGAAAATGGTGATATTCAAGTTATCGAAACCACTACCACAGTTGTTGATGGAAAAATTACCGTCAATGTTGATACCGAGGGTAAAAATTTGATTACTCAAGTTGATAATTATGAGATCCCAGGTATGGCGGAAAAACAAGAAATGCAACAGTTGGTGATGGATAATGCTCCTAATGACCTGCTTGAATCTATGGTTAAATATGCTCCTGAGGAAATGAGTGCTGGCCTAGCTAATAAGATTGATAGTTTAACAGAAGCTGAACAAGACAGTACGCAAACTATGGACGCTGTGAATGATGAATCTGAGTTAAGCGGAGCGATGGAAATGTATTCCAGCGAGTGGTGGAATAGTGCGGAATCGGTAATGAATGATGATGGCTCAACCACAACCACTTATGGTGATGGTTCGGTAGAAACCATGGGTGAGAATTGGACACCGTATAGTTTTAAAGGCGCAGATGGTTCTGAAAACATCTCCAATGAAGATGGTTCTGGTTATTCGAGTGATGGTCAGGGCAATACCTCAACGTGGAATACCGACTTGAGTAACTCCTGGACTAGTTCTGATGGTACTTCCGGGACCTATAATGCTGATGGCACCAGTAGTACAACTTTTGCTGATGGGACGACAGAGTATTATGACATGATGGGACAGCTGACCGGCTCTGCAGATGCTGATGGTAATTCTATTGAATTAACAACGCCAGCAGCTGGTGTTTACCCACAAGATGATGGCTCGACTGAAACCTGGTTTGAGGATGGCTCACATAGCATTGAAAGCCCCTGGGGCTCAACAGAAACTTATTTCACCGATGGCAGCTATAAATACGAAAGTGATGGCTATGAAAGTATGACTTATGAAGATGGTAGTGGTTATAGTGATAGCGGGGGCTATTACAATAGCTGGGATGCCGATGGCAATAGCTATTGGGAGGATTCCAGTAGCGGTGATAGTGGTTATAATTATAGCCTTGATAACTGGAATTCCCTCAGTATTAACTCTGATGGCAGTATGTCTGGTTCAACTGATGAGTATTCCTGGTGGGAACAAGATAGTGAAGGCAATGTGAGTGCTTATGATAGTAACTGGAACTCGATATCACTGGATGAAATTCCAGTTGATATGGCAGCATTGGGGATTGAGAATCCTTATGATTCTAATGGCGGGGTTGATGATAAAATAGCTGATGGTGAAATGGGCGATAGTTGGGGAGATGGCAGTCTTTCATCAGGTATAGATTTAGGGTTAAGCGCGACTAATGAACATCCGCAAGAACCACAAACTAAAAGTAATGAAGACAGTAGTGGGCTTGAGATGGATAACATGTCACAAATTCTCACTGATAATACTGCACCCTCCCCCCTTACCCTTAGTGACAATGAATTTGTTGATGAACCCATGCACAACGAACCGGGTAGTCTGGACGATGAAAATCATCACAATCCACAAGATAATTTAATTTAGAGGTTCGTGGTGGAAAAAATGATAAAAACAGAACCACTGCAGAACACTCTAGCTAGTGTGATGAATAAGGAAAACGGCGTGATGATAAGGAAGGCCCAGCCAGGGCCATTCCAAAACAACATCAAATACTGGTGTAGCAAAAGCAGTAATTAATATCGACCACAAATCATGGCTGAGGCTTCGCAATTAAATCTAAAGGGCGATAGCCTTAGCTAAGCTAGATAATTACAGTCACGCATCAATATTACCAGAAAACCAGCTAATCAAGAAAACTAGTAGCACCGATTTATTAATAAATCCGTTATATCGATTGATTTATTGAGGTTAATACACAAACTAGTTCAGATAATTTTCTATCTGTCGATAACAATACTATCGTCATATTCCTATTTCTTAAAATATATTATTAAATGAACTCTGCTATTAAAAGTCTTATTCTTACCGCTGGTCAACATGGTGTTGAATTGAGCATGAAACGGTTGCTCCAGGAAAATGCCATTGACGAACATAATGAACTGGAAACCAGTGACATTGTTAAGATTGCACGTAAAAATAATTTAAAAGCAAAAAAGATAAAGGCCAAATGGAAAGATTTAACAAATTTAGGTAATGCCTTTCCTGTTATTGCCAAACTTAAAAATGGCCATTTTATTATTGTCAGTAGTTATCAAGTTGACCCAGAGAATCCAGAAGCTGAAACTCTTTCCATTTTGAACCCTGCGCTACCCAATGCTCAGCTTGAACAAGTCGATAAAGAAAGATTTATATCCGGCTGGAGTGGAGAATTAATTCTTCTGAGTAGTAATTATGATTTATCCGATGAGAAACAACCTTTTTCTCTGAGATGGATGATGTCTGAATTTTTTAGACAAAAAGCCTTATTGATTCAAACGGTTGTTATTGCCTTATTAATCCATTTTTTTACCGTATTACCTATTATTTATATTATGATAGTACTCGATAAGGTGGTTAATTTTGAAGCTTACTCAACACTATATGTTATCGCCATTGGCGTATTAATTGGACATTTTTTCTCGGGTATTTTAGGTTATTTAAAACAATATTTATCACTGTTTTTTGTCAGTAAATTAGAAGTTAAACTAAATATTAGAACCTTTAATAATATACTTGATCAACCACTCAGTTATTTTCACTCAAATTTAGCCTCCAATCTTATCAAAACAGCTCAACAGGTTGGAACCATACGTCATTTTATCGTCACAAAAGTTTTTGGTACGATACTAGATTCAACCGCTTTACTAATATACGTCCCTATTCTGATTATATTCAGCCCCACCTTGTTTGTTGTGGTTTTATTTTTTTCATTATGCATTGCTTTAAATAATATCTGGTCATCTAAAAAGCAAAAAGATATGTTACGCCAGATCAACGAATATGATAATGACAAACAAAACACCCTGGATAATGCTGTTAAAGGTATAGAAACTGTTAAAACCTTAGCCCTTGAACATACCCTAAAAAGAAATTGGGAAGAATATTCTACTCATCATACAATTGCTAATATGGAACAAGCTAAAGTCGCAGCCCGTTCCCAACAAATTAGCTCAACGTTACAGCAAATGATGACTGTCGTGGTCATTTTTATCGGTGTACTTATGGTTTTTAATGGCGATTTAAGTCCTGGTGTCTTAATAGGTGTCAATATGCTAGCTGGAAAGATTACTAGCCCCTTAGTGCAACTAGTGTCAATGTCGACAGATATTGAAAAGTTTACCATGGCCGTTTCTTCCCTTGCAGAGCTGATTAATCGAAAAGGTGAAACTAAAACACAGGGTTGTACGCCTAATATAGCAGGCGCTATAGAGTTTCAGAATGTTAGTTTTTCCTATGATGGTAATAAAAAAGTCATCAACGACATGAGTTTTTCTATTCTGCCTCGGCAAAGTGTGGCGATTGTAGGTCCATCTGGAGCGGGCAAAACAACCTTATTGCGCCTGATACAGGGGCTACTTAAACCTGATCAGGGTTCAATTAATATTGATCAACTGAATTTAAGAACCTTTGATATGGAGCATTTGCGAAACAATGTCACCATGGTTAGCCAGAACAATAGTTATTTTAATGAAACTATCCGCCAGAATATTTTACATCCGATGCCAACTGCTTCAAATGAGCGATTCAGCTGGTCTATTAGGATGACGTGCTTAGAAACTGATATGGCAAAATTAGCCGATGGCTCAGAAACAAAAATTGATATTAATGGTAGTAATTTACCAACCAGTATGTTACAGCGCATTGCTTTAGCGAGAGGTTTAATCCGTAATCCCAGAGTCCTACTACTGGATGAAGTTTTAGTGGGCTTGAGTATTGATGATGAAATTCAACTTTTAAATAATATGACTGAAATTAATAGAGGACGAACATTAATTATAGTGACTCATAATTTATCTCAAATAATCAGATGTGACAAAATACTGGTGCTAAATGAAGAGGGTAATTTGATAGAACAAGGCCAGCATGAAGAACTATTAGCTGCTAACGGTTTTTACACCACGCTATGGGATAAAGAACGTATTTTAAGAATGATGACAACTCAAGGTGTTTCTCAAGCGTGAATAATATGGCTGACAATAATTCAATTAAAACACCTCACACTTCTCGTGAACGAAAACAACTTGGTTTAAGAAAGCAAGCTGGAAAAAGACAACGACCGGAAGACAGAGATAGAAGAAAAGGAGATAGGCGAGAGAAATGGGATAGACGACTACCTGAGCGCCGTTTTGCACCGGGAGAATATATATTTAGAGAAGGTGATAAACCTGACTATGGTTTTGTAGTCGTTTCAGGAAAAGTCAGTATTGATAAATTAACCGGCAATGCTTATGAGCACATAATAGATATCAATCCTGGAGGCTTATTCGGTGAAATGTGTATTATTGATGAAGGCCCCAGAAATACTTCGGCAGTGGCCAAAGAAGATACGATTGTGCGGGAAGTCAATAAAACGGCCTTAATGAATTATTTTTCCAGTTCTCCTAATGTTGCTATTGATGCCATGAAGCGTCTTCTGGTTAACTATGTTAGAACGACCAATAAATCACTGGAAGTAGATATCTTTAATGTGGCCAAAGATGGTGAATCAATCTCTCAAGCTCAAGAAAATAAAGATGATGAAAATATTAAACATTTTCAAAAGATGGAAATTTTAGCGTATAAGAGTGAAGATAATCGCTACATTATCGATGAATTTCAAAATCCGGCTGATGCCATTATGAAAAAAAGAGTTCCCCCTGTTATCAGGTGGACATTTATCACTATTTTTGGTTTCTTTGCCAGTTTTATACTATGGGCTAGTTTCTCCATTATCGATGTTACCTTATCTGCACCGTCTAAATTAACCACAACTGTACCAACCATTGACGTGCAATCAGGAGATGCCTCTGTCGTCAGGGAAGTTAATATCAGTTTAGGTCAATACATACAAAAAGGTAAGGTTATTGCTGTCTTGGATCCCACCTTAAATAATGCTGACCTGGCAAAAATGCAGAATGAATTTGATTTACTGACTGAACAGATCAAGCGCCTTAATTTTGAAATACAGGGTGAGGGTATTGATAGTGCCAAAGATATAAATAATCAAGTCCATCAAGATATTTTTATTAGTCGTTTTAATGAATACCAATCCAAAAGAGAATCCTTGCAAATATCGATAAGAAAGGCTAGGTCAGGACTAGAAGCAGCAAAAGGTAAATTATCAATAGCCTCTTTAAATCTTGAACAGGCTGAATTGGAATATCAAAAGCAACAGCGGCTAGTCAAAGAAAATATTGTTCACCCTAACGTTCTTCAGGAATCTGCCTTTGCCGTTAAAAAAGCAGAAACAGAAGTCGGCAATGCCCGTATTGAAGAAAAAATTGCCAAACAAAACCTGTCATCATCCAATTATGAATTAAGCAATTATTCAAATGGGCGTCTTAAACAACTCAATGAAGAATTATCCGTGACCCTGCAAAAGCATGATAGTTTATACGAAGATCTTATTAAAATTCAGCATAAGCGAAAAAATGTTGAAATTTTAGCACCCACAAGTGGCACCATTTTAAATATGGATAAGCTTTATGTTAGCTCAATCGTTTCTGCGGGTGATGTCGTCGCAACGTTAGTTCCAACGGATGCTCCCTTAATGGTAGAAATGGACATTGAACCACAAAGTATTTCCAATGTGGTGGTTGGACATGAAGTATCTGTTAAGTTAACCGCCTTACCTTATTTAAAACATGGTGATTTATCGGCAAAAATTTCTTATATTTCTGAAGATACGGTCGATACATCTATTAATGGTGATCAAGGAATATATTTTAGGGCCAGAGCGACAATTGTAAAAAACCGATTAATAAACCTGCCACCTGGGTTTCATTTAATTCCGGGCTTACAGGCTAATGGTGATATTAAGATTAGTAAACGTCGTTTAATTACTTATTTTCTATACCCTGTTATCAGAACACTGGAAACAAGTTTTGTTGAACCGTAGTTTTAAACTAGATAGGGGTATTGGTAAACGTGAATCATGGAAAAGCACATTATGTTGTTTGGGCTTTGCTAATTCTATTATTAGCAAACATTCCCTCTCATTTATTTGCTAATAATGAGTTATGGCAACAGCCACTAACTATACAACAAGCCATTGAATATGCACTAGAACATAATCCTGATTTATTAATAAGCCGTGAAAAACTGTTATCCAGCGAATACGCTCAACACAACTCAATGCTTAATAAACACCCTAGTATTTCTGCCAATGCACAATTAGATGCAAATCGTTCAAACTCTTCTGATGACAGCTTAAAGCCTGGTATCGGCCTTTCTATATCGTTACCCGTTTATTATGGTGGTAAATTAAGTATTGATCGAGAAATTGCCGATTATCAATATCAAATATCATTGAACCAGCTTGAGCGAAAAAAACAAAAATTGCTTAAGGATATTAAAAATGCCTATATCGATGTAGTTCATGCAAATTTACAATGGCAAGAAGATAAAGAAACACTAAAGCGGTTAAAAGAACACGCAAGAATAACTAAAGTATTTTATCAGGAAGCCCAGGTTTGGCGTAATGATGTACTCCAGGCCGAAGTGAGAATAGCTCAGGGAGAAAAACAGTTAATTAGCTCGTTTAATCAGATTTTATTACATAAATCACTATTAAATCAATTGCTAGGCAGAGCGATTGATGGTGAGCTTAATATACAAAGCCGTATACAGTGGTATGATTTTACCATGCCAACGGGAAGCTTGAATCAACTGATCAAAGTTCGACATCCTGACTTCATGGTTTCAAAGTTAGAATATGAAATTGCGAAATTAAAAGTGGCCAGTAGTCAAGCAGAAAAGGAACCACGATTAGATCTTAGTTTTGGCGTCAATGCCAATAAAGAATTGTTACAAACACATAATTATGCGCAAAGTATGTCACTGGGAATGGACATTTCCTACCAACTATGGGATGGCGGTAGGCTAAATAATTCTATCGCCATCGCCCAGAGTAATTATACTCAGGCAGAACATCAATTATTTGTAAAAAAACAGCAATTAAGTCTGGCCATTAATAATGCTCTTTTAGCCGTATCTGAAGCCAAGAAACAATTAAATGTTTTAAATAAGGCACTACAAAGTGCCGAAGAAAATTATCGGGTCAATACTTTAAGATATCAGGAGCAAATGAGTACAGCTAGTGACTTATTAGATGCTCAGGACTTATTATCGACCTCTAAAAAAGATGCTTTGGGTGCTTTGGCTAATTACCTAAAAGCCATTGAAAGCCTGCATTATGAAATGGGTAATGAAAAAAATGAAGTATCTCTGGGTTTGGCCAATATGGAAAGTGACCTTGAAAATCAACTTGTTGAAAATAAGCATGTTGAAAATAAAATTGTTGAGCAAACAATAATCAACGTTTTAAAATCTAAGCAATTAAAGCAATCTCAACCGGTAAAACGCCTTATAACACCCACTCAAAATATTCAGAATGAAATGACTCAACTAAAGGGTGAGGATTATAGTATTCAACTAATAGGCTTATCAAATAAGAATAGCTTTAACAAAATTCGTTCAGAACATAAGGACATAAAGAATCTTTATTGGTTAGAATCACAACGCAATCAGAAGCCTTGGTTCGTTTTAATCTACGGAAGTTTTAATAATAAAAAGTTGGCTCAAAAGGCTTTTCATGAACTGCCCGATTCATTAAAGTTTACAAAACCCTGGGTGCGTAGAAACCAAGATATCAAACAATCTATAATGATCAATTGATCAGGTAATAATCTTGACTCAGGTTAAATTTTACTCATTTTAAAAACTAGCGACATCATCAATCACAAGAATTTGTGATTGATGATGTTCTTAAAAAACCTGCTTTTCAAAGTACCTCTCTAATATCGCTATTATTTAACCTTGATAGAAACAAGTCTAGTATATTTGAGCTATCACATAAGTTTGTGAGTTAAATTGAAGAGCCGAATGAGGGAAGTCTTCAAGTACGGTTCTGTAAGGGCATTATGTTTTCTCACATTTTTATTTTAATAATTTAAAAGGAGAAAACATAAATGTCTACTCGCCCCCCCCGCATTAGATCACATTAATTTAACTTTAACCTCGGGGAGCTGAAGGCATTTTGACACACCATCTAGCAGGATTGATCGGGCGGCTATTTTTGCGAATTTCAAAATAACTGCCTGCTTCCGAACGACCACCACTCCGACCGCTTGTGGCAACAGTTTCACCAGGAGTTACATTATCTCCCACCGATTTTAACAAGCTTTCATTATGACCATACAGGCTCATATAACCGTCACCATGATCGATAATGATTAATAAACCATAACCTCTTAACCAGTCGGCATATACCACACGCCCATGTGAAATACTATAAACAGGGGAACCTTCGCTATTGGTAATAATATTGCCACGCCATTTGACTCGATTCATGCTGCGCCAGTGTCCAAACAGCTTGCGCAGATTACCATAAGTTGGCCAGAACAATTTCCCTTTTAATGAAGCAAAAGGTTTTTTGGGTTTGACTTCATTCATCTCTTTGATGGCGAGTTGAATTTTATCCAATAATAATTTTAATTGTTTTTCGTCGGCCAATAACCGCTCAAGCTCTGCCGTTGCATTTTTCTGACGAGTAGAAAGGGTAGCAATTAATTTATTTTGTTGCTTTTTCTGCTGTTCTAATTGAGCTTGCTGTTGTTCATATAATTTTTTTTGCTGGTTAATTTGTCGTTGTTTATTTAAAACATCTTGACGTTGTTGCTCAACGTCTAACAATAGTTGCTTTACCTGCTCAATTTGATTAACTCTTGCTTGGTTAAAGTACTGATAATAACGCATGATGCGATTAAATACAGCTGGTTCTTGTTGGTTTAATATTAGTTTGACAAATTCTTGTTTACCGGTGTGAAAACTAGAAATCAATTGTTTTGCTAGAATTCTTTGGTGCTGATTAAGAGTGTCTTTTTTAGCGTGGTAATCATCAGATAATTGCTGAAACTCTTTTTTTAATATTTGGATATTGTTATTAATGTGAAAAAGATCTTGATGTAGTTCATTGATATTCAATAAGGTTTGCTTGAGTTGCTGTTCAACATTGTCTTTAGAACTATTGATTCCTTCAAGAGAGTTCTGTAACTGTTTGATTTTTTGTTGCAGTTTATTAAGTTTTACATGTGCAGACTTAGCATCTAAATTTTGCTCAGCAGTGCAGGCAAAAGAATAGCTTAATAAACATACAAAACAGCTTAGCTGGAAAAAAGTTTTCATCCATTCTCAGTGGATATCTGCTTAGGGAATTGTAATAAAGAGCGTCCGTCCATTTCTTTGGGTATTTCAAGTTCCATAAGGGTTAGCATGGTCGGAATAATATCGGATAAAGCACCTCTTGGGGCAATTTTCGCTTCTTTTCCCATGTAAATAAAAGGAACAGGGTTATTGGTATGTGCGGTATGGGGTTGGCCGGTTTCATTATTGATCATTTGCTCAGCATTACCATGATCAGCAGTAATTAATAACTCACCGCCGACACATTTAATCGCCTCAATAATTTCCCCTAAGCATTCATCAATCGTTTCAATGGCTTTGATAGCGGCTTCAAGTTTGCCAGTATGGCCAACCATGTCTGGATTAGCAAAGTTACATATAATACTATGATAAGAACCTGTTTTTATTGCTTCAACTAGCTTATCAGTTACTTTTGCAGCATTCATTTCTGGTTGTAAATCATAAGTGGCCACATTCGGAGATGGAATTAATATTCTGTCTTCAAACTGAAAGGGTTCTTCAGCGCCACCATTAAGGAAAAACGTTACATGGGCATATTTTTCTGTTTCTGCGATGCGTAGCTGAGAAAGCCCTAGTTTAGAAATATATTCCCCAAATACGTTTTCTAAACGTTTTGGAGGAAAAGCAACAGGAACATCAAAGTTTGCAGAATATTCAGTTAGGCAGACAAAGTTAACGAATGCAATTTCACGATCTTTAGTAAAATCGCTAAAATCAGTCTCAATAAATGATCGAGTAATTTGCCTTGCTCTATCGGAACGGTAGTTCATGAAAATGACTACATCACCATCTGCAATGGTTACTTTTTCCCCATTGGCAGAAATGGATGTTGCTTGTACAAATTCATCTGTTTCACCACGATTATAAGCTTCTTGAATTGCTTCTATGGCTGACGTTGAGTTATGTAGAGATTTTCCGTCGGTAATTAAGTCGTAAGTTGCTTTTATTCTATCCCAGCGATGATCTCGATCCATTGCATAATATCGACCGATGATCGAAGCAAATTGACCACATTCTTTTTCATTTAGGAAAGTTTGCATTTTTTCAATTGATTGCAGTGCACTTTGTGGCGCCGTATCTCTACCATCTAAAAAAGCGTGCAAATATAAATCTTTAACGCCTTTATCAATCGCCAATTGCATCATCGCTTGAATATGATCTTCATGACTATGAACGCCTCCAGGAGATAAGAGTCCTAACACATGAACGGCTTTATTATTTGCTTTAGCTAAATTGATGGCTTCATTTAAGGTATCATTGGCAAAAAAAGAACCCGTTTCAATCGCATGGCTAACCCGGGTAAACTCCTGATAAACAACTCTGCCAGCGCCTATGTTTAAATGTCCTACTTCGGAGTTGCCCATTTGATCACTAGGTAAACCCACATCGGCTCCAGAACCACTAATTAAAGTGTTAGGATAATTTGCCGTTAAGTAATCCCAGTTAGGCTTTTTGGCAAGGGCAATCGCATTACTTTCTTGATTTTCAGAATGTCCCCAGCCATCTAGGATGATAAGTGTTACCGGTTTTGTTGTTTGATTCATAGTGGTTGTATTAATTTATTAAAAGAGTTTTATTTTTATCAACTTTAAAACTAAGGTGACATTTAACTAATGCACCTAATAGAGCATAGCTGATTATTTGACTATCGATATTTTATTTTACTTATGATAATTGATTTTGGCATATTTATAAACAAGCAACTTTTAATTTAGTGATTTAATCATCAAATTTCACTCTAGCGAAAGATATAAGGTATAATCAGCCTATTTTAAATTTAGAGTAATGTTATGGAAAATATAGGCGAGTTTTATTTAAATAATTGGTTGTTGATTCTGTTATGGTCCACCTTGTTATATATGATTATTACCACCTTTAGTCGAGGAAAATGGGAGTTATCGCCACAGCAGGTGGTTAGAATGATGAATAAAGGAAATGGTGTGATAGTGGATGTTAGAGAAAACAACGAACTATCAGAAGGTTATATAGATAAATCTGTTCATATCCCTATGGGTGACGTAAAAAAAAGAATCAAAGAATTAGAAAAATATAAAGAAAAAGAAGTGGTGATCGGTTGTCGTTCAGGACATCGCTCGGCAAGAATTTTAGGTATATTACGAAAAGCCGGTTTTGCTAGTGTTTACACTTTGCGTGGCGGTATTTTAGCTTGGCAAAACGAAAACCTTCCATTAATTAAAAAATAAAAAGAATTGAATTGTGGCGAAGTAATTACCATATTGGATAAAATCAATATTTTTTAAAGCAATTTATGGAGTAAAACGTGTCAAAAAAACAGAGTGAAGTGATTGTTTATACATCAACCCATTGCCCTTATTGTGTGAGAGCAAAAAGCTTGTTAAAACGAAAGGAAGTGGAGTTTACAGAGGTTAATGTAGAAACTGAAGAAGGTAGACGTGCTGAAATGATTGAAAAGTGTTCAGGTTTAACTTCAGTGCCACAAATTTTTATTAATGAGCAACATATTGGTGGTTGTGATGATTTATATGCATTAGAAACACAGCAAAAATTGGATGCATTATTATTTGTGGCAGATTAAATGTCTACAAGTAGCTCATCTGAAGTAGTCGTTTGTGGCTTTTGCTCAGGACTGAATAAAGTTGAATCAGTAAAAATAGCCAATGGCGCAAAATGTGGGAAATGTAAACAGCCTTTATTTCATGGTTTGGTTTACGATTTACAACAAGTAAATTTTGAGCGCTTTATGATAAAAAATAGCTTGCCCGTTGTGGTTGATTTTTGGGCAAGTTGGTGTGGGCCATGTAAAATGATGGCCCCAGTTTTTAAACAAGTTGCCCAGCAGTATCTGCATCAGGGATTTTTCTTTAAAGTGAATACTGAGCAGCAGCAAGCATTGTCACAACAATTTATGATTAAAAGTATCCCAACAATAATTCTTTTTAAAAATGGTAAAGAATTTTCTCGACAAGCAGGCGCGATGGATGCACAAAGTTTGTCAAC
>CAYMMQ010000022.1:18898-23972 GCA_964391585.1 uncultured Ectothiorhodospiraceae bacterium
CAAAACCCACAGGCGGAGCAAAACCCAGTAGCACAACAAATTATTATTCAAAAAATATATAGCAAAGATGTTTCTTTTGAAGCACCTAACTCTCCAAAAATTTTCACCAATAATAATCAACCCGAGATAAAGGTTGATTTAAATACTGCCGTTAGTGTATTGGATGATGCGGGTATTTATGAAGTGGTGTTACGCATCACAGTTACAGCTACTTTAGAAGAAAATACGGCATTTTTAGCAGAAGTATATCAAGCAGGGATTTTCAATGTGAGCGGCTTTGATAAACCTACTCTTGATGGTATGTTGGGAAGTTATTGCCCCAATATCTTGTTTCCTTATGCCAGAGAAAATATCTCTGAACTAGTAACAAAAGGTGGTTTTCCTCAACTGATTCTTCAGCCGGTAAACTTTGATGCTATGTATGCACAGCACTTGAAAGCTCAAAGTGAAGCAGCAAGTGCGCAAGAAAATCCTGGTAAAACAGAACTTCATTAATTTCTGATGAATCAATCTTCATCTATTGCTGTTATTGGTGCAGGCTCTTGGGGTACTGCGCTAGCAATTTTGCTCAGTAAAAATCAACACTATTGTTATTTATGGGGGCGAAATAAAGAAAAAATTGCTAATATGCAAGCTACTAGAATGAATGAAGACTTTCTTGTTGGCCGTGTTTTTCCCGAACTCTTACACCCTGAAAATAATCTTCGTAAAGTTGTCGTAAAGAGTGATATTTTATTAATTACTGTTCCCAGTCATGCTTTTAGAGAAACCATCAAGCAGATTAAATTGATCAAGTCTGATGTCAAACAACTATGTTGGGCAACAAAAGGTTTAGAAACGGGTACACAAAAGTTTATTCATGAAATTGTGCAAGAAGAGCTGGGGAATGAGGTTGATATGGCTGTGATTTCTGGACCTACCTTTGCTAATGAAGTGGCAAAAGGTTTGCCTACTGCGGTTACCATTGCTTCTGAACAACAAAGTTTTGCTAAAAAACTTGCTCACTTATTACATAACACTTCATTTCGCCCTTATTTAAGTGATGATATCATTGGATTAGAAATTGGTGGAGCTGTGAAAAATGTGCTTGCTATAGCGGCTGGAATTGCCGATGGTTTAGGTTATGGTGCTAATACACGAGCAGCTTTAATCACACGGGGAATTGCAGAAATGACACGGCTTGCCGTGCAATGTGGAGCAAAACAAGAGACTTTAATGGGATTGGCTGGAATGGGAGACTTATTGTTAACCTGTACCGATGATCAGTCAAGAAATCGTCGCTTAGGTTTAGCCATAGGTGCGGGAATGTCAATGAAACATGCTCAGCAAGAAATCAAACAAGTGACTGAAGGTGTTCAAGCGACTGAAGAAATTTTTTGTTTGGCAAAAAAACTTCAAGTCAAAATGCCTATTGTTGAACAGGTTTATTTAGTGCTATATCAACACAAGTCAGCGGTTGAAGCAGTTAAAAGTCTATTAGAGCGTAGCTTCAATTATGAGCACTAACTGCAAGAACTAGATTGTTAAATGTAATTTGGTTTTAATGATTGACTTTTTTTATAAATATCATAATACTTATTTTGATTTTAGTGTTAACGGAATTGTTACACAGAATATTTAGGGTTAATACCATCTTAATCTACTAGGATAACAACAACTATGCGCATTTTAATTTTTATTTCATTTGTTTTTTGTTGTTTCAGTAATGTTTCAGCAGTAACGTTTAAGTGTTGGACTAATGATGAAGGGATAAGAGAATGCGGGAATAGTATTCCCCCCAAATATGTCAAACAACGTATTGAGTTTCATAGTGCCAAAAGTGGCACATTGAGTAATGTTAAAGAAGCATCTAAAACAGAGGAGCAAGTTCTTGCCGAAGAAAAAGCAAGGAAACAACAAGCGATTGAGCAAGCTGAAATTAAAAAACAACAAGCCTATGACGACGTTTTATTAAAAACCTACTTGAATGTTGATGACTTACTTTTGTCTTTGAACTGGAAAATCACTACCTTAGATTCACAAATAACTCTTGAGCATGGTACTATCCGAGGACATAACGAACGTTTTTTATACTATAGCAAACAAGCAGCGGATATAGAACGTACAGGCAAAGCTATTCCAGAATCTATCCAGCAAGATTTACAACAGGTACGCAATAAAATTGACAAAACAAAACAAAAAATTGAAAAATTAAAACAAGATAAAGCGGATATTAGGCAAAAGTTTAGTCATGATATTGACCGTTTTACTATTGCAAAGATGAATGGTTTAGCGACCATCCTAAAGGACGAAGAAAAAGCGGACGAGCTATTAATTGTTAGCTTAAGCTGTAATAAAGGTGTTTCCTGTGAACGCTTATGGGCAAAAGCAAAATCATTTGTTGATGCGAATACCTCATTGGATATTGCTTATGATACTGATATTGTTTATACCACGATATCACCTGTCAAGATGGATGATATTGCAATGATCGTTTCTAAAGTCTCGCCATCTCTTCGAGCTAAAAATGAAAATATTGCCTTAAATATTCGCTGCTTTCCTTCTAAAGGTGGTGAAGCTGTTTGTGCGACAGAGCAAGTTAAGAGCTATTTACGTCAGTTTAAGCGCTTATAGCGATAACGATTTTCAACGCTTGCAAGGATGATAGTTTAAAAACCACCACTAAATTGATGTTGCCTCCAAGCCTCATAACTAATAATCGCCACGGCATTGGATAAATTCATACTACGGTTGTTTTCTAACATGGGGATACGAACTGTAAAATTTTCATTAATGTCTGCTAATACATCTTTTGCTAAGCCGTGAGTTTCTGAGCCAAACAATAAAACATCTTCCGCTTGATAATTGAACTGAGAGTGTGATTGAGAGCTTTTAGTGGTGCAGGCAATAATACGATGGGCAGATAGTTTGTTTTTAAAATCTATAAAGTTACTATAAAAAGTTACCTTAGCCAAATCATGGTAATCTAAGCCCGCTCGCCGTAATTTTTTTTCCTCAAAGTCAAAACCCAAAGGTTCAATAAGGTGTAAGTGACATCCGTTATTAGCACATAAACGGATAATATTGCCGGTATTGGGGGCAATCTGTGGTTCAAAAAGTGCAATATGAAACATTATTATTAATGGCGTGAGTGAAAAAATTGTTTGATCAAAGAGAGTATAGTATAGTCTTTATTGTATCGAAATTTAACATATTTACAGCTTTAACTATTTATACCCATAATTATTGAGCAAAAGTAGGCTCAATAGAGAGAAATGTAGGTTTCGTTTAGAATTTTATTTATAAAGTTCTTATCTTAAGATTCCAAGTATCATGGATATAACGCTGAGAATGAAAAAAAGGGAGAACGGAAATGGCTGAATTTAGTGCGTTTTTTATTGTTGCAATTGTATTGGTGATTATTTTTGCTGCTAAGGCATTTAAAATTGTGCCACAAGGAATGAATTATACGATAGAACGATTTGGGCGTTACACCAGTACCTTGCCACCTGGTTTGGGTGTTATTGTGCCATTTTTGTATGCGGTTGGACATAAAATTAATATGATGGAACAAGTGATGGATGTTCCATCACAGGAAGTTATCACTAAAGATAATGCTATGGTAAGAGTTGATGGCGTGGTCTTTTTTCAAGTGATGGATGCGGCTAAAGCGTCTTATGAAGTAAATAATCTGACTCATGCAATTTTAAACCTAACCATGACTAATATTCGTACAGTAATGGGCTCAATGGACTTGGATGAGTTGCTTTCTAAACGGGATAATATTAACTCTTTATTATTAAGTGTAGTTGAAGAAGCTACAAGACCTTGGGGAGTTAAAGTAAACCGTATTGAGATTAAAGACATTTCACCACCAAGAGATTTAGTTGAGTCGATGGGTCGACAAATGAAAGCCGAACGGGAAAAAAGAGCTTCTATTTTAGAAGCTGAGGGTTTGAGGCAGGCAGATATTTTAAAAGCCGAAGGGCAAAAAGAGGCTGTTATTTTGCAAGCTGAAGGCGAGCGTGATGCGGCATTTAGAGAAGCAGAAGCCAGAGAGCGTTTAGCAGAAGCTGAAGCTAAAGCGACTTTAATGGTTTCGCAATCCATCGCCAAGGGCGATATTCAGGCTGTTAACTACTTTGTTGCCACTAAGTATGTTGATGCGGTCAAAGAAATTGCTTCGGCAGAAAATAGTAAAGTGATTTTAATGCCATTAGAGGCAAGTAGTGTGATTGGCTCTTTAGCTGGTATAGCAGAGATAGCGAAAGAGAGTTTTCAAAAACAACAAAAATAATACAACCTTTAATTTCGAGTCATATTGATATGGAAAGTTTAATCATTACGTTTTGGCATTGGTTAATTATTGCATTTGTGTTGTTGGTCGCTGAGTTAATGACTGGGACCGCATTTTTTCTCTGGTTAAGTGCTGCCTGTGTTGCTGTTTCTGGGATAGTTTACTTTCAACCAGAGATGATTTGGCAATATCAACTGGCTTGTGCCTGTGTCAGTATTATGATCAGTGTGCTCATTTGGAGAACTGTTGCTAAGTTATTCCCACCTCCTGAAAGAGAAGATAATGTCTCTTTGAACCAACGAGGGCAACAATATGTCGGCAGAACCTTTGTTTTGACTCAGGAGATTGTTAATGGTATAGGCAAAATCAACGTTGATGATTCTAGCTGGCAAGTAATGGGTGAAGATAGCGAACTCAATAGTAAGGTTAAGGTCATTGCGGCTGATGGGCTAAGTTTAAAAGTTGAAAAAGTAGAAACTGAAGCGAAGTAGTAAGTATGGATGTGTTTGAACAACGATTCTCTGGTATATCAAGACTTTATGGCCAACAAGTTACGACAATTATTAAACAAACGCATGTGCTAGTGATTGGTGTTGGAGGTGTTGGTAGCTGGGCTGCAGAGGCATTAGCTCGCAGCGGTTTTGGACAAATAAGCCTGATTGATTATGATGATATAGTTGCTTCAAATATTAACCGCCAGATTCATAGTACAACAACAACGCTGGATCTATCAAAAGTTGATGTGATGAAAGAGCGAATTTTGAGCATTAACCCCTTATGTCAGGTTAACAATATCGA
>CAYMMQ010000023.1:0-17845 GCA_964391585.1 uncultured Ectothiorhodospiraceae bacterium
TATTGCTAATCAACATCCCGAAATTGAACAGGCACTGGAAAAATCAAAAAATACTTTGTAATTCAAGCAGTAACATTCGAAAACATTTTAAAACATAAAAAACACGAATTAGAAACCACATTAAGTATTACTTAAGATATAAAAGTTATAAAATACACCGATGAATACTTGATGTAAGCAAACTTCTTATTCCATTAAAATTAGCTTTATATTTATTTTAATTCCTTAAATATAAAATAGGGAAGAAGTTTAAAGGTAGACATATTGTTAATATGATTAGAGTAAGACGTCTGATATTTATCGGACTGTTATTTTATGAAATATCTAGCGGCTATTTCTGATGAGGTAGTGACTAATATTTATGAGGAGAGTAGAAATGAAGTTTAAGCTAAATAAAACTATTGTAGTCGCAGCTCTTATGGGCTGGACATTGAGTGCAAATGCTGTAGATACCTATGATTTGAACACTAATGTATTAAGTATTCCTTATGTTGTTGTTGAGGGTGCTAATTATGCCGCCACTCTGCAAAATCAAGGTGATTATGTTTTTACCTTAGGTGACGTAACAGCCGCCACTGATACCAGAGGCGAGCCTGATGTTTTTGATGCAGCTACAGGGGCATTATCTTTACCTCAAGTAGCTGTTGGTACCGATACTTATAAGGTAGAAATGCATTTTGATGGCTCCATATTCCAAATAACGGCGGCTGAGGTTATTACCCCTGTTGCCACACCCGCTCCTACGCCTGTAGCTACACCAGTTCCAACACCAGATCCTAGTGCTGCAATTGCAAGAGGAAAGACTTCTTATGATTCAACTTGCGCAGCGTGTCACACGGCATCACCAAAAACGGCTTTTGGTAATGTTATGAAAGGTGTTGACTGGCAAGCTTCTAGAAATGCCATAACTAACGGTATAGGTGGTATGAGCATTTTAACTAATTCAGATGCAGATTTACAAGATATTGCTGCATATTTAGGTAGCCTATAATTAAGTCAATGGGCATAGAGAATATTTTCTATGCTCACTTTACTGTTTTGCAGAATATTAAATGAAAGAGTTTTTTATAGAGAGGTTTAAATGAGTTCAAAAAACAATATTGTTATTAGCTTAAGCCGCTGCTTATTAGCTGGAGTTTTATTGCTTAGTATCACTTCAGTGATTGCTGCTACTCAGCCCAGTGATGCCGCAGTGAGAGGGGAAGCAGATTATCTAAGTAGCTGTGCAGGCTGTCATGGTAACCCTCCATCTGCAAATAAAATTTCTAAAGCATCCAGTGCGGCAGCATCAAGAAATGCGATTTCAAGCAATATTGGAAACATGGGGTTTTTAACCAATACAGATGCTTCTTTAGAAGATATTGCCAGCTTTATTCGTGGTGATACAGTGACTGTTGCCGATACAACAACATCGACCACAACCGCAATTACTCCTTCATCTACGGGGAGTATTAAAATGACCACAGGTTATCCAGTATTATCAAACAATGAAGCTATTTCAATTCAAATTGAATTTGTAAGCCAGGAGACAGGTGATTTATATTTGGCTGTTATGTATCAAAATCAGTTGATTTTTGTGAGTAATGAATTTGCTACAGCAACGCCAACAGCTGCATTAACAAATAGAACATTTACAGCAGGAGAAGTTGTTCCATTGTGGTCTTATCCCACCGACAACTTGCCGGCTGGAAACTACCCCTTTTATCAAGTTCTCACTCAACCCGGTTCAGATCCACTTGATGGTAGCAACTGGATTGGCGGGTTAAATATGTTAAATTTTGCGGTCAAACTTTCAGCGGCTTCCGTACATGATGCCGATAAAAATGGCTGGTATGATGATGATATGAATAAAGATGGTTTTCATGATGATGATCTTGACTTTGATGGTTATCACGATGATGATACCGATAAAGACGGTTATCATGATGATGATACTGATAAAGATGGCTTACATGGAGTCACCAATGGACCCGTTGCGGGTCAAAAAACCTATATTAGCTCTTGTGCAAGAGCCGGCTGTCATGCTGATGATCCAAAGCGTGATGGAACCTACTTATTAAATGGTAGAAATCCAAATGGTACTAGAAGTGCGGTATCCAGGAATGTGGGTGGTATGGGTTACCTAGCAGATGTTCTGACCGATACAGATTATCAAAATATTGCAGACTATTTAAGCTCGCTATAAGTATTTATTCTATCCCTAAAAAACCGCCGTGTCATTTGCAGCGGTTTTTTTCTTTATATCCTTTGTGACTAAAAACTTATGGCTAGTTTTAAAACCCATGTTGCCGGAGGTGTATTTGTCGGTGCAGTTTTTTCTGCTATAAGTTATTATTCCTTTGATTTAGATATTATTCAATCCTTTGCAATTTTTAATATCGGGCTGATTAGCGCAATCATTCCAGACCTGGATAGTGACTCGGGGAAACCGGTTGCTCTAATTTCTGGTATTATATCGGTACTGATTCCTGCCTTATTATTAAGCAAGGTGAATTCTGAGCATGCTGGTTCAGCAGAGTTTCTAATTAGTTATTTTGCATTTTTTTATTTGCTTATCAATTATGTAGTTTGTGGTTTGATTAAGAAAATGTCTACTCATCGCGGGATTATGCATAGCATACCATTTTCATTATTATGGGCTGAATTTTTTTATCTGTTATTTAATACCTCAAATCAAACTATGGCAACCATGGCGGCTTTAGTGACTTTTTGTGGCTGCTTGATCCATCTTATTCTTGATGAGTTGAATGCAATTTATTTTAGATTTTACATGATTCCGATGTTAAAAAAGTCCTCTGGAACGGCGTTAAAATTATTCTCAAGTGATCTTGGGGCAAATTTATTGGTATATGGACTATTGTTTATGACCACAGCTTTTATCTTTCTTAACTAAATGTAGTAATCTGCACATACACGCATCACTGGTATATACTAGTGCTTATTAATAAAAATGATGGACTTTATTTTTAAAATTACTTTACAGGTGAAAAATGTTAAACACTTACCAACAACATGTAGCTGAACGTGCTTTAGAAGGGATCCCGCCAAAACCACTAACTGCGGAACAAACTCAATCTTTGATTGAGTTATTAAAGCAGCCACCAGCGGGGCAAGAACAGCTAATTGTAGATTTGTTTACTCAACGAGTTCCAGCCGGTGTAGATGAAGCCGCTTATGTTAAAGCGGGGTTTCTTGCCGCTATTACTCAAGGAAAAGAGAGTTCTCCATTGATTAGTGTTGAAAGAGCGGTTGAGTTATTAGCAACGATGTTGGGTGGTTATAATGTTCAAGCATTAATTGACTGTTTAGACAATCCTCAATTAGCGCCATTAGCAGTTAAAGCTTTATCGCATACCTTATTGATGTTTGATGCTTTTTACGATGTGCAAAAAAAGGCAGAAAGTGGTAATGAGTATGCTAAAGCATTATTACTATCATGGGCAGAAGGTGAATGGTTTACCAGTAAGAAAAAGCTTGCAGATAAAATAACGGTAACGGTATTTAAAGTTCCTGGTGAAACTAATACTGATGATCTATCGCCAGCACCAGACGCATGGTCACGTCCAGATATTCCTTTACATGCAAATGCAATGTTAAAAATGCCTAGAGCAGATTTTACCGATAAACCTCTAGAAACGATAAAGCAGCTTAAAGAAAAAGGTTTTCCACTTGCTTATGTGGGGGATGTAGTAGGAACAGGTTCATCAAGAAAGTCAGCAACAAATTCAGTGTTATGGCATATTGGAGAGGATATTCCCTATATTCCAAATAAAAAAGCGGGGGGGTATTGTTTTGGCAACCAAATTGCGCCGATTTTTTTTAATACCATGGAAGATGCAGGGGCCTTACCTATTGAGATGGATGTGTCCGTTTTGCAAATTGGTGATGTGATTGATGTTTACCCATATAAAGGTGAAGTAAAACGTCATAACTCTGATGATTTAATAACAAGCTTTAAGCTGAAAACTTCCATTATTGAAGATGAGGTACGAGCAGGGGGACGCATTGCTTTAATTATCGGACGTGCATTGACAGAAAAAGCAAGAGAGGCATTAGGGCTTGATAGCACCGACTTATTTAAAAAACCGGTTGATCCAATTGGTAGTGATAAAGGTTTCACCTTGGCGCAAAAAATTGTTGGTAAAGCTTGTAATGTTGCTGGAATAAGACCTCATAGTTATTGTGAGCCCATCATGACAAGCGTTGGTTCACAAGATACCACTGGGCCGATGACGCGTGATGAATTAAAAGACTTGGCCTGCTTAGGTTTTTCCGCAGATTTAGTGATGCAATCTTTCTGTCATACCGCAGCATACCCAAAACCCATTGATGTTAACACTCACCACACTTTACCCGACTTTATAAAAACTCGAGGTGGTGTATCATTGCGACCCGGTGATGGGGTGATCCATTCTTGGTTAAATCGAATGATCCTGCCTGATACAGTTGGCACGGGAGGTGATTCTCATACTCGCTTTCCCTTAGGCATTTCCTTTCCTGCGGGTTCTGGCTTAGTTGCATTCGCGGCTGCAACGGGTGTGATGCCACTAGATATGCCTGAGTCAGTTTTAGTCAGGTTTACGGGTAATTTACAAGCAGGTATAACCTTACGCGACTTAGTGAATGCTATTCCTTATCAAGCAATCCAAGCTGGCTTATTAACGGTAGAGAAAAAAAACAAGAAAAATATTTTTTCGGGGCGTGTTTTAGAAATAGAGGGTTTGCCAGATCTTAAAGTGGAACAAGCTTTTGAGCTATCTGATGCCTCGGCAGAACGCTCGGCTGCAGCTTGTTGTGTTAGCCTAAATAAAGAGCCTATTATCGAATATCTTAATTCTAATGTGACCATGCTACAGTGGATGATAAAACAAGGTTATGGCGATCAACGAACAATTGAGCGTCGCATTGATAAAATGAAAGCTTGGCTGGATAAGCCAGAGTTATTAGCAGCAGATAATGAGGCAGAATATGCTGAAGTAGTATCGATTAATTTGGACGATATTAAAGAGCCCCTATTAGCTTGTCCTAATGATCCCGATGATGTAAAACCACTGTCTGAACTACAAGGTAATACGGTTGATGAAGTTTTTATCGGTTCATGTATGACCAATATTGGACACTTTAGAGCCGCAGGTAAACTATTAGAAAACTATGAGGGGAAATTGAAAACGCGCCTTTGGATTGCCCCTCCAACTAAAATGGATGAAAAGCAATTAAAAGAAGAAGGTTATTATAAAATCTTTGAGCGAGTTGGTGCTAGAACAGAAATGCCAGGCTGTTCCTTATGTATGGGAAACCAAGCTCGAGTGGATGCAAATAGTACGGTTGTTTCAACCTCAACAAGAAACTTCCCTAATCGCCTAGGGGATAGTGCAAATGTTTATCTCGCCTCGGCAGAATTAGCTGCAGTGGTGGCTATTTTAGGTAAGATTCCCTCAGTAGAGGAATATCTTCAGTTTTCACAGAGCTTAAATGCTTTTTCAGAAGATATTTATCAATACTTAAACTTTCATCAGATGGAAAGTTATCGTTAGAAAGCTGTAACAGCTTTATGATGACAACCGCAGAGTAGGCTGAGTGTTTACTCGTGTGGTTTTGTTACCTTATTAATTTTTGGTGAAACTCATTGTGTGGCAAGCACATAACGGATTTGGCTATAAGAAAATTTATCACCGACAAACTCTTTTATCAGGCTTAATTGTTTTTGCCCAACTTTTGTAATGGCTGCTTCTATCTCATCTATTTGGGATTGTTCCATTAACTGATGAAGCTCAATATCTCCGTTGTGAATGCATTTAGCTAGATGTGATTCGATAGTTGAAACAACCAAAGCTCTTTGTTTGGCAATTTCTTCAATAGGAAAACCTTCTTTAAATAAATTAAGCGTGATTACGTGCGTGCTAATTTGGTTTTTTTTCTGTGTTTGGAGTGGTGGTTTGGATGATGTTAAAGCAATTTTGTCATTGGTATTTATCTCATATTCATGACAATAATCTAAAATAATTTTCAGCAATTGTTCGCCATATTTTTGTAGTTTTCCAGGGCCGATGCCTGGCACTTCCTGTAAGGCTGACATATTACCCGGTAATAATTCAGATAGTTGATAAATGACACGCTGATGCAGGATTTGAAAATGAGGTAAGTTATTTTTACTTGCTTGTTCATTGCGCCAAAGTTTGAGCTGTAGAGCCAGTTTTGGATGAGATAGGTCGCTTTCCAGTATCTCAATAGCTTTCATTTTATTCTTATTAGTAGATGGTTTAGGCTGAATAATTTTTGCAAGGGCAGTGTCGCTAAGATACTGCTTTAGTATAAAACCTTTACTACAGCAGTCTAGTGCTGCCTGCTTCACGCAGAGAAGTTGTTGTAGATTATCAATGGCTTGATTCACTTGCTGAGTAATTTTTTTGTTATCACAACTAAAGTTGAATTGATTTAGCCATTGCGCCAGACCAGCATTTAGTTTTTCACTAAAATAAATTCCTGCCTTACTCAGCCTTTCTAATACTTGCGGATCTGCTTCGGGTAGCACCGTTTGTTGAAAAATTTCCTGTAATTGTTTTTGAAATTTTGCTGCTACGTTAGAGATCTCATGGTAATACTGATTTTGTAGTTCATCAAGCTGTTCAGAACCTTGAAAATGAATTAAAGAACGATGTTGTTTTAATAACCACAGTTGCTGATTAAAACATTTGCTAAGTGGCTGATAATCAAAACAGTCCAACAATAACTGCTGTTGATAGATAATACTGGTCTGATTAAGTCGTTGTTCATCGACAGGGTGTTTACGTAACTCTTGATTAAACAGATTCACTGCCTGATCAGTGATGACATTGTGGGAGGATAAAGGAGAGCTTAAAACCAGTCCTTGCAATGTTTTACAACGACTAAGTGCAACATAAATTTGTCCATGGGCAAAGGCTGCTTGACCATCAATAATTAATTTATCAAAGGTTAAACCTTGGCTTTTGTGAATGGTTATAGCCCAGGCAAGTCGCAAAGGAAGCTGGATAAAACTTCCGATAATCTCTTCGATAATTTCATTGCTATCTTGATCAAGGCTATAGCGGATATTTTCCCATACCTCAGTGCCAACTTCGATTTGACTATCCTCCTCCGCACAATGAACAATGACACTATTTTCTAAAATATTCACAATAGTGCCAATTTTTCCATTAAAAAACTGCTTGTCTTCATTGCGATCATTTCTTATGAACATGACTTGGGCACCTTTCTTTAAGGCAAGATTTTCAGCAGTAGGATAAGGTTTTGGAAAATCACCTTCGATAGCTGCCTGGAAATAACGGACTTCTCCAGTAGTCTGTGATAGATGTTTTTGATTAATCTGATCAGCACTATGGTTATGCGTTGTTAAAGTAATAAAATTTTCATTTTCATCCACTTGGAAACCAGCTTGATAGCGAGCATTTAATAGTTGCATAGCGTCATCAGATAAATTATTTTCCCGGATTTGGTTTAATAAGTTGATAAAACTAGGATCTGATTGGCGATAAATATGTTGTAATTCAATGCTGATCAAGCTGTTTTGCTTAAGCACCTGGCTACTGAAAAAATAGGGACTATGATAATGCTGCTGGAGAAAACCCCACTCCATATCTTTGACCACCGGTGGCAATTGATACAAGTCGCCAATCATTAATAGCTGCACACCTCCAAAAGGTTTTGAGTTCTTTCTAAGCCTTCGTAGTATTGAATCAATCGCATCAATAACATCAGCACGTACCATACTGATTTCATCGATAACCAGCAAATCAAGGGAATTGATAATATTTTTTTTCTCACGCCCAAAGCGAAAGCTTTGTGGGAGAGCGCTACCTGGAATATAAGGAGCAAAGGGCAGTTGGAAAAATGAATGCAAAGTAACACCACCGGCATTAATGGCCGCAACCCCTGTTGGTGCAGTGATAATCATTCTTTTAACCGAGTTTTCTTTTAGCTGGTGTAGAAAAGTTGTTTTACCCGTTCCTGCTCTGCCGGTTAAGAATAAATTCTGATCGGTTTTTTCTATAAACTCACGAGCCAAATTCGCTTCTTTATTGATCATGGTATATCTCTGTATAAGTGATATTTTTCATTCGAGAATGAACGTTATTACGATAATGTCATTGATGGCGAATAGAGTTAAATTTGTTGGTGGTGTTTTTTTCGTAAGACCTAAGACCTAAGACTTAAGACCTAAGACTTAAGACTTAAGACCTAAGACCTCAATTGAATAGCTAGCGTTTTAGCCGGTGACTGATCAAGTCTTCAACTACCGAAGGATCGGCCAATGTTGAGGTATCACCCAGAGCAGTAATTTCATTGGCAGCTATTTTTCGCAAAATTCTGCGCATGATTTTTCCTGATCGAGTTTTAGGTAAACCTGGCGCCCATTGAATAAGGTTAATTTTAGCAATGGGGCCAATGGTTTTTCTGACTAATTGCACCAGCTCCATTTTTATTTCATCAGAAGTTGCTTCCCCTTTCATAACCGTGACAAACGCATAAATGCCTTGCCCAGTGAGATCATGAGGATAACCTACCACGGCAGACTCAGCAACTTTTTCATGCAGCCCCAAAGCAGCTTCAATTTCAGCTGTTCCCAAGCGGTGACCAGAAACATTTAATACATCATCAACACGCCCGGTAATCCAGTAATCGCCATCTTCATCACGTCGTGCACCATCACCGGTAAAATAATAACCTGGATACATCGCAAAATAGGTGTCATAAAATCGCTGATGGTCGCCGTAAACTGTTCTGAGCATCGATGGCCAAGGGGTTTTCATCGCAAGGTTTCCCGATGCAGGGTTGCCTTTAATTTCCTTACCTTCATCATCTAATAAGACCGGGTTAGCGCCAAAAAATGGCGCCATAGCAGAGCCGGGCTTTAATATATTAACACCAGGAAGCGGTGTTAACATATGTGCTCCGGTTTCTGTTTGCCACCAAGTATCAACAATGGGACACTTGCCATTACCAACCACATTAAAATACCAGCTCCAAGCTTCAGGGTTAATAGGCTCTCCCACAGTCCCCAATATTCGTAATGATTTTCTGGATGTTTTGGTTACCGGTTCATCACCTGCGCCCATTAAGGAACGAATCGCTGTTGGCGCGGTGTAAAAAATAGAAACTTTATGTTTATCAACCACTTGCCAGAAGCGAGAAATATCAGGATAAGTGGGAACACCTTCAAACATTAACGAAGTTGTAGCATTGCTTAGTGGCCCATAGACGATATAACTATGTCCTGTTACCCAACCAACATCAGCGGTACACCAGTAAATATCATTATCTTTAATATCAAACACATATTTGTGGGTCATGGCAGCTTGTAATAAATAACCTGCGGTTGTGTGTAATACTCCTTTAGGTGACCCAGTAGAGCCCGAGGTATATAAAATAAACAAGGTATCTTCTGCATCCATTTCTTCAATAGGGCAATCAGCAGCAGCACTTTTAACGGCTAGGTGATACCAGACATCGCGTTCTTCATTCCATACTACTTCATCGCCACCACGCTGTACCACAATACAGGTATGAACATTAGGACATTTTGCTATGGCAACATCAGCATTGGTTTTAAGTGGAATTTTTTTACCGCCACGTATCGATTGATCAGCGGTAATAACCACTTGACAGTCTGAATCTAAAATTCGGCTGGATAAAGCTTCTGGAGAAAATCCACCAAATACGACGGAATGAATAGCTCCAATGCGAGCACAGGCGAGCATTGCAATGGCCGCTTCTGGGATCATAGGCAGGTACAAAGAAACTCTATCGCCTTTTTTTACCCCTCGCTGTTTTAATACATTGGCAAATCGACAAACTTCATCATGTAATTCTCTGAAACTTATGTGACGACTTTTGTTGGGATCATCTGCTTCCCAAATAATAGCTGTTTTATCGGCATTTTTTTCAAGGTGGCGATCAACACAATTATAACACGCATTGATTTTTGCATGATTAAACCAGTTAATGTGCAGGTCATCTTTGTCAAAACTCCAATCTAAAACTTTATCCCAAGGTTTAATCCAGCTTAAAAACTTTTCAGCTTGTTGCTGCCAAAACATTTCAGGCTGTTCAATGGATTGCTGGTACATTGCCTTATATAAAGCAGGGGTGACATTGACATTTTCAGCTATTGCCGCGGGTACGCGATAAGAATTGTCAGACATAAATTACTCCTGGTAGAATTTTAAGCGGTAAATTTAGTTGTTTGCCCAATTAAGATTTGTCACCATATTTCTCACGGTATAACTCAATTTTATGAGCATATTGTTGTAATTTAGGTGTTTGTGCCGATTGTTGTAAGTAATGAATAAGGTGTTCAAGTTTAATAATACTGGTGACAGAAATATGATGTGTGTTTTCAATTTCTTTGATGGCAGAAATATCTGCTAAGCCTTTTTCTTGTCGATCAAGTGCAATAATAACGCCTGCCACTTTAGCACCATTTTTTTCAATGATATCAAATGATTCTCTCACCGATGTACCTGCAGAAATAACATCATCGATAATCATGACTTTTCCAGATAATTGGGCGCCAACAATGGTGCCGCCTTCGCCATGATCTTTCGCTTCTTTACGGTTAAAACTATAAGGCATACTTAGGTCAAATTCATTGGCCAAGGCAATGGCACAACTTGCCGCAAGAGGAATACCTTTGTAAGCTGGTCCAAATAACACATCAAACTTAATTTGACTTTGTTGTAAGGCAATCGCATAAAAGCGACCTAAGGTTGCAAGGGATTTTCCATCATTAAATAAACCACTATTAAAAAAATAGGGACTAATTCGTCCTGATTTTAAGGTAAACTCGCCAAAGCGTAATACACCTAGTTTTATGGCAAAATCTATAAAATCAACCTGGTAGTCTTCCATCTAAATTCCTATATGAAGTATACAAACAGTCATCATAAAAGTATGATGGCGCTTTGCTTATCTTTTTACTTATCCTTGAGCCGATAATGTTATCATGAAGAACAGCTATTTGGGATCACCTGTTTAAATAAATTGATTTTATTTTCCTGTTTAACACTTCAACTAGAATAAGCCTAAGTACAGTAGGCTGGAAAAGTAAAAATCTCATGGGTTTTAAACAAAACAGAGCCTCTTAGGCATTAATTTAGAAGATGAGTAAATAAAAAATTGCGAACCATGCGTTTAAAATCTACTTTTATTGTTGAAAAATCAATCAATATAACGCATTATGATGCATTAAAATCGTAAAACCTCCCCCTGTAGTATAGAGCAACAGAGAATATAATGCCGGTTAGCTATCAACCCCTTAAGGATCAATAAAAAAGAGTGAGACAAATATCCAATTTAGGATTGATAGTTCATCGAGCATTAAGCGAGCTAAACCTAAACTCGTGGCAAAGATAAAAAAGAAAAACGTAAAGCCGTATGAGGGAAATCTTAAAGTACGGCTCTGTGAGGGGCATTATATTTCCTCACATTTTATTAAACTTAATATAAAAAGGAGATATTAATGTCTACTCGACAAAAACCTGCTTTCGGGATGAACAATGAGTCTAAGATGTTTTTAATGCCTAGAAAATTATTAATTATGTTGATAGCTTTTTTGATAGTTTTGTTGTTATCAACATCTGTATATGCTGAAGTTGAACAACTTGATAGTATTGTTGCTGTAGTAGATGATGATATTATTACCAAAAATGAACTAAAAAAAGCCTTTGATGAAATAGTGAAAGAAATTCGCCTTAAGGGTAATGAACCACCTGAAGCAAAACTTTTAACAAAAAAAGTGCTGGATAAATTAGTGATGGAAAAACTTCAGCTTGACATGGCAGAGCGAGAAGGTATACATAATGATGAAACGACATTGAACCGTTCCATTCAAAAAATTGCAGATCAAAATGGTTTATCTCTTACTGATTTGATTGCTACCTTGCAAAAACAAGGGATTAATTACAAAGATTTTCGAAAAAATGTACAAAAGCAAATTATTTTACAACGTTTGCAACAACGTCATGTTGACTCACAAATAAACATTTCGGAACAAGACATAGATAATTATTTATTTAATTATAAAAAACAAGAGGATATAGGTAAGCAATACCATACGGCAATTATTTTAATTTCTATTCCAGAAGGTTCTACTGCTGAAGAAATGAAAGAAGTTGAAAAAAAAGCTCAAATGGTGAAACAAAAGCTAGATGCGGGTGAACATTTTTCAACTATTGCGATGACATATTCTGATTCTGCTAATGCCTTAGAAGGTGGTGATTTAGGCTGGCGAAAAGCCAGTGAATTACCATCGATTATAGCTGATATCCCTGACAAATTAACTATTGGTCAAGTATCTGATGTGATAAAAACACCTGTTGGTTACCTTATAGTACAATTGAAAGATATTAAGGATAAAATAAAACATGAAGTTGAGGAAAGCCATGCTCGTCATATTTTGATTAAGACAGATATTAGTAAAAGCAAAGAACAGGCTAAAACTCAACTTGATCAATTACGGCTTCGAATTATTCAAGGTGAAAGCTTTACAACTTTAGCTAAAGTTCATTCTAATGATGTAATATCTGCACAAAATGGCGGTGATTTGGGCTGGTTCAAAAAGGGGGTCATGGTACCAGAATTTGATAGGGTTATTGAAAACATGCAAGTTGGCGAATTAAGTCAAATTTTTGAGTCTCCATTTGGTTTTCATCTTGTTGAGTTATTAGAAAAAAGAAAACGTGACGATAGTAAAGAATATTTACGCAATCAAGTTAGAAATGTACTTTTTGACAAGCAAGTTGAAGAAAAGAAAGTATATTGGTTACGTCGTACTAGAGATGAAGCACATATTGAGATTAGACTCGAACAATAATATTACTTATGACCTATCTTCAACAATATCTATTGGTAACACCGGGTGAACCAGCAGGTATTGGACCTGACTTGGCGATTAAACTGGCGCAATCACCGCAGAAAAAAGCATTAGTGTTTATTGCTGATCCAGATGTATTAGCACAGCGCGCCATTTTGATGGGTTTAGATATTACTATTCAGCAGATTAATAGCGATCAAAAACTACTTATTGCTGAGCATTATACGGGGAAAAAGCAGTTATTATGTTTAGCTCTTAAGGTTAAAAACTCAGTTAATGCTGGAATCTTGGATGTTGCTAATTCAGAATATGTGATAAAAACCTTGGATAAGGCTATTGCGTTATCCATGTCTACTGAGGTAAACAAGCAATTCGCAGCTTGGGTGACTGGACCAATTCACAAAGGTATTATCAATGATGCAGGTTATAAAAAATTCACCGGTCATACTGAGTACTTAGCAGAACAATCAAACACAAAACAAGTTATTATGATGTTGGCAACAGAGGGCTTGCGTGTTGCACTAGTGACAACTCATTTACCGATTAAGGAAATTAGCCAACATATCAAGCAATCGTTGATAGAAAATATTCTTGCATTATTAAACCTAGAGTTAAAAAACAAGTTTGGCATAAACAAGCCGCAAATCTATGTTTGTGGTTTAAATCCACATGCCGGCGAAAATGGCCATTTGGGGCATGAAGAAATTGATAGTATTATTCCGGCCATTACTTGGGCACAAGAGCAACAAATAGCTGCTTTCGGTCCTATTCCTGCTGATACGGTATTTACCCCAAGATATATGCAAAAAGCTGATGTTATATTGGCGATGTATCATGATCAGGGGTTGTCTGTTTTAAAATATAAAGGCTTTGGGCAAGCGGTAAATATTACCTTAGGTTTACCTTTTATTCGTGTTTCAGTTGATCATGGAACGGCGCTTGATTTAGCAGGAAAAAAAGATGAATTGGGTTTGCTTGATGCAGGTAGCATGAATTATGCGATTAAAACGGCCCTTAGCATGATGTCGTTAAAAACGAACTAATAAACTATAAGTGAAAATAAATGATGCAACATAAGGCACGAAAACGCTTTGGTCAAAATTTCTTAACGCAGCAAAATATTATTCAGCAAATTATCCAAACCATTGCGGTACAAAAACAAGATCATATTGTTGAAATTGGTCCAGGTAAAGGAGCATTAACAACGCATTTGATCCGACAATGTCAGTTTCTAACGGCGATAGAGCTTGATCGAGACCTGATCCCCTTATTGAAAATTACTTTAGCAACACAATTGGATAAATTGAATTTAATCAATGAGGATGCTTTGCGCCTTGATTATTCAGCTTTGTGCAAAGAGCAACAAAAACTGCGCTTAATTGGAAATTTACCCTACAATATCAGTACTCCGATTTTATTTCATTTATTAACGTTTCGTGAAAATATTAGTGACATGTTTTTTATGTTACAAGATGAAGTGGTCGAGCGTCTAACGGCAAAACCGGGAAGTAAAAATTATGGCCGCTTAAGTATTATGATGCAGTATTTTTGTCAGGTTGAAAAGCATTTTGTAGTGCCACCAGAGGCCTTTTCACCAGTACCTAAGGTAAACTCTGCAATTGTAAGCTTGACTCCTTATCAGGACGTGGAAGCCCAACATCAAGTCAAACTAGCTAGTGAGGAACGTTTAGCAAAAGTTTGTAAATTAGCTTTTCAACAACGAAGGAAAACAATTCGGAATAATTTAAAAGAAGTGATTTCCGATCACGTCTTTGAGGATTTAGGAATTGATCCATCTTGTCGCTCTGAAACTTTATTAATTAAAGATTTTATTAATTTAGCTAACCATTTAGAAACCATTCTAAATTAAACTTATTGGTTGGAAAATTGTTTAACAAATTTTACTTCATAAACCCGTTTAGCATGTTCTGGCTGCACTGAGATAATGAGATGCACCACATCATTATGTTCAATGTCTACTTGGGCAATATAATAATAAGCCTGATCTTCGTAAATTTCTTTAAATGTTAATTTAGTTTCTTGTGCTAATAAATTTTTCATCACCCCTTGTACTGATGCTTTAATACCTTTAAAGCGTATATTTGAGTTGTTGTCTATTACGGTAATATTTACCAAAGCACTATTTTTACTGCGTTTAAAATGATAACGTGAGCTCATTTCAGCCGGCAGACTATCAGCAGAAAAGGCATTGTATTGAAAAGTATAAGAGTCAATTACCAGCTCGTTTTCAGCCAGACAAGCTGTGCTAAAAAACATAAATAACAATAAAAAAATAATAACGTTTTGTTTCATTTTGATTTACTCTTGTTGTTACAAGTGGCTTGGTAACATTGCTTTAAAAGTTTTGTCCATCAATACTGATTAAGCGAAATTCAAATTTCGTACTATCGCTTAACTCTAATATCACATTATGTACTTTTGACGTCTGATCAATTCTTAACTCATTAATCACTAAACGTCCCGTTTGTGGATCATAGGTCATATCGGTACTATTACTACTGCTGACGCTACTTAATGAAGCACTATCCAAAGTGAAAAAATACGGAGAAGAGCGTGTCAATTGTAGCTTAATAGAAAATATACCTAAGCTTCCAGCATCTACCACGCCAAATAGCATGCCATTTTCATAACTTGCAACCTGTTTAACACTTTGAAATGCAATAAAATTATTAAATGCTAGCTCAGAGCCATCAGTAAAACCGGTCAGTGGCGTATCGGTTAATACTGCAGCAAGAGCTCCAGAAATTTGAGCCGTTGGAAGTCCTGCAATTTGATCAATATAGCTCATATCTTGCTCAATGACTTGGCCAAAAACGGTAAAACCACCATTTTGCCCATTAAGATTAGCGGAATTGTCATTTAAGTTGACAAACCATTCACTGGTTGCACTATTGGGATCTCCTCCTAGTTTTGCCATAGCAATGGTGCCTCGAATATTTGATAAATTATATTCGTTTTGAATCGTACCATTATCGGTGATTTTGGATACACTTAATTTTTCATCAATAGTATAACCGCCACCTTGAATAATAAAATCTTTGACACTACGATGGATAAAAGTATTGTTATATGCACCACTATTAACATAGTGCAAAAAGTTTTTAACCGTTATTGGTGCAATATCAGCTTCTAGAGTGACACAGAATTCGCCACTTATCGCTTGCAAACAAACAATGGGTTTTGCTGAAGCTACGGCTGAAAAAAACATTATTACTAATATAAGAATGCTGGTTTTGATAATAGTTGGCATTAAATCTAATCCTAAGTTGTCATTTGCACAGAATTATATCCTTTCAATGTAAGGAAATACAATTAAGAGTATGATTTTCCCATATTTAATGCTCTTTCCAATATTTGCAATTTTATAAATAAAGTGTATATTTAGCTTAAAAATAATTTTTGCAAAGATTTCAAAATTAAATATTTTATTTATATAAGGATAAGCCATGTTGTTAAAAACTTTTAAGTCCTCAGTTGTTATTGCCAGTTTGCTTCCCTGTATTTGTTTGGGATCTGGTTTTGCAATTATTGAACATAGTGCCAGCGGTTTAGGTCAGTCATTTGCCGGGGCTAGTGCTGTGGCCGAAGATCCTTCTACTGTTTTTTTTAATCCTGCCGGTATGATGTATCTATCTGGTACTCAATTGACCACAGGTATGCATATAATTAATCCTAGTTCTCAGTTTACTAATATTAATTCCACTGCAAATTTTGCAGGACAAGTTAATGTAGCTTTAGGAAGTAATGAGGGGGGGGATGCAGGTGGTTATAACTTTGTTCCTAATGCATATTATGTTCAAGATTTTGGCAATAGCCGCTTTGGTTTGGGCATAAACTCTCCAGTGGGATTAAGTCTGAGTTATGCTAATGACTGGATAGGAAGATATGCATCAACTAAGTCGGATTTAAAAACGGTTAATCTGAACCCTTCATTTGCAACCAAGCTTAATGAACAGTTTCAATTTGGTGTAGGTCTAAATATTCAATATG
This sequence comes from uncultured Ectothiorhodospiraceae bacterium, assembly GCA_964391585.1. GTDB lineage: Bacteria > Pseudomonadota > Gammaproteobacteria > GRL18 > GRL18 > JADGAU01. Next base: position 16,862 of record CAYMMQ010000023.1, read on the forward strand.
CCCAAGCAACCTTAGATAGTAAAAGCTATTTTTGTGGCCACCCTCAACTAACCCCAACGTGTAACCCAGCCAATAGTGCTCATGTGTTAGCCAGTGACTTAAATACACGTATGAAAGGAGATGACTGGTCACTAGGCTTTAATGCAGGGATTATTTTTGAGCCAAGTGATAATGCTCGAGTTGGTTTATCATATCGCAGTAAGGTGAAGCATACTTTAGCAGGAAAACTAAATTCTAATACTCAAACAGGTACAAGCGTGATTGATTATCCAATTACAGCCGGTTTGACCGTCCCTGATACCTTGGCATTAAGTGTATTAGTGAATGCCTCTGATAAATTAACTGTATTAGCTGATGTGACTTATACCGGTTGGAGTTCATTTAAACAATTAAAAGTGGACTTGCCGAATGGTACTTCAGATATTACTCCTGAAAACTGGAGTGATGCGATGCGTTATTCACTAGGTTTAAAATATCGGTATTCATCTGATATTACCTTGCGCACGGGCGTGGCTTTAGATAAAACACCGGTTGATGACTTATATAGAACATCTCGCATTCCAGGAGATAATAGGACATGGTTCAGTCTAGGAGCAAGTTATAAGTTATCGAAAGGTTTTACCGTTGATGTGGCTTATGCTCATATTTGGGTTGCTAACACTCAACTTAATGAAAGCTTTGATGGTTTGAATGGGGCGATGCAAGGAAGCTTAGTTGGAAGCTATAAGGGCTCGGTTGATATTCTTAGCGCCCAAGCGACTTGGTGCTTTTAGTCTTAACGGGAAATAGTCTGCTTTCTCACGGAGGACCGTGGAAGCAGGCGTAAACTGCTTATTTTTTTCGCAAAGGCTCTGCAAGAATAGCCTCCCTCTTTAGTAAAGTCACTGCACGAATAACTTCCCCCTTTAGTTAAAGTGATTGCACAAACTACTTCCCCCTTTAGTTAAAGTGATTGCACAAACTACTTCCCCCTTTCGCAAAGGG
>CAYMMQ010000023.1:17945-19615 GCA_964391585.1 uncultured Ectothiorhodospiraceae bacterium
ACTTCCCCCTTTAGTTAAAGTGATTGCACAAACTACTTCCCCCTTTCGCAAAGGGGGATTGAGGGGGATTTTAAGTGTACTAAAGTTACATTATTTCTTTTCTATCACATAGATAAACTTGCCATTTTCTTCTTTACTTTCTAGTAACTTATCTCCGCTTTGATTAGTATACGCTTGAAAATCTTTTACCGAGCCGGGATCGGTGGCAATCACATAAACTGTTTGACCAGATTGCAGTCCAACTAATGCCTTTTTAGTACGTAAAATAGGTAAAGGACAGTTTAGCCCAGTTACATCGAGTTCTTTATTGTAAGACATCTGAATTTCCTCTTAGCTATTTTTCCTGGCTTTAATATAATTTCCTTCTGATAACTCGCTCCACTGCATCACATCTTTGCGAAACTGGGAATAGGATAAATAAATTTTCTTGGATAAAGCATCATGTTCACCAACTTTTTTTACCACTTGTTCAGAAAGCTGTTTTAATTTTTTTATCACATCATCAGGAAACTCTTTTATCACTACTTTATGCTTATGCATCAGGGTTTGTAGGGCGGTATTATTTCTCGCAGTGTATTCGGATAACATATCTGAATTTGCAACCCGACAGGCAGCTCTAACGATATAACGCAGATCTTTAGGCAACTTTTTAAAGGCTTCTTTATTAATAATGGCCTCCATATTTGATCCGGGTTCGTGCCAAGCTGAAGAATAATAATACTTTGCCACTTTATGCAACCCAAAAGCCATATCATTATAAGGGCCTACCCATTCTGTTGCATCAATTGCTCCCGATTGCATAGAACTGGCAATTTCACCACCTGGCAAAGTCACTGGAGTACCACCTGCAAGCTTGAGTACTTCGCCTCCTAATCCGGGTAGACGCATAATTAAGCCATTTAGATCCTCTATGCTTTTGATTTCTTTGTTAAACCAGCCGCCCATTTGAACGCCTGTATTACCTGCAGCATTTGGGATCAGATTAAATTTATCATATAACTTTTCCCATAATTGCATACCGCCACCATAGAATAACCAAGCATTCATTTCTTGGGCGGTTAAACCAAAAGGCACAGACGTAAAAAACTGACTAGCAGGGTGTTTACCTTTCCAATAATATGCGCCACTATGCCCCATTTGCGCAGTACCTTGTGAGACGGCATCAAAGACTTCTAAAGCTGGGACTAAGTCATTCGCACCATATACCTTAACCCTTAAGCGACCATCACTCATTTCATTGATGGTTTTTGCAAGAAATTCAGCTCCCGTTCCTAATCCGGGAAAATTTTTAGGCCAAGATGTGACCATTTTCCACTTAATTGGTTTTTTTGCTGATGCTGTTTGACTGTACAGCATCGGTGAGGCGGCTAAACCACCAATGCCCATGCCTTTTATAAAATCACGCCTTTTCATTTTAGATACTCCATACTACTTTTAGCTACAATTCATAGCTTTGCTTTTAAGATAAATTTTGCTTGAAACTGTTCCCCTCTTTAGCAAAGGGGTTAGGGGAGGTTTGTTCTTTTAAATAAAATGCTATCAGATCAAGTATTTAACAACAACACAAATCCCCCTCAATCCCCCTTTTCCAAAGGGGGAAGCCTAAACGCATCAGTTTATAAAATCACGCCTTTTCATTTTAGATACTCCATACTACTTTTAGCTACAAT
>CAYMMQ010000023.1:19715-23846 GCA_964391585.1 uncultured Ectothiorhodospiraceae bacterium
TTTATAAAATCACGCCTTTTCATTTTAGATACTCCATACTACTTTTAGCTACAATTCATAGCTTTGCTTTTAAGATAAATTTTGCTTGAAACTGTTCCCCTCTTTAGCAAAGGGGTTAGGGGAGGTTTGTTCTTTTAAATAAAATGCTATCAGATCAAGTATTTAACAACAACACAAATCCCTCTCAATCCCCCTTTTCCAAAGGGGGAAGCCTAAACGCATCAGTTTCCTCCTTAAGTACCAACGTATGAATAACTATTATACGTTTTCGTCATACTCTATTGTACATGTTAGATCATCTGGTGAGATCGTTAAATTGTAACGTTCTTTGGCAATGGAAATCATTGCCTCAGAGAATTGAGGGTTATTGCGGATAATTTGCGCAAAATCTTCTTTTTTTAGTACCAATAAATCAGTTTGTGATTTTGCTTGCACAGTGGCTGTTCGTTTGCTCGAGCTTAATAAGGCAATTTCACCAAAATAATCACCATCACCAAGTGTTTTGATCGGTTTGTCAGTGGACTCTTTTCTCCCTACAATATCAACTTCTCCCTGACAGATAAAGTACATTTCACCAGCTTGATCACCTTGTTGGATGATGATGTCATTTTTTTCAACGACCAATGGGTTTAGGGCCATAATAATGGAATTAAGTAAAACTGTATCTGCGCCTTTGAACAGCGGAGTGCGCTCCAGAACCTCTGTTGTGATTGCTTCATACCATTTTCGTCCATCTTTTGCGATAAAATCACGTGCGGCTTTAGGCCCCCAAGAGTTTCGTGGATAATTTGGAAAACCAGTAGTTACAGGATGCTTTTCCCAGTAATCCATAATAGGCTGGGCTATACGCCAAGCCCCTTCAACCAAATCATTACGAGAAAAAAGTGTAGCATCTCCATGAGTACAGGCAAAAAGCATAACTTCATACCCCGTATATAAGGATGCCTTAAAAGCATCACCATAATCAAATTGCATATCAACTTTTTGTAGTTGCATGGTTGGTCCTGGAGTTTTTGCCTGAAATAAAAACTCAATCCCTTGATAGGGTTGGATATGAAAAACTAAACGATTGGATTCTAGGCTGCTAACATCTGTTCCTCGAAAGATTGGCTCAGGTGCCTTTTTAAACTCAACGACGATTTCAGTTCCTCTTTTCCACAATGCTTTTCCAGAACGCAAATAAACTGGCACGCCTTCCCAGCGCCAATTATCGATATTGAGTTTTAATGCTGCAAATGTTTCGGTGCTTGATTGAGGATCAACTTGATCCTCTTGGCGATAACCTGGTTTAACAATATTGCCAGAGTTATCAATAAGAGGTCCATACTGTCCTCTAACCGATATATCTTCGATTTGATCTTCTTGATAAATTCTAACACTATCTAAAAGTTTCGCTTTTTCATTACGGACTGCGTTTGCTTCAAAAGATGAAGGAGGTTCCATACATAAATAGGCCAGCATTTGGAACATGTGATTTTGCATCATATCCCTTAGAACGCCAGATTTATCGTAATAACCACCTCGACTACCGATATCAACCGTTTCACAGACGTTAAATTGAATGTTATCGATATGATATTTGTTCCATAGTGGTTCATATATACCGTTGGCAAAACGAAAAGCGAGTAGGTTTTGAACAGTTTCTTTGCCCAGATAATGATCAATTCTATAAATGCTCTCTTCTTTCCAGTAGGAAAGAACTTCTTTATTTAAGTCTTGAGCAGATTTCAGATCTCGTCCAAAAGGTTTCTCTAAAATAATTCGCCTCCATCCATCACCTTGTTGAAAACCTGCGTCATAAAGGTTTTTGCACAACATACCAAAAAAACTGGGAGCTGTGGCAAAATAAAATAAGATATTGTCAGTATGGTATTGTTGGCTTAATTCAGTCACCCGTTTTTTTAGAGCATGGAAATGTTCTATATCATCAAAGCTTCCAGAAAGGTAACTTATACGTTCAATAAGCTGTTCACTGATATCGTGATCAAATTCAGGTCGGGTATGGTATTTTTTTAAGCCATCAGTTTCACTTCGCATCCGATTTTTAAATTCTTCGCTATCGATTGGTCGAGTAGCAGTACCCAGCACTGCAAAGTTTTCTGCTAATAAGCCATCACAGGCAAGATTATATAAAGACGGTATCAGTAATCTTTTACATAAATCTCCAGTGGCACCAAAAATAACTAATATACAAGGCTCAGATGTGTGATTTTTTGCATTTGAGTTATTGCCCTGAGAACCAACGGCTTGAGAAAGGCATGACATCGTGAAACACTCCATGATATAAAAAATATGTTAGGGAAATAATAACCTTATTTGCTAGCTAAAGAAAGGTTTAGCTTGAACTCCTTTTCATGATGAACTCAAGGTGAGTAACTCTTCATTAGAGAGTTAAGTTTTGTTTGTTAAAAAGTTCTAAATGACACTAAAAAACATTTATTTGGCAGTAAAACAAACAAAAAAACCATTTTGCTTAATTTGATGTTGACTAAAATTAATGACTTTTGCATAAATAATCTGATCCTCGTGAAGGCGGAGGAGTATATTACTTAATGTAGCTGGAATTGACTCAATTGAACTTATTTCAATAAATGCATGAGTATCAGACTGATGAGTGATAGAGCCAGTACTTGTTGTGTTACAAATGTTTTTTCCCTCTAGTAGAGCGTATTCGATGTCAATGGCTTGAGATAGCTTTGGTAGCTTTGTTTTTACCTCTGTTAGGCATAGGTGACTTATCGAGGGAATAGATTTAATACTGTAAACCGTAATCTCATTTGCAACTCCTTTGGGAGAAACTTGCATGCTATCAAAAATTTCAACATCATTTTTAACCTTATTATAAGTTTGTTCTGATATTAGAATTTGACCACCGACAGTATAGGACTCTATGCGGTAGGTTAGGTTTACATTTGCGCCAACAATTCCGTATTTTGTGCGATTTTCTGAGCCAATATTACCGACAATAACATCGCCACTATGGATACCTATTCCCATTTCTAGTTGAGGCAGTCCCCATTTAACCATTTGATTATTGACCCCTTTCATAGCCAGTTGCATCTCTATTGCACAAATTACTGCATTTAAAGCATCATTTTTTTGGGAAACAGGGGTTCCAAACAATACTAAAATACCATCCCCCATAAATTCATCTATTATCCCCATATGCTTAGAGATAGTTAGTTCCATAGCAGCAAGATAATAATTGAGTATTTTCACCACATCTTCAGGAGCCAGACTTTCTGATAAATTCGTAAAAGCTCTTAGATCAGATGTGAGAATAGTAATCTCTTTACGCTGACCTCCTAACTCTAAGCCGTCATCATTATCCAAAATGGCAGAAACAATTTCATTGGAAACATAACGGCCAAAGGTGTTTCGAATTTCCTGTCTTTTTTGTTCTAGTTCTGCAGCAATTTGATCGGCATGTTCAGCAGAAAATTCAATCATCATTTCTAAATCTTCTTTATCACTTAACAGGTTGTTTTGTATTTCATCAGCATGTTCTGAAGATGTTTCCAGCAACAGGTTTAAATATTTATTTTCATCATTAAGCCGTTCAGTTTCTTGTAACAAAGTCCTTACCAATTGTTGTAGTTCCTCAATTGAATAAGTATTCAGAAGCTTAGAATCGATAGTTTTCATCATAAAAACCTTGGTTAAATCAGAAAATGGATTTTAAAAACTTAAAATAAGTCACTAGATCAATAATTACTATAAAAAATGGTCATTGTTCTATCAATCCTTGATATATCCTAAATGCTTAGAATCTTAAGATAAGTATTTTATGAATAAAGTACTAAATGTCGCGAGGTTTTTTATTTTTGCCGATTGAATGTACAGCTACTACATGATTGAGGCGAAAATTAAAAGTATCTGTAACTACTCAGCGTATTCATCTTTTATCCTATTTCTGCGTTATTTTCGTACTCAAGTGCTCATATATTCGTATATACTCGCACTTTCCGTGCGAAAAATGCCTTGAACTAGGTCAAAATCTAAACACGCTGAACAGTTACAAGTAAGAACTATTATAAACAGTGTTCTAAACGCCGTCGACATTTTCAATGACTATGGGTATAATTGGGCTAATTTATTGACAGTAGTTGTTATATCATAACATAGCTTTTT
>CAYMMQ010000024.1:0-9295 GCA_964391585.1 uncultured Ectothiorhodospiraceae bacterium
AAGGTAAAAGGCAATGCGAACTTCTATTGATATTGATGATGCTCTTTTTTATGAAGCAAAAAAAATTGCTTTGGATTCGAAGCAAAAATTTAATACTGTTATTGAAAATGCATTACGTACAATGATAGTAAAAAAAAATACTAAACCTAAGTCAAAGATCTCGTTAATTACAACGAGCGGAAGTGGACTAAATCATGGCGTTGATTTAGATAGTAATCAATCATTAGCAGACATTATGGACGATTAATAATGTATTTAATGGATGTTAATATCTTGGTTTATGCTCATCGGGAAGATGTTGAGCATCATGAACAATATCGCCATTGGTTGGAATCAGTTATAAATTCAAATACTGACTATGGTTATTCTTCTTTAGTGTTAAGTGGTTTTCTTCGAGTCGTTACTCATCCTAAGGTTTTCGAGATCCCATCAGTCTTAGATGATGCCATTTACTTTGTTAATCAAATCAAGGAACAATCCAATGCAGTTAAAATTTCTCCAAAGGATAGGCACTGGGCTATTTTTGAGAGTTTAATTAAGCATACTCATGCAAAAGGAAATTTTATACCTGATGCATACCATGCCGCTTTAGCTATAGAGTCGAGTTGTGAATGGGTAACAACTGATAAAGGGTTTAAGAAGTTTAAGGGGTTAAAGTTTAAAAACTTATTAGATGATAATTTTAGTTAGTAATAATAATGCCTAGAAAGCCACGATTTTATTTGCCTGGTGTACCTGCACATGTAATGCAACGAGGGCATAATAGAAATAATATTTTTTTTGAAAATAAAGATTACCGTGAGTATTTGAAAATTTTAAAAAAAGTTTCTGATCTATACAAGTGTCAAATTCATGCTTATGTTTTAATGTCAAATCATGTTCACCTATTAGTTACTCCTGAGCAAAAAAATAGTATAAGTCTTATGTTTCAATCCATTGGGCGACTTTATGTGAATTATATTAATAAGACTTACCATCGTAGTGGAACTTTGTGGGAAGGGCGCCATAAAGGGAGTATCATTGATACAGAAAACTATTTTATGACATGTATGAAATATATAGAATTAAATCCTGTACGAGCTGAAATAGTTAGTGATCCAATTGATTATCCTTGGTCTAGTTATACTGCCAATGGATATAATAAGCCCAATGCTATTATAACCAAGCATCAATTGTATTTATCCATAGCCTCTAGCGAGGTTAATAGAGTTGAAATTTATAGGAATTTATTTAAGAGAACAATAGAAAAAGACACCTTAAAAGATATTAGGTGCAGTATCCAGTCAGGTACACCTTTAGGTAATGAAAAATTTTTGAAAAAAATAGAAAGTACACTTAATTTTCCTATCGGATATAAAGAGAGAGGCAGACCAAGAGTTGAGACATGAATTTTATTGGACCATTGTTATGGTCTAATTGAACAGATGAATCAGTCGAATATCAACATGTTGTTCAAGTAGAGTGTGTCCAAAATTATGAGTCAGTAAATGTATCATCACATGTTTTTAATATTACATTCTATCGGTCATGAACTTCGGTCTCATCGACTAAGTCTAATGTTTTGACATTCCAAAGCGTTTTGACTTCAATAAATTTCTTACGGTACTTCTTGGACTCTCCCGGTAATCGGCTAGACCAAACCCAACTGCCATCGCGTTTCAATACGATCTTATTGACTGAGGTTCGACCAAAACCATACCCTAGTTTAGGCTCCAGAGCTAGATTTGGGTCAACAGGGATCCAACGATTATTTAAATAAACTTCAGCTGCGTGATGGTTCGGTATGGAGAATTTAAATTTTTTCGTGAACAGAAATTCGGAGGTCATGCGTGCTGGTGTCCCCATAGCCCGTGCAATTGCAATAAAAACTGCTGCATATTCGGTACAGTCTCCTATCCCTTTACGGAGTGCATATAGCGCGCCTTTATTGGCAATATTCTTGTAATTCAAGCGCAATTGAGGATAGAGAAAAGCGGCCATTAGCTGGTCTTCTTTTTCATCATAGGTCCGTTGAATGGATCTGGCAATCCGTTTAATTTCCCGAGAGTCGGATTCAACATATCTTGACGGATTCAGAAAAAAATGATCAGAGTCAGTAATTGCCACAGTTGACATGTTGTTGTCGGTTTCATAGTTATAGTGCTTGAGTCGTAGATAAAATACCACTTGTCTATCAACCTTGCTGTGCGGAGGAATTTTTAGGGAAAATTCGATATATTTATCCACGCCATTTTTGTGCTGTTTTGTGGAATAGGACTCATCATATTTATACTCAATTCGTTCCAATAATTGCTGCGGAAGAGTTGTAGTAGGATAGGTAATGCGGTGTATGTAAGGAGCTATGGTGTGGGCGCCTTTATTCGTAATTGTTATTGTCGCAGTTAAAACAACAACCCTGTCTTTTTCAGAAGCATTGACGGCCATACTCCACAGAAGTACTATACAAACGGCAAGTAAAAGACCTCGCAAACTCACATCATAATAGGAACGAAAATAAAACTTTTTCACTATTAATCTTTTTTAGTAGCAGTTTTATTAATAAAGAATCCAAACGAAACGTCTTTTTCATAGGGAAATGATGTGATTTCTGTTACCACTGCGTTCTTGGGACCTTTTCTGCACATATTGAGCAAATGATCAACAGCGTTTGGTGCGCCGTAAAATATTGACTCGATGGTTCCGTCTGGATTATTTTGAATCCAGCCTGAAATAGCATGGAGATGTGCATTGCGCCAAAGCCATTTTCGGAATCCAATTTTCTGGACTTTCCCCTTGATTAAAACACGGATGGATTTTTTTGGATTCATCTTATCAGTGGATATTTCGGGAAAAAGATATGATACAAGGGCGCCGGCAGCATCACGGGGAGTACCTGATGACGGGAAATGATGTAATGCAATGTCGGGATTAACATTAACCTCAATAACCATCCAGTCTTGCTCATCGGGTGATTTGCTGATGTCTTCTGCCAGAAGATCAATTCCAGCATGAACGGGGCCAAAAACTGCTTTTCTTGCCCTGACAGCAATATCGATAAAGCCTGGATGCATGGTTTCAGAGACATCAACGCTTTCCCCGCCGGAACCGATATTAGCGATCGAGTGCAACTCTATACGTTGTTTTATTTTTAAAATGGTGGTTTCAGTAATTCCCTGTTGAGCAAGATTAAATTTGATCATGGGAGTAATCTTTATCAGTTTTGCTCCTAGATGGGGATTGGGGAGTCTGTGAAGATTTTTTTCATCAACAAGCTGTTGTACCGTGTGAATTCCGTCCCCAACTAGATAAGCAGGTATTCGCAGCATTACTGCTGCAACCTGATTGTCAATAACAAACAGACGATAGTCGTTGCCAGGAAAATATTCTTCTACCAAAATAGTTTTATTCTTCGTGCTGCAAGCCAAATTCCAAGCCAAGTCAAAATGGCGCTGTGATGAAATGTTAACGGAGACACCGCTTCCGCCAGAGCCAGATTGGGGCTTTACAACCACTGGTTTTCCCATCTTTTGGGTATACAGCCAAGCATTTTCCCGCTCATCAGTAGTGAAGGCTTCCCCATGAGGTGTTCTGATATAACTGGCATTCAGCAGACATTTGGTCCAATTTTTATTATTGGATGCCATTCTTGATATGTTTATGGTCCGATCGGGTATTCCCTGAAAAAATGTCACTTCATTGTTTTTTCCGCTAAGAGTGAATACATATTTTGAGATTTGAGTAATCAAAAGGTTGTTTTTGTACCCCGCCTGTTTAATGATATCCATCTGAGTCTTATAGGTTGAAGAAAAAGCCAGACCATTACAGGATGAAATATATTTAGGGTAATTTATTGCTGGAGTTTTTTTTGCTGAATTTTCGATTTTTCTTCCGATCTTTTCGTTCTCCAAAAAGTAATCAATCATGATGCCCGGAAGATCTACCGGCTTCCCATACATCGGGAAAACAGGGTCAGCGATGGATGGATTTGAGTTGATTTCCAATATCTTTACAGTATTATCTGATGAGGTAGGGGCGGTAAAATTCTCAACTATTAAGTCAACACCAGCGATATTCAATCCGGGTATTGTCTGTACAGATTTTTCTGCTATTTCTAGAATGGAGGGATGAATGGAATCGAGAATCTCAACAGACTCCCCACCAGTAGAAATATTGCTTACAGAGGTTAACTGAACTTTCTCACCTACTGCAGGGATAAAGCTAAAATTCAGGCCATTGGCTTCCAATAAGTCAAAGCGCTTGATCAATGATAGTTTAAATCGGGGATTTTTAGAGCGAATCTTATTCTTTTCTTTAACAAGCGTCTCAATATTGTCGACTCCGGTGCCGATTACATGAGCGGGTACACGTACATAAGCCGCCTGCGCTTTACCACCGACAATAAGGACTCTCAAATCGTCACCGCTAATATAGTCCTCAATAATTACCGATTGATTTGATTTTTTAGCCAACTTCCACGCTTTTTTTAACTCGGAGAGATTAGTGATGTTTGTTGTTACACCACTTCCATGCGTACCGAATTTGGGTTTTATTACCTGAGGAATACTTCTTTCTAAAAAATACTGGACGGCATCATTATAATTTCCATAAATTCCTCCCTGAGGAACAGGCAGTCCGTTTTGGGTAAGAATATTCTTGGTAAAGTTCTTATTTGGAGTAATAACTTTTGCAACATGTGAATTTTCAGGGGCATTCTGAGAAAAAACAACGGATTTACCATGCCCGATTAATTCATAGATATTCGGTTGGTGAAACACGACTTTCATTCCTTTGGATTTTGCGCTCTTGACAATCAATTCAATCGAAAGATTGCGTTTCACATATAAAAAAGAAGAATCTGAGTAGGAATTCGCTCCCTCGGCAATTATAGATTCTATTAACAACTTGTTGGGGTTAGATATTCCACTTGAAGTTACATTGTTAAGCATTATTCTTTCTTTCTGCAGGGTAATCCCTGCAACGACACGAGGGGCATCTTTTGTGAGGGTGATGCTACCTATGGAAAGCCAGTTATCTTTAACGAGCGGATGATCTACCTCTGTGCTACGCAAGCGCCTTGTGTCAGCGTTGACAAGGTTCCAATAAAGTTCATATTTTCCTAGAGGTAAATTGGGTTGCGGTCTAACGACAATTCGATCCTTGATAATCTTTTCATCATTCCAGTTCTGCGGAACCCACATTCCGTCTGACACAGGGTGGCGGTATCGAAACTTTTCCCCTGTTTTAGAATTGATTCCCATAACAGTGGCACGCCATCTCTTTTTTCCTGGAGCTGGAAAACGAAAAAACACTTCAAGAACAAAGCCATAGTTTGGGTGTACCTGTTCAGGGAATTTTGATCCGAGAACTAGTAATCCACCACCAAGATCAACTGAATTATTAGGATAAAAGTCTGATGGAGGGGTTGGTAGAAAGATATTTGCTTTGGAAAGACGATCTCGCCCTGACTTCAAGAGGCGTATGTCGCTCCGAATAAAAGTTTTCTGTGGTTCCTGTGTGCGCCTGATAAGGCTTGATGGTTTTATCTGCAGTTCAAGGGTCTTACCGACTGTTTTAAAGTCTACCGATGGATCAAGCTTGCGGCTCAGAGCTTTCATGAGTTCTCTGGTCTTATAACTTTCATCATCATTGGCAGAGCGAACTGTGCCGGGTTCCAGTTCCACTGGGTGAATGATAAGACGTTCAATACCATGAGTTCCGAAAATCAGTTCAAACAGGGCAGAATTCCGCATTCGGTTTTCTTGCACTCGGTCGAATAGTAATGTCCCCATGTCATATATGATTGGCTTGCCATGATAGACTTCTACACCTTGGAGAATATGGGCTGAGTGACCCATAACTGCATCTACACCAAGTTCGATCAAAGACCATCCTAACTTCCTAATTTTTTCAGTAGGGGTTTCTTTCCAATTTTCCCCCCAATGGGGTGAAGCAATTACCAAGTCTGCATTTTTCCGGGCAGAATCGATATGCAATTTCATCAGTTCAGCGGTTCCTTTGTTAACTCCAGTTTCAAAAATTCCCCAGCAATTTTCCCCCGCAGCATAGCGAGGCATATCCACACCAAATGACAGAATGGCGATGATTAATTTTTCGAGTCGAATAAACATAGGCTGCATTGCCTTATCGATATTTTCCCCAGAACCGGCATGTGCGATGCAGGTTTCATGTAGTATCCCGGCTTGGTCTGCCAGTGCTTCCGAACCATAATCCATCGCATGATTATTGGCAACAGTAACAGCCGAAACACCTCCTTCCACCAAAACGTTCACCATATGAGGGGGGGAACGATAGTAGAAGGGACGTCTTTCTCCCTTATCAAAGAAATCGCCACAACAACTTAAAACACATTCAAGGTTCACCAATACAATATCCGCCTGTTCAAATAAAGGTCGTATTTCACTGAAGGGTGATTTGATTCCTGCAGAGGCAACACGACCGGGAAGGTCGCGAGAAAGCATGACATCTCCACCAGCAATCAATGAGAAAACCTGCCCTTCTGTTTTACTCATGCTCTTGATAGATTCATTACTGGGAGATACGGTTCTCTTTGGTAGGAATTTTATATTTTTTTTATCATTGTTCGTTGCAAAACGGGTCTCCATTGCCTTAACTAAACGTGAGAGCCATACGCGATGATGTCCCTTCATAAAAACAATATCACCTGGCTGTATATCCTTAAATAATTCTTCAGCAATTTCTTCAGGAGTTGAACCATGGGGACCAAGGAGCGACTTATCACCGATAACCTCGCGCATCATTCTCATTTCATCACCAACGGTATAAATTTTTTCGGTTCGCTCTAAATCAATAAGAGTGCTCATTTCTCTGTGTTGGGATTCACTTTGTTTCCCCAAGTCGAGTAATGCACCGAGAACCAGACGAACTTTCTTCCTTCCGATAACTCGGTAAAGATCATCAAAAGCTGAGCGAAAACCGGTGAGTGATCCACGAAGGCTGTGGTCGAAGAGAGTGAACTCGCCTCCTTTGATGGGAAACTTCACTATACGTCCAGCGGTTTCAAAAGGAAAAAAAGAATTCAAACTTCCTGATGCCTGAATGAGATCAAGCCCTTGATAAACTGCTATAGTCAGGGCTGAAACGCTTACTAATGGTGCATAGCTATTTATCATGCTTACAAAATAGTTGACCAGTTTTCCGAAGATTTTCGCCTGAACTTGCCAGCCGAACTTATCGGGAACAAAGGTGGCATTCAGGAGATTCCCCTCACAAAAGGGTTTTGAACCGAAGCTTAGCACTGGAATTGGTTTGATTTGCTGGATAGCGTCTTTTAGCTCAATAAAATAATCGTTATCGGCATTAATGATGCACACCCCTCCCGACTGAAGAGCAGTGACCGATTCGGCTTTGTGCCTAATTAGCCTATCAATGCTTCCGTGATAAACCATATGTTGCTGGCTGATGTTGGTTATGACGCAGAGATGGGGGCGAATGATATTACTCCTCTGCCATCCACGTTTTGGATTGGCGACGGATACCTCTATAATTGCAATTTCATCCTCGCAACGAATGGAGGCCATACTTCGCCAGATTGGTACATTTAGATTTGCGCTGCTGTGGATTGCGTGACATGGTATCTGCTGGGAAACAATGTGATCGAGCATGATTTTAAGCCCTGTCTTACCTTCCGTTCCCGTAACAAGAATTCTCTTAGCTTTGGCTCGTTTGGCATTCTCTTCACCTATGATGCGAAGTGCACTCTTTGGATCATCGACACGTAGCAGAGCAAAGGGGAGGGGCTTGAAGTCAATTTTCTCCGAACGTGAAACGACAATTCCGAGAATGCCAGTCGCCCGTAAAGATGTTAAATGAGAAGAACTATAGTATTTTTTGTAGAGAGGGAAATAAAGTTCTCCCGCCGACACCTTTGAACTATCTATTGACACTCCAGAAAAGCGGAGGTCTTTATTTAGTCCTTCCCAAGTGCCTCCGGTTAATTCTGCAATATCAAAAGATGAGAGTGTTATCATACCTTTATTGATATCATCATGGTCTTGGATAATCATCGACCTTTCCCCTATGTGTTTTCTTAAGCATGAGTAGTAAGGAAAAAGGTAATTTCATTATTCCCTCTTTTCGTTTTGCTCTGATATGGGGGCCTTCTGATATATTGTGGATTATCAATGCATTAAATCTTTCGTGGAAAAAATGATTTTAGCTAACTTCTAATTTAATATGCTTAATCGCAAAAGTAACACTAACTGCCACCAGCAAGATTGATAAAACCACCAAAGCCTCTGCCATCGTAATGCCAAAAAGTAGTTCTGGTGTATAACCACAAGGTTCTTGTACTTCAAAAAAAAGAGGAAACCATTTATCTAAAGCAAACCAGTTAGGTAGTCCGGAACTCATGCTGCAACTTCCAGCAATAAAACCACGTTCTACCCCAATGAGCTGATAAGAGCGCTCTAATAATCCTGCACATATTGCTGCCATTAGTATGTGCAAAGCAACAAGTGGATATTTTTTTTTGTATAAGGAGATACCTAGCAAGGATATAAAGAACATAGCTAACACCAGAATTCGAGTATGGATACACAAAACACAAGGATAATAATCCAAAATGTATTGATAGCTAAGTGCTACTGCTTCAAAAGTGATGCTAAGCAGTAACAAGGCTAACCAATAAAATTTGCTACTGGATAAATTAAGAAAAAATGTTAGCATAAAGTTGGTTTGAGTTATAAATGAGTCTTGATTATGACAAAATTTAGCATATACCACAAGTTGATTTTTGGAGATAATGTGCTGTTTGATAGAAAATGCTGTGTAAGGGTTTTTTGTTATTATTTCCATTAGTAAAAGAGTAATTAATAGTGAAAATATCACGTATCTAGAGTATATTAGGCATTTAGTAAAATCAGGTATGATTAAACTTGAATTAGGATAAAAACAATGAAAAAAATCTTATCTTTGATGTTGTTTACGTTGAGTAGTTTAATACTTAACAGTGCTTATGCACTGACAACACAGTTACAAGAGCTTGCAATAGTTGGATGTACTCAATCTTTATTAGAAAATACCGTGGCTCAAGATGCCAAAAAAGCTGGTAAAGCGATTAAGGATATAAAACAAACCGTTGAAGACATTAAAATACAGCAACAAAAAATATTTTCGAGCGCCCAAGCGTATTGTTCTTGTGTGATTGGCATGGTTTATCATGGCGAGGAAAATGTTTCGAATAAAATGCTACAAGATGGGATTGAAAAAAATAAACAAAGGATATTAGGTGAATGTCCAGCTTTTGTTCATTAATATATTGATAAAATTAACAATT
>CAYMMQ010000024.1:9395-16798 GCA_964391585.1 uncultured Ectothiorhodospiraceae bacterium
ATATTAGGTGAATGTCCAGCTTTTGTTCATTAATATATTGATAAAATTAACAATTTAAATGTTAGTATTTAAGAAAAATATTGCTCGAAACGGTTCTCTTTAGCAACTAAAATTAGCCGCTTTTAGGCGAGAGGGGTTAGGTGAGATTTGAACTTTTAAAAAGGGGGAAGCCTAAACAGGTCTTTGAGTAGCAACGTACGGTAAATAATTAACTGGAAGATAAAATGGATATTGAGATACACTCAAAGGAGTTGGATTTAATACATGCCATGCGCAAAACATTATCTAGTGTGATTAAAGATATTAGTCCTAGTGGGGGAAAGTCGCAAACACTTTCAGAAGCAACCGTAAATGAAATTAAGTCATGTTTACACTTGATTTCAGAGAGGGAGCGAGAAATTTATGAAGCAAATGGACACACGGCATTTCGACCACATTTTGTTAATGAATCAGTGAAAGAGTCCTTACATCAAAATGCCAAGGTAATTAAGTTTCATTCATCGGAAGAAAAGCCAGAATAATGATCTTTATTAATTTTATTTAAGTATCCATAGTGTCGGATCCAAAAAGGCATACAGATAAGCTCGGCAATAGTTGCCGGAACGCTGAGTCGGTCGTGATACAGGATTAAATCAGGATGGAGCGGCCATAAAATCCAGATCACGAGCGATAGAAAATATGAGCTGATGAGAGTGAGAAAAATACATTTTATGCCATCAGTTGTTTTAACTTGGTGATCTGGAATAAGCCTGAATTGAATAACCCATTGCCCGATAGAGGCAATGAGATGCACGGGAATTCCAATAAAAAAAGCGATTGTAAGTAGTTCAAAAATGCGGCTTAACATTTACTCAATTTTGTCACGCATTAGAAACTCCAGTAATGCTTTCTGAGCATGCAATCGGTTTCCTGCTTCTGCCCATACTACACTTTGTGGCCCATCAATCACGTCAGCGCTGACTTCTTCCCCACGATGAGCGGGCAAGCAATGCATAAATAAAGCGTCTGATTTAGCTTGTTTCATCATAGAAGAATTGACTTGATAATTGGCAAAGTCAACTTCACGTTTTTTTTGTTCTTGTTCTTGGCCCATAGAAGCCCAGACATCGGTGACAACCATGTCGACATCTTTACAAGCTTGCATCGGATCACTAAAAAGCTCAACGTGATCTCCGGCAGCTTCTATCAGTTCAGCATTGGCTTGATAATTTTCTGGGGAGGCTATATTAAGCTTAAAATCCCATTGTCTGGCGGCATTAATATAGGAGTAACACATATTATTACCGTCACCCACCCAAGTAACGGTTTTTCCTTGAATACTTCCTCTGAGTTCTTGATAACATTGCATATCAGCTAACAGCTGGCAAGGGTGAGAAAGATCCGTTAAGGCATTAATAACAGGGACACTAGCATACTCTGCAAAGGTTTCAATTTTTTCATGTTCAAAGGTGCGGATCATAATGATATCGACCATTTGTGATAATACTCTGGCGCTATCTGCAATTGGCTCCCCACGTCCTAATTGACTATCACGAGGTGATAAAAAAATCGCTCCACCACCAAATTGAATCATACCGGTTTCAAAAGAAACGCGGGTACGTGTGGAAGATTTTTCAAAGATCATGCCTAAAACACGATTTTTTAGTGGTTCATAGCGTTGACCGGATAGTTGCATTTTTTTTAACTCAATCGCACGATGGGTTAAATCATTCAGTTCTTTTCTACTAAGATCCATTAGGGTTAGAAAGTGTCTTACAGCCATAGTTTTTCTCTTTTATACGTTATTTACTAAAAAGCAGGTTTTTTCTATGATCATATCTGCTTCAGCTTCACTGATGGTTAGCGGTGGTAACAGCCTGATCACCTTTCCAGCAGTAACATTAATAAGGAGTTTTTCTTCAAGTGCCAGTTGTACCAATTGAGTACAATCATTATCAAGTTCAAGTCCCAACATCAATCCTTTTCCTCGTATGCTTACCACATGAGGATTATTGCTTAATTTTTCATTAAATTGTTGTAGAAAATATTCACCTAGAACCTTTGCACGTTGATCCAGTTGAAGTTTTTCCATGGTATCTATCGTCGCCAGTGCCGCAGCACAAACTAACGGGTTTCCACCAAAGGTAGAACCATGAGTTCCTGGGGTAAATGTTTTAGCAACATCACCTCGAGCCAAACAAGCACCAATTGGCACCCCATTTCCAAGCCCTTTTGCCAAGGTCATAATATCAGGCAACACATTTTCATGTTGCGATGCAAACCATTTCCCTGTTCTGCAAATACCCGTTTGAATTTCATCTAAGATCATTAATAAGTTATAACGGTCACATAAATGACGAATATCCGTTAAAAAATCATGTTCAGGAATATTGATTCCTCCTTCACCTTGAACAGGCTCCAACATAATAGCAACGATGCTTTTATTTCCCTGACAGATTTTTTCAAGTTCAGCAATATTATTATATTCAACATGAATAAAACCAGGCACTAAAGGAGAAAAACCCGCTTGAATTTTGGGATTACCAGTTGCGGATAAGGTTGATAGAGTTCGCCCATGAAAGCTTTGATGGGCCACTAAAATAGTCGGTAGTTCAATGCCTTTTTGATTGCCTGTTAATCGAGCAAGCTTGATAGCCGCTTCATTAGCTTCAGCACCAGAGTTAGCAAAGAATACTTTATCCATTTGCGAGAGTTGACAAAGTTTACTTGCCAATTTTTCTTGCAAGGGCATGCCATACAAATTAGAAGTATGAACTAGTGTTGCTGCTTGTTGAGCAATTGCTTGAGTCACAGCAGGGTGGGCATGGCCTAAACCACATACTGCAATACCACTGAGGGCATCTAAATATTTATCCTTTTTATCATCCCATAACCATGACCCTTCACCCTTAACGAAGTTAACGGCAAGCCGACCATAGGTATTCATCACATGAGAATCTGTCATTTTAGTTACCAGTTTTTAAAAAACCGTCAATTCTAACAAGGTTTTATGTCACATACAAATATTAATTGATGCTTTTGCTTAATAAGATTAACATATTGGAATAAATTAATAGGGAAACGAATATGAGTCTTAGCAATCAGCATTATCTTAACTGGATCAAACTTTGTAACCAACATGATATCAAACAATTTATTCCTTTTGTTTGCGAAAATAGTATTGTGGGTTATCTACATCAAAATAAACTTGGTATATTGGAGCCATTTCCCCATTTATTAGCAGTCAATTCACAACATATTTCGTTTGTTCCTCAATTAACTACACATCAGCAACGAACCGATGCTATGCAACAAGTTGCTGAAGGTTTACAACAAACTGGCGTGATCAAACGACTATTATCAGAGCAATATGATGTGATGGAAACATTTGATACTAAGGCATTATTTACTATGGATAGAGCTGCAACTACGTTGTTTGGTATTCATAAATACGGTGTCCATCTCAATGCTTATGTGATTAAAGATGGACATTATTATATTTGGGTGGCAACAAGGGCAAGAGATAAACCCACGTGGCCAGGTAAGTTGGATCATTTAGTAGCGGGTGGTCATGGAAGTGGTTATCGCATCGAAGAAACCTTATTTAAAGAATGTGAAGAAGAAGCAAATATTCCTCAAGAGATAGCACAGCAAGCTATACCTGTTTCATATGTCAGCTATGTGATGCAACAGGGGGAGCAATTATCCCGAGATGGTTTGTTTGTATATGATCTGGAATTACCTGAATCTTTTGTGCCAGAAAATACCGATGGTGAAGTTGATGAGTTTAATTTAGTGGCCATTGAAGAGGTGTTAGAGATTGTTAGTAATAGCGAACAATATAAAACTAATTGTAATTTAGTGGTGATAGACTTTGCCGTACGACATGGTTTTATTAAAGCTGACGAAGCATGCTACACTCAGATTGTAAGCGGTTTGCGCTGTGGCTAATTAGGCATTAATTTATTTCTTATTCTTGCAAAAATTACTCGGGATCTTGAATATAAACAAAGTAATAGCTATACTTGTACAGTAAACAGAACAAGTGAGGTGGAGGTGAACATTATATCCTATACAGAGGCTAGAAATAGTCTTAAGGCCCTTTTAGATAGAGTAAATAATGATGCTGATTGCACAATAATAACTCGACGTGATAGTGAAGATGCAGTACTTATGTCATTGGATTATTATAATAGTTTGATGGAAACAGTGTATTTATTAAAATCTCCTGCCAATGCAGAACATTTAAGAAAATCCATTGAACAGTTCCAACAAGGTTCCGTTCATGAAAAAGCTTTACTTAATGAATAGAAGTTTAGCTTGGACAGATGAGGCTTGGAGAGATTATACCTACTGGCAAGGCCAAGATAAAAAGACAATCAAACGAATTAATAAGTTAATTTTGGATATAAAAAGAACACCATTTGAAGGCCTTGGTAAGCCTGAAGCATTAAAAGAAAATTTATCCGGGTTTTGGTCTCGAAGGATTGATGAAACTAATAGACTGGTATATGGTATAACTGATACACATATTACGGTAATATCTTGTCGCTACCACTACATATCCCCATAATCATTCATAATGCGGGTTTCATTTTACGGTAGTGATAAAATCGCCCCTAGCCCTTCTTGTTGCTAAAGGGGAAATAAAATAAACACATAGGTAATCCCTTAATAATTTGATAAACTAAATGCTTTAGACTCGCTCAAAGCGTTGCTCGATTTTGCTTTATTAATACAGGATATTTATAGCGATGGATACAGATCCTTCATTAGAAAATAAAAAGAAAAGAATCAGAGGAATTTACTTGTTGCCTAATTTGTTTACTACGGCAGCATTGTTTGGTGGTTTCTATTCAATTATTGCATCAATGAATGGACACTTTGCTGCAGCTTCGGTAGCCATTTTTATTGCCATGATCTTAGATGGTTTGGATGGCAGAGTTGCTCGTATGACCAATACTCAAAGTGACTTTGGTGCAGAATACGATAGTTTATCGGATATGGTTTCATTCGGTATTGCCCCTGCTTTGATTATTTACTCATGGTCATTATCAAGTCTTGGAAAAATAGGTTGGATTGCTGCTTTTATTTATTGTGTGGGGGCTGCTTTACGTTTAGCTCGGTTTAATACCCAAGCAGGTTCGGAAGATAAACGTTTTTTTACCGGTTTGGCAAGTCCAGCCGCTGCTGGTGTAGTGGTAGGTTTTGTCTGGATCTGTGTGGATTATCAAGTTGCTCCCGAATCAATCAAATGGATTGCTTGGATATTAACGGTCGGTTCGGGTTTATTAATGGTGAGTAATATCCTTTACCGTAGCTTTAAAGATTTGGACTTAAAAAACAAAGTGCCATTTGTGGCATTACTGTTCATGGTGCTGGTTTTTGTTTCTATTGTATTACAACCACCTTTTGTTTTGTTTTTTATGTTTTTATTTTATGGTTTATCTGGGGTGATCCTCTATATGGCGCGACTGATATTTAAAAGAAGAAATCTTAATAAAAAAGAACAAGAGCAAGCTAAAACTGATAAAATTGCCGAAGAGATTGACGCAGAAGATAATCAGCAAACAAGCTAAAGAATAAAAGTAACTGAACCGTTACGAATAAACTAAATAAAAAGCTGAGAATGAGCCATGAAAGACAAATTAATTATATTTGATACAACATTAAGAGATGGGGAGCAAAGTCCCGGCGCCTCTATGACTTTAGAGGAAAAAGTTCGTATTGCAAAGCAACTTGAAAAACTTAAAGTAGACGTGATTGAAGCTGGGTTCCCGATTGCCAGTGTTGGAGACTTCGAATCGGTTACTGCTGTTGCAAATGTGATCCAAGAAAGTACGGTTTGTGCTTTAGCAAGAGCACTGGATAAGGATATTGATCGGGCTGGTGAGGCATTAAAGGGGGCAAATTCTGGAAGAATTCATACCTTTATTGCGACATCTCCTATTCATATGCAACAAAAATTATCGATGAATCCTGAGCAGGTATTAGAACAAGCTGTTAAGGCTGTTAAACGTGCAAAGCGTTATACCGATAATATTGAATTTTCACCAGAAGATGCAGGGCGCTCTGAGACAGACTTTTTATGTCAAATTATTGAAGCAGTCATTGATGCGGGTGCAACTACTATCAATATTCCTGATACCGTGGGATACAATATTCCTCATCAGTTTGGGTTTTTGGTGCAAAAGCTAATGAATACAATCTCTAATGCGGATAAGGCGATATTCTCGGTACATTGTCATAATGATTTAGGCTTGGCGGTTGGTAATTCATTGGCCGCTGTTTTAAACGGTGCCAGACAGGTTGAATGTACCATTAATGGTTTAGGTGAGCGTGCTGGCAACGCATCTCTTGAAGAAGTGGTGATGGCAGTAAGAACTCGTCAGGATGTGTTTGCTTGTGATACGGAAATTGATAGCACGCAAATTGTTCCTACTTCGCGTTTGGTCTCTGGTATCACTGGATTTTCTGTGCAGCCGAATAAAGCGATTGTTGGGGCTAATGCCTTTGCACATGAGTCAGGTATTCATCAAGATGGCATTTTGAAAAACCGTGAAACATACGAAATTATGCGAGCACAAGATGTTGGCTGGGATGATAATCGTATGGTATTAGGTAAACATTCTGGTCGAAATGCTTTAAAAGCACATTTAATTAACTTAGGTATAACTTTAGATTCTGAAGAAAAATTAAATGAGATCTTTGCACAATTCAAAGATTTAGCTGATAAAAAGCATGAGATCTTTGATGAAGATTTATATGTGATTGTTTCTGAAGCTGATGCCTCACAAGAAACAGAAAATATCAAATTGGTATCTTTATCTGTTTGTTCTGAAACGGGAGAAGTTCCAACGGCTAATGTGGTTTTGAGTATTAATGGTGAAGAAAAACTCAGCAGTGCAGAAGGTGGTGGTCCTGTTGATGCTTCCTTTAAAGCGATTGAAAAAATTGTTAATAGTGGTGCAGAATTGAAGCTTTATTCTGTTAATAATATTACCAGTGGTACAGACGCTCAAGGTGATGTGACAGTTCGTTTAACGCTTGATGGTAAGGTGGTGAATGGTCAAGGTGCTGATACCGATATCGTGATTGCTTCGGCAAAGGCTTATATTAATACTTTAAACAAAATACGCTTAAATGTGTATAAAGAACATCCTCAATTAGGCGATGTCTAATAGGCGATGTCTAATCTTCAAGTTGAAAAGAAACAAAGACAGGACTACTATTTGCAGTTAATGGGTATTCCTGTCTGGAAACTTGAAAGGCATCAACAGCCTAGCACTATTTCTTTTACCCTTAAAAAAACGCCTAGGCAAGAAAAAACGTTAATTGTTCCCGCCCCCTATGTTCAACAAGAGCAAGCCCCAGCTGTTAAAAAAGATGTTATTGCTCCAGTTATAGAAGCTGAAGCTGTAACT
>CAYMMQ010000024.1:16898-23651 GCA_964391585.1 uncultured Ectothiorhodospiraceae bacterium
CCCAGCTGTTAAAAAAGATGTTATTGCTCCAGTTATAGAAGCTGAAGCTGTAACTCCAGCGTTAGAACCTCCACCGCCTGTTAACATTGATTCAGTTAACATCGATATGATGCCGTCTTATGTTGCTGATCAAGTTAATACACCTCAACCCGATTCTCACAGTATTTCTGCTTACATTGAGAATTCACAAGAAATGGGGGAAGAACCAACACTTGCTGATATAAAAAATTTTCATGCCGAAACAGCCTTAGAGCAACAAATTTTTCAATTGAATCAAACGATTTCAAGCTGTGCTCAATGTGAAAACCGCTTATCTCCAGATGAAAATATTAGTGGGCGATTTTTATCTGTGTCCAATGATGAACAGCAGTCCAGTTTATTGATTTTATTGTCCGAACCCAGCGAGCAAGACTACAAACAAAAAAAATTATTAACGGCGAATTATTTACAGCTTTTTTCCACCATGTTACGAGCGGTTGGAGTGGATAAAAGAACCATTTATATCACTTCATTGTTAAAATGCTATTCGAGAAAACATCAAAAACCCAGTCATGCGGAAAGGGAGAATTGCTTTGACTTTTTAAAAAAGGAATTAGCAATTATTAATCCTCGTGTCATTATGACTTTAGGTGCCATCGACTTAAGTGATATTATTAATGCTACTGAAAAAGAAGAGATTACTAAGGAAGCTGAAAAAGCAAAAGTTGAAGCTAAAACAACACTTCCACTTTCTGTTTTGCGTCAACAAAATTTGACCGTGGCTCATTCACTGGTAAAAGAAAAAACGGTTCCGGTTGTAGCTACTTTTCATCCTGCATTTTTGTATCGAAACGCATTATTTAAAAAACAAGCTTTTGAAGATTTGTTAATCATTAAAAATTTATTGAAATAGGGTAATATGAGTTTTTTGTAGCATGAAGTATAACTATGATTGAATATTATGTAATGACAGAAAGCGATTTGCCTACGGTATTAGCGATTGAAAATGAAGTCGCTCAAGCACCCTGGTCAAAAGGTATTTTTGTTGACTGTTTGCGAAGTGGATATTTTGGGTTTTTATTGAAATACAATCAACAAAGTATTGGGTTTTCAATGATGTCTATTGCAGTGGGTGAATGTCATTTACTTAATATTGCGATAAAAAAACAATGGCAGCAGCAAGGATTTGGAAAAAAGTTATTAGCTTTTATTTTAGAAGAAGCCAAACATAATCAAGCTCAGCAACTTTTTTTGGAGGTGAGAGTTTCTAATCATCATGCAAAACATCTCTATCAAAGTATGGGATTTAATGAAATAGACCGAAGAAAAGATTATTATCCTGCCAGCAAAGATAGTAAGAAAAAAAATAAACGAGAAGATGCTTTAATATTCGCACTTGAGTTACTTTAGCTCTCGTATCTTTTAAACAAAACAGACCTTAAATAATACAGCTTATAAATAATATGAATAAACTCCTTCAACTAATAAAACAACGTCGTACTTTTGCCATTATTTCACATCCGGATGCGGGTAAAACAACTGTCACTGAAAAATTTCTACTCTATGGTGGTGCGATTTCCATGGCCGGTTCGGTTAAAGGGAGAAAAGCCGATCGTCATGCCACATCTGACTGGATGAGCATGGAAAAAGAACGTGGGATTTCAGTGACATCATCGGTGATGCAGTTCCCTTATAAAGATCATATTATAAATTTACTAGATACCCCAGGACATGAGGACTTCTCTGAAGATACCTATCGCACTCTAACCGCAGTTGACTCGGCATTAATGGTGATCGACGTTGCTAAAGGTGTTGAGCAACGTACCATAAAATTAATGGAAGTTTGTCGCCTGCGAGATACGCCCATCCTTACTTTTATTAATAAAATGGATCGTGAAGGTAAAGAACCCATCGAGTTATTGGATGAAGTTGAAAATGTTCTCGGTATTTTATGTGCACCAATGACTTGGCCGATTGGGATGGGAAAACGATTTAAAGGTGTGTATCATCTTTATAATGATAGTATCCATTTGTTCAGCCCAACGCATGGTGGAAAAATTCAACATGGTGAAGTGATAAAAGGGTTGGACAACAAACGCTTAGATGATTTATTAGCTGGACAAGCAGACGAGTTAAGAGAAGAAATAGAACTCGTTAAAGGTGCTAGTAATAGCTTTGATTTAGAAATGTTTTTGGCTGGAGAGGTAACTCCCGTATTTTTTGGTTCGGCGATTAATAATTTTGGTATTGATGAAATGTTAGATGCTTTGGTTGAGTATGCGCCACCGCCACAAGCTCGAAAAACCACTACTCGAGAAGTCAAAGCTGATGAAGAAAAAATGACCGGTTTTGTGTTCAAAATTCAGGCAAATATGGATCCAAACCATCGAGATCGTATTGCTTTTATGCGCATTTGTTCGGGGCAATATCAAAAAGGCATGAAAATGAAACATGTGCGAATTGGTAAAGATATTCAAATCTCTAATGCAATTACCTTTATGGCCCAGGAAAGAGAACGTGTAGAAATGGCTTATGCGGGTGATATTATCGGTTTGCATAATCATGGTTCTATTCGTATTGGTGATACCTTTAGTCAAGGTGAATTATTGAAATTTACCGGGATCCCTAATTTTGCTCCTGAACTGTTCAGACGTGCCAGGTTAAAAGATCCATTGAAAATGAAATCCTTGCAAAAAGGTTTGGAGCAACTCAGTGAAGAAGGTGCAACACAGCTTTTTAGACCCTTAAATAATAATGATTTGATTTTAGGGGCAGTAGGTGTTTTACAATTTGAAGTAGTGCAACAACGCCTGAAAGATGAATATAATGTCGATTGTGTGTTTGAAAATATTAATGTACAAACGGCTCGCTGGGTCACTTGCGCCGATTCAAAAAAATTAAATGACTTTCAAAATAAACTTAGTGATCATCTGGCCATTGATGGAGGTGGAGATCTAACTTATCTCGCACCAACACGGGTTAATCTAAATCTCAGCATCGAGCGCTGGCCGGATGTGGTGTTTACCGAAACCAGAGAGCACTAATACATTTGAAATCATTATGAAACATTAAATATATATTGGGTAAATATTCCTCTCTTTAGCAAAGAGCAACGGGGTTAGGGGAGATTTGATGTTTAATTAGTAACATCAGATAAATCATTTACAATCAATTTCTTTTAATAATTGTCACCAATATAATGAAAAATATTTAAACAAATAAGTCAATGCATCTTAAATACATCAAATTAGCGGGTTTTAAATCATTTGTTGATCCGACTACGATTAAATTTCTCGGAAATCTAGTCAGTATTTTAGGGCCTAATGGTTGTGGAAAATCCAATATTATTGATGCGATAAGATGGGTGATGGGAGAAAGTTCCGCAAAAAACCTGCGTGGTGAATCGATCTCAGATGTTATTTTTAATGGCTCTGCTACAAGAAGCCCCGTCGGTCAAGCTAGTATTGAATTGTTGTTTGATAATCAACAGGGGAAAATAACAGGAGAGTTTAGTCAGTATAATGAAATATCTGTTAAACGAGTGTTACAAAGAGATGGGCAATCGCTTTATTATTTGAACAAATCACGTTGTCGACGCAAAGACGTTAAGGAGTTATTTTTAGGAACAGGTTTAGGTCCGCGTAGCTATTCCATCATTGAACAGGGAACGATTAGTCGTTTGATTGAAGCAAAACCAGAAGAAGTTCGCATCTATATTGAAGAAGCGGCTGGTGTTTCAAAGTATAAAGAAAGACGTAAAGAAACCGAAAACCGTATTAAACAAACTCGAGAAAATTTAAGCCGTTTAGACGATATTTGCTCAGAATTAGACAAACAACTTTCTCGTTTGCAACGTCAAGCTAGAACCGCCAAAAACTATTCCTTATTAAAACAAGAAGAACGGCTATGTCAAGCGCAATTATCTGCCTTACGCTGGCGTAACTATGATATTGAACTAAAAGAGCAACAGTTGTTGCTTTCACAACAAGAAACAGCCTTAGAAAATAAAAGCTTATTGGCTAATACTTTGGAAGCAAAAATTGAAACTTCTCACCTTAATTTGGCTTCTGCTAATCAGCATTTAAATCAAGCTCAAGGCGAGTTTTATCAATTAGAAGCTGATATCTCAAAGCTGGAACAAAACATTGAAAACCTAAAAGAAAGGCAACGTCAACAGCAAAAATCTTTAAAGTTAGCACAAGAAAATTATTATAAAACACAAGCTCATTTAGAGGAAGATGAGCAAAAATATTTGCGCTTAAAAACTGAGTTAGCAAGTATTGAGCCTGATTTTGCACAAGCAAAAGAGCAATGCTTGAGTTTGGAAAATGAATGGAAAAAAAATGAACAGCACTATATTTCCTGGAAAAATAAATGGCAAAAAAAGCAGCAAGTTATTCAACAGCAAACACATACACTTCAGTTGGAGAAAACGAATAGTCGACATATCGAACAACAATTAGAACAACTACATAACCGTAGTAATAAATTAAATATTGAGCTATCGTCACTTTCTTATGAAAGTGAAAAACATGAAATTGAGACATTGACAATTGAGATAACAAGCTTAGATCAACAGCTTGAGCAACATCAATTGGAATTAAATCAACAAGAAACCACACTTGAACAGCTAGTTAAGCAATATGAGCAGCAAACAACGGATATTGCTCAACTAAAGCAACAGCAACAACAATATCAGTCAAAATTATACGCCTTAGAACAAATGCAACTTGCTTTATCTAATGATAATCAAGCTGATGCAAAACAATGGCTTTCTAAACAAAATTTATGGGATAAACAGCGCTTATTGCAGAACTTAGAGGTTGTTGAGAATTATGAGGAATTAGTTGAAACGGTATTAATTGATTATTTACAAGCATTTTATTTAAGCTCAACCGATTACCAATTAGTTTGTGATGAGTTGAAAAATCTGTCACAGACTTCTACGTCAGCATTAAATTTTAACTTTTGTTTGGTTGAAAACAAAGCTGTATTGCAGTCGCAGTGTTTTGCTAATAATAAAATAAACCTTCCACGTCTTAGTGAGTTTATAAATGCTGAGTCGGTTGCTAAGGAGTTGTTGGCTTATATTTATGTAGCAAGTGATTTAAGCATTGCCTTAGCAAATCAAGATTTTCTGCAGATAAATGAATGGATAATTACTCAAGATGGATTTTGTGTTGGACATTGCTGGTTAAAAAATATTGCATCAGATCCTCAACATAATGGTTTTATTCAACGCGAAAAAGACATCAAACAATTAAACCAATCTATAAATAGTAAAGCTGAAATTTTAGAGCAAAAACAACTAGTCGTCGCTGAACTGGCTGAAAATAAAAAAAACAAACAGCAACAGTTTAAGTTAGCACAAGATGAACTTTATCGCTTACAAAAACAAAAAGATCAACATACAAGCACTTTACATAGTAAAAAACTGATTATTGAACAAAGTAAAAAACGAGTTAATAACATTAATCATGAGCAACAAGAGTTGACTGTTCAAATAGACAAAATGCAGCAAAAGCAACAAGTGTTATTAAATAAAATCGCTGAGATAGCTGACTCATTAACTGATTTAGAACAAGAAAAAAACAGCCTGCAACAAGATAGTTATACCAATAAGCAGCAACTAAATGAGAGTAAAAATAAACTTGAACAACAACAAAAACAAAAACATCAAATAGAAATAAAATTAAAAAGTGTTCAAAGTGAGTTAAGAGCAATAGAACCTAGTATTGAAAGAATTCGGGCTCAATTAACGGAGCAAAAATTATATTGCGAAAAGCTTGCTGAGGATGAAGCTCCAGCTGAGCAAGCGATTAAATCATTGCAAGTTGAATTGGATCAGCATTTGTTAAAAAAAATTAGTGAAAATAAAAAGTTTGTTGATGCCAAAGAAGTCGTTGAAAACCAACACTTATTATGTAGAAAACTTGAAGGTGAGCGTAATGAAAATGAGCAACAACGACAAACTATTCGAGAAAAATGTGAAAAGTTACGCTTACATTATCAAGAGTTACAGTTAAAGCAACAAGCTCAATTTGAATTGATTCAGGAAGCGGATTTTGAGTTGTCGCAGTTATTTTTACAAATTCCAGAACATGCAAAAGAGCTTGAGTGGCAAACTAAACTGCAACAATTAGCAAATAAAATTAATAGCTTAGGAACGATTAATTTAGCGGCTATCGCTGAATATGATGAGCAAAAAGAACGTAAAAAATATTTAGATGAGCAAAATCAAGATTTACAAGATGCCCTGGCCACTTTAGAACAGGCGATGGGAAAAATTGATCGTGAAACAAGTACACGGTTTAAAGAAACTTTTGATAAAATTAATCAAAATATGCAGGATTTATTTCCTCGATTATTTAATGGAGGACACAGCTATTTAGAATTAACGGGTGATAACTTATTGGATACGGGAGTGACCATTATGGCTAGACCGCCAGGCAAGAGAAATAATAGTATTCATCTTTTGTCAGGTGGAGAAAAAGCATTAACCGCTGTTGCTTTTGTTTTTGCTATTTTTACCTTAAATCCAGCCCCTTTTTGTTTATTAGATGAAGTTGATGCGCCACTTGATGAAGCAAATGTTGGACGTTTTTGTCAATTGCTAAAAGAAATGTCTAAAACCATTCAATTTATTTTTATTACCCATAATAAAACCAGTATGGAGATGTCAGATTTTTTATGCGGTGTGACCATGAAAGAGCCAGGAGTATCAAGAATTGTTGAAGTGGATTTACAAAAAGCCGTTGCTTTGATTGATTAATG
>CAYMMQ010000025.1:0-18126 GCA_964391585.1 uncultured Ectothiorhodospiraceae bacterium
GTTAGAAAATATTATCATCTTCATCATCTAATAAGCTTTGGTACATTTCTTTTCTGGTACTTTTTCTTTTCAGTAATTTATTTTGTGCTGCTTCTGGTAAGTCGGTAAATAGTATCGTATCGTTATCAACTAATAAGTCTATAAGATCTTCTAGCACCCGGATGAGTTCAAAGTCGGACTGGCTTAGCGCTACTTTTTGGTTACTTTTATTTTCTTCATTATTGTTGGAAGTTCGCTTTAAAAAGTCAATCACTTCTTGATGATAAATATCTAAAAATTCATCATTAGAATTATCTGCTTTTTCATGGATGGATATAATATGGTTGTTTTTATCACGTTTAACAAAAGGCATAATCTCTCCACTTGATTAGGCTAAAAGAAACAGTATATAAGAATATTTATAAATTGAGTTATTTTTTGTAAAAATTTATTAAAAAAACAGTTGATTAGTGTTTATACCCATCACAACATTCTTAATGTTGGAGATAGAGTAGATTTATTATTAGCGTGTTTAAGAAAAAATGCTCAGATTCTCTTTCCTATCCGCTTCCGATTAAAACAGTGCGAAATGTTGGATATGTGTTTTCTGCACCGTTTCGAATCGAATGATAAAAATTGCTGTAAAAATAACATTTTAGCTTGCTTTGTTAAAATTATTATTATAATATCAAGCTAATTGTTATAGTACTTTGGTACTAAGGTCTTAATTTAAGGTGTTTTATAACGGTTTATAAAATGTTGTCCTTCATTTAATTAGGCATAGATGTGAATAATAAATTAAAAAATTTAACAATACAGGTTCTGGTTTTTTACTGTTTGTTGTACTCCAACAGCCAAGCGATTACCCTTTATGAAGTAGTTGAAACTACAGTTTTAACGAATCCTTCTATATTGGAAATGTATAATCAAAAGATTTCACGAGAATATGAAGTTGAAGTCGCTCATGGTGGTTATTTACCTAAATTAGTCCTAGATGCATCAGGTGGATATAAACGCGTTCAAGGCGATATTGCTCAAAGCACTATGAATGGTCGTGCAGATACCTATAGAACTGCAAATGCAACCATCACTTTAAAACAAATGTTATTTGATGGTTATTTAACCCAAAGTGAAAAAGCACGCCAGCAAAAACGGGTAGAGTCGGCATTTTTTGAGCTTTATAATTTAGCGGAAGAAACAGCTATTAGAGCAATTGAAGTCTATGTGAATGTCTTGTTATACCAAAAGTTTTTGGAATTTGCTGAAAAAAACCTCAAATCACATGAAAAAATGTATGAGCAAATTGAAATGCGCTCTATGCTTGGTGCTGATGATAAAAGTTCGCTAAGTCAGATGACAGGGCGTTTGAAGTTAGCTTTTTCTAATGTCGAATCTGAGCGAAATAATCTACAAGATCGCTGGACAGAATTTGTTGAAGTGGTTGGTTTTACACCAAAAGATGCATTAGAAGATGTTGAGTTTGACTTGGTTTTACCTGAAACTTATCAGGAAACACTGGATTATGCTTTGGCCAATCACCCTGCTCTAGCACGTTCTAAAGCTGATATTGAACAATTCAAATTACAGAAAAAAGCCTCTGAAAACTTCTACTATCCCCGTTTGGAACTTAATCTACAAAGTTCTTGGACGCGAAACTATGGTTTTGAAAGTCGCACCGTTTACGATAAAAGAAATGAGCAATCTGCGCTACTTTCCCTTAACTGGAACTTGTACAATGGTGGAGCTGATAAAGCCAGAACTGAAAAAGACCAGTTTTTACGCCAAGAAGCGGATGAGCATTTAGAATGGCAGCGTCGCCGAACAGAAAAAGATGTTGCTTTTGCTTGGAATACCTATAAATCTTCTTCCAGACGTTTGAGCTATTTACAAGATTATGTATCAGCAACCTCAGAAACCAGTGGTGCTTATTTGCAACAGTTTCAAATTGGAGAAAGAACCTTATTGGATATTTTGAATACCGAAAATGAGGTTTTTGATGCAAGTAAAGAGTTGTTAACGGTTAAATATCAAAATATTTTAGCCAAGTATCGAGTGTTGGCTAGCATGGGTATTTTATTGGAAAAAACAAGAATTAAGCTGGTGACGGATGAGTATTATCGTACCGATGATATTAATGCTGAGCAACCGAATGATTTCCCTGAGAAACGTGCAGATCATAATGAACGAGAGCTGGAAAAAAGAGACTCATCTGATGATTATACGGATATGCGCTTTTTCAAAATGAACAATAATGTAAGAACCCCGTTCAGTGATGCTAAATATGCTAAACCTGAGATAAACTCAAGTGATAAGACAGATGGAAAGTAAGATGATATTAGCGAGTAAACAATACCTTTGCTGTAGCGTGATAAGTATCATGAGTTTATTTTTTATGCCACTATCGTGTTTTGCTGATGATAAAAAACAAGATAATGATGAAGATAAGCAAGATGAAATGATTTATATCACACCTTTAAATGATACTGGGCTTGGAGAAACAAAGTATAGTAACTTTAAGACGGATTATTATTTTTATCGAAAAGATGTTCAAGACTTTCCAGGTCAAGATCCTGATTATGGTAGAGATGGTGCTGAAAAGGCCGGTCGTTTGGATAAGATAGGCGGTGGTGCTTCAGGCTTTGATTTTTCATCACACGGGAACTGTGTGACAGATAATGTGACCGGTTTAATGTGGGAAGTAAAGTTGGATGCTTCTGAGCAGGAGCTAAGGAGTAACAAATGGTTATTTACCTGGAACGATGCTGAAAGTAGTGAAGTTAAAAGTAATGAAGTTAGTGAAAATGTTAAAACTAATGACACTACTGAAAATCAAGGAACAATAGAAGAACTAAAGAAACAATATAACCCATACTCTGATAAAAGTGAGCAAATTAACATGAAGGCTGAACAAGCTGTTAAGGCAATATGTCAGAGTGTTAGCTCAAAAGAACAAAATAGTGCATTTGAGTGTACAACAAAAGAGTATATTAAAAAAATGAATGAAACGGATCTTTGTGGTTACAATGATTGGCGCTTACCTACTAGAGAGGAACTGCGATCTATTGTTGATTATGGCAGAGCACTTCCTAGTATCGATAAAGATTATTTCCCTAATACAGTTAGTAGTGCTTACTGGACATCCACTCAAAATGTAAGTAACCGCTTTAGCGTTTGGGTTGTTAATTTTGAACATGGTGGTGATAATGTCCATGAGAAGCATCGAGCAGCACCTATTCGTTTGGTTCGTAGAGATAAAAAAGATCAAGGGAGATGGAGCCGTGTTGATAAAAACGAAAAAAGAACACTTAATAAAAAAGATTCAGGAAAAGGATTTTTTAGCCCAGTGACAGATCCCGTTAAAAATTTGTGGAATAAAATCTTTTAAGATTTAATTGTTTTTATTAGTTGGTGACCAATGATTGGTTTTAATAAAGTTTGTATTATTGTAAAAGGTTAATAAAATGCGTATAAGCATATATTTGTTGTTGATGTGTTCTATGGGATTAATAAATATCGTTTTTGCTGATGACGGTTTTTCATCATTAAGCAACATTGATGAAATTGATCAATATTTGAATGCAGATGAACCTTCAGCAGCTATAGGTGATTTATATTCTCAGGACCTAAGCTCTGAAGCTACAGTTGATGCTGATGAAACCAATATAAAGGTTTCTGAAGATAATTTAGAGTCTGTGTATAAAGAGGATAAAAAAGAAAATAAACTAGATCAAGAGTTAAATCATAAAATTGCTAATAGGCCTCAACGTTGTTTTGTCGATGAAGCTTCTTTAGCGTTACAACAGCAGCGATTTAATATTTGTGGCTCTGGTGATTCGATATTAGATACTCGTACCGGCTTGTTGTGGGCAAGATGTAGTTACGGTAAGAAATGGAATAGTCAAACGCAGCATTGTGAAGGTGATGCTGGTATTTATAATTGGCAAGAAGCGTTAAATGTTGTGGTTGAGGAAAATAAGCAACAATCATTAGCCAACAATAATGATAAAGATTGGCGTTTACCTAATATCAAAGAGCTGGCATCTATTGTTAATACCCAGTGTATTTATCCTGCAATAGATAGTAAAGCTTTTCCCGATACTAATAGTGCCCAGTTTTGGACGTCCTCTGTTTTTGAACAGTTTCCAGCCCGTGCATGGTATGTTGGTTTTGCTTTAGGACATGACTATGCAAGCCATAAGAGATATTATAAGCAGCTACGGCTGGTAAGAGCAGGTACTGGAGCATCATCTTATAATGCAGAAAATGATCGGTTTTCTGAATTAAAAGATAGTTGTCGTTCTGAGCCAAATATTGATTTCTTGCCCAAAGTCGATGTAGCTTTACGCTCAGAAATTATTTCAGATCAGGCGGCGCTAGCTTTTTCTGGTGGACAAAAATATCGCACTATGCGCATTATTAATGGTCAATATCAAGTGAATAATCAGCCATGGAATTCTGTTGTGACCCAGGTTAAATCAGGTGACATCATTAAAGTTCGTCATTTGTCATCTGCACAAAATCTCAGTGATGTTTTAACAACCCTATATATAGATAATCATAAAGCCATTTTTAAATCAACAACGACTGCTGCGATAGCAAAATTTGAAGAGCAAGAACTCAAAGTTAAAGTGTTGTTTGCTTATGATAGCTTTGATCTAACGCAAGAAGCAAAAACACGTATTCGTGAATATGTAGAGCAGTATCGAACAAGATTTGATCAAATTGCTAATATTATTATTATTGGGCATACCGACAATATTGGATCACAAAGTTATAATCTAAACCTGTCGTCACAAAGGGCAAAGTCAGTTGCTGAATTTATTCAAAATATTGAAGGTATTCCCGATCAAGATATTGAGTATATAGGAAGAGGAAAGTTAGAGCCTATTACTAGTAATGACACTATTGAAGATCGAGCTGAAAACCGACGAGTGGTGATGCGTTTAGAATTCAAATAATAACGTGATGTTTTACTTTTCGAAAAATGCAGACCTAGTGTCTGCATTTTTTTAATTTGAGATGATAAAGTTAAGAAAAATCGGTTATGATTAGGAAAAACCATGTTAGAAACAAACTATACGGATGATGGTATTGAATCACAACAACTAAAAGTGTTTACTGAGAAAGCTTACCTTGATTATTCAATGTACGTTATTCTTGATCGAGCATTACCTCATATTAGTGATGGTTTAAAACCCGTGCAACGGCGTATTATTTTTGCCATGTCTGAGTTGGGCCTTAAGGCAAGTGCAAAGTATAAAAAATCAGCAAGAACCGTAGGTGATGTTTTAGGTAAATATCATCCTCATGGTGACAGTGCATGTTATGAAGCTATGGTGATCATGGCTCAACCGTTTACCTATCGTTATCCTCTGATTGATGGGCAAGGTAACTGGGGGGCAATGGATGATCCAAAATCTTTTGCTGCCATGCGTTATACAGAAGCAAAACTTTCAAATTTTTCTGATGTTTTACTCAGTGAGCTAGGGCAAGGTACAACCGAGTGGTTGGCAAACTTTGACGGCACATTAGAAGAACCTCGTCTATTACCAGCACAAATTCCTCATATATTACTCAATGGGATAACTGGAATTGCAGTAGGAATGGCAACTGATATTCCACCTCATAATCTCAATGAAATTATCGATACTTGTATTTATTTACTCGATAACCCTCAAGCAGAACTGTGTGAATTACTGCAAATTATTAAAGGACCAGACTACCCTACCGGTGCAGAAATTATTAGCACAAAACCTGAGTTGGAAAAAGTTTATCAAACAGGTAATGGTACGATTCGTATGCGTGCCAGTTATGAGCTTGAAAATGGTGACATAGTAATAAATGAATTACCACATCAAACATCTGGCGGTAAAGTGATCGAGCAAATTGCTCAACAAATGCAGGCTAAAAAACTGCCAATGGTTTCTGATATCCGTGATGAGTCTGATCATGAAAACCCCACTCGCTTAGTGATTATTCCTCGCTCAAATCGAATTGATATTGAAGTATTAATGGGGCACTTATTTGTTACCACTGATTTAGAAAAAACCTATCGTGTGAATATGAACATGATAGGATTAAATGGTAAACCTCAAGTTTTACCCTTAAAAGGAATTTTAAGCGAGTGGTTAAGTTATCGTTTTGATATAGTGAAAAGACGCTTACAATTTCGTTTAGATAAAATATTGCAGCGTTTACATGTTTTGGATGCATTGTTAATTGCTTTTTTAAATATTGATGAAGTAATTCATATTATCCGTACGGAAGATAAACCAAAGCCTGTTTTAATGCAACGCTTTGGGATTAGTGATACCCAGGCCGAAGCAATTTTAGAGTTAAAATTACGCCATTTAGCAAAATTAGAAGAAGTAAAAATTAAAGCAGAACAAGGTGAGCTTGAATTAGAAAAAGATAGTTTACAAAAAATACTCAATTCAAAGCAACGTTTAACTACTTTAATTAAAAAAGAATTGAAAAATATTGCAGATGTGCATGGAAATAAAAGACGAAGTCGGGTGATAGAAAGACAAGCGGCAAAGGCTATTACTGAAAATGAACTGATCAGTAATGAAGCGATAACCGTGGTATTATCGGACAAAGGTTGGATCCGAGCTGCTAAAGGTCACGATGTGGATCCATTAACGCTACAATATAAAACAGGCGATCAATTCTTATCAAGTGCCAAAGGGCGAAGTAACCAACAAGCTATTTTTCTTGATGACACAGGACATTGTTTTTCTATAAATAGCCATGATTTACCCTCAGCAAGAAGTCAGGGCGAACCTTTAACCAGTCGGGTTAACTGTGAAAGTGCAACCCATTTTAATTCTGTTATTATGGGAGATGTGAATGATCTTTATTTATTTTCATCCGATGCGGGTTATGGTTTTGTAGCAAAATTGGCAGATATTCTAAGCAAAAATAAAAAAGGTAAGGCTTTGTTGCGCTTACCGGTAGGGTCATGCGTAATGACACCGCAAAAAATCAAAAACTTTGACAGTGATAAAGCCGTCTTAGTGAGTAATGAAGGAAGGTTGTTAATTCACGAGGTTCAGGTGTTACCCAAGCTTGCAAAAGGCAAAGGCGTTAAATTAATATCGATTCCATCACTTAGAGTGAGTGAAAGGCTTGAATATGTTGTAGCAATTGCGATACTATCTGAACATCAAAGCTTATCTATATTTTCAGGGAAGCGACATTTAACGCTTAAAATGAAAGATTTAGAACATTATATTGGTGAGCGTGGTCGTAGAGGCAATAAATTACCAAGAGGTTTACAAAAAGTTGATAAATTACTTGTAAATGATCATTAGCATTTTTATACATTAATTCATTATAATGAAAATAAAATTTTATGGTGTCAGGGGATCTGCACCAGCACCTGGGAAAAACACCTGTAAATATGGTGGAAATACTTCGTGTATTCATATTGAACTAGATGATAAGCGCAGTTTGGTTTTTGATGCTGGTACGGGATTGCGTGAGCTTGGAAAAATATTAGCGGTAGGAAAGGAAGAAGTTAACTTGGTTGTTTCCCATGGACATTGGGATCATATTCAAGGCTACCCATTTTTTATTCCAATTTACCAGCCTGAAAGATTGATTAATATTTTTACCTGCGCCCAGTCTGGACATCGAATGCTAGATTCTGTGCTTGGGCAAATGGATGGGCAGAACTTCCCACTTAAAGCAGAAGATTTGCTGTCACATCATCATTGTTATTATAAAGATACTACCAACGATTTATTAGCAAAGCAAATTCAAGTTGTTACTAAAGCCCTTAATCATCCTGGGGGTGGGGCGGCCTATAAGGTGATTGAAAATGGTATGAGTGTTGCCTATGTTACGGATAATGAACTTGATCCACCTTATGCCCAACAAACTAAATATCATGAATGGGTGGATTTCTTACATGGCACTGATGTATTAATTCATGATGCACAATATACCGAGGATGATATGCCTCATAAGCATGGTTGGGGACATTCTTTAATTTCCCAAGTTCGCCAGTTGGCTGTAGATGCGCAAGTTGGTTCATTGGTTATGTTTCATCACGATCCCGATAGAACAGATGGGGAATTAGATGAAATACAAATAGAAAATGAAAAACACTTGCGTAGCTTTCACACTTTGGCAAAAAGTATTTGTGCTATGGAAGGAATGGAAATTGAGCTGAGTCGCTCTATCTTAGGCGGTGAGGCCAAAGTCACCATTATTTAGCTCTAACATCACCACTAATAATACAAGTCGGCTATTTCGCTTTATTGAAACTCTCTGAGCTTTCTTTCACTTGTTGATTAAAATAATGATTTAACCAGCGGACTAAATCTATCCATATTGAGGATATTTGCTGTTTAGATGGCATAATCCCCGCAAGCTTTAATTCTACCGTGACTACCGGAATTTTGAGAATCTCACTGCCGTAACGCCCTAGCGATCCGGGATAAGTTCCAAGCAAGTGTAGATTTAATGGCCCTAATTTTTTTGGAGGCGAGGCATCCCCATCAAAATCAACTATACCATAAGGCGCATGCACTGAAATAATAACATCTGGTTTAAATTCAGAGATAATGTGTTGTAATGCTAGGCTCTCTACTTCAGTTAAAGGTTTTTCTCCAGGATACCTTCTTGGATCGGAATGGGTTTTATTTTTCCAGTACAATAGGTGATTCTCTGGCGACTCCAAGCTAGGAAAGTTGCGATTAAGATCAACTTTATTGGCATTAAAGCGTTTTGAATGTCTTTGTAATAAACCGTCAGGGTTTAAGAGAGGCAAAAACTTCCAATGGTATAAACCGCTATGATGTTGGTTAAGAATATTCATCCATTTAAAAACAATACTAACAGAAGAATATTCATCACCATGAATACCTCCAATTAACAATACTTTACCCTTAACCTGGCGTTGCATGGGTGGGTAAGTTTTATAAAGGAGCGGGAAGTTTTTCTTAGAATACGCTTTAATAGAAAAGTTTTGCTGTTGGCAGTCGCGCAATGAAACACTGGATAACTTTCGGGAAATTTTGTGACAGGCTGCCTGCAGCTGATGCTCTTTTTCTAGCTGCTCTCGCTTTAAGCTTTCCAGATTATCCAGTAGTAAGCTTTCTAGTTGTTCTAGCTGCATACTTTCAAGCTTCTCTAGTTTTAAGCCTTCTAGTTCTGCCTGACAGTTTGCAAAAAAAACACTTAAAAAAATGCTGACACAACTCAGTAACTTAAATGATTTGAAAAAAGTTTTTTTTAACATAGCACGTGAACTGACTTTTAATTTAAAGAGCTAAATATCTTACCGTAGTGGCTCGAGTAGTTGAACTAAGTCATCTTGAGTAAAAGTAACAGCCTCTTGATTATCCTTTTGTAAATAAATTGCATCAGCAAGTTGTTGCTTTTTATTTTGCAAATTTAGAATTTTTTCTTCAACGGTATCTTTGGTTAATAATTTATAGACAAATACTGGTTTATCCTGACCGATACGATGAGCTCTATCGGTAGCTTGCTTTTCAACTGCAGGATTCCACCAAGGATCATAATGAATAACGGTATCAGCTGCTGTGAGGTTAAGCCCCACTCCACCAGCTTTTAAGCTAATCAGAAAAATACTGACTTCCCCATTTTGAAAGGCATTAATTGCTTCATCCCTTTTAACTGTTTGCCCAGTTAATTTTACATAATCAATTCCTTCTTTAGTAAGTGCTTTTTCAATAATGGCTAACATTTTGACAAACTGTGAAAATATTAAAATTTTACGCCCTTCCATTAACATTTCTGGCACCAAGTCCATCAGTAATTCCATTTTTGCCGATTCACAGGGATTTTGATATTGCATATTGGCTGGTAATAGGGAAGGATCACAACATATTTGTCTTAATTTTAATAAGGCTTCTAAGATCATAATATGACTTCGAGCTAAGCCTTTTTTACCAATTTCTGTTTGAACTTTTTTATCCATTGCTAGGCGAATGGTTTCATATAAATCACGTTGGTTTCCAGAAATTGGAATGCTGCGAATAATTTCTGTTTTAGCAGGAAGTTCGTAAGCAACATCTTCTTTTTTTCTGCGTAACATAAAAGGTTTGAGGCGACTTGTAAGTAACTTTTGACGTTCAAAATCATTTGATTTTTCGATAGGATTTTTAAATAAACGATTAAAGCTGTTTAGATTTCCTAAATATCCCGGCATTAAAAAATGGAACATAGACCACAGTTCACCGAGGTGATTTTCCATTGGTGTTCCTGTTAAACACAGGCGAAAATTGGAGGATAATTTATAAATATTCTGCGTGGTTTTCGAACGAGAGTTTTTAATATTTTGTGATTCATCTAAAATAATATAATGGTAATGATTTTTTTTATGGGTATCATAGTCTCTTAACATCAATGAATAAGTGGTAATTACCACATCATGTTGCTCAATTAATTTAAAGTTTTCACGTCGCTCTAAACCATGTAATAATAGTATATTTAATTCTGGGGCAAAACGCTCAGTTTCTCTTAACCAGTTCCCCATTAGGCTTGTGGGGGCAATAATTAATGTAGGGTTTTCCGGCTTGTGATGGTTTTTTTCATATAATAGGTGCACTAGCGTTTGAATTGTTTTACCAAGCCCCATATCATCAGCTAACACGCCATTAAACTGATATTCGCGTAAAAACTGTAACCAATTTAGTCCGGTTTTTTGGTAATCACGTAAGGTGGCTTTTAAGTTTTTAGGGACTTCAACCTCGTTAATAGTAGAGAAATTTTTTAACTTTTCATTGAGTTTCTTTAATTCGCTATCGCCTTTCCATTTTAAACGTGGATCATTAAGTAGCTTGTCTAAGTGTATACCGTGATGTTTGTTAAATAAGAAGCTCCCTCCTCTAAGTGGTTCGTTGTCATATAGCTCAATCAAGGTGTTAAAAATTTCTAATAGTCTATCTGAGGGTAACTTGATCCAGTTTTTATCATCAAGGGGTAATAAAATATTTTTTTTATTCTCCAGCTTTTCTTTTAGTGCTTGAGGTGATTTTTCACTTGCAAGTAATTCAACCAGAGTGGGTAATAAATTGATTTTTTTATCATTTATTTCAATACCTAAATTCATTGAAAACCATTGATTATTATCATCTTCTTCTGTGTTCTCAGTCGAAGGGTTGATTTCAGCGTACCACTGATCTGCTTCATCAAAGTTCAATGAAAAACTTTCATCAAAAATAAACTCCCAGCCCTGCTGTTCTAGTTCAGGAATACCATCTTGTTGAAAATCTAACCACTCCCAAACAGTCGCTAGTTCTGAGTCATTATAAATAAGCATTTCATATGCTGTACCATATTCGCCTAAGTCAGTTAAGCTAACAAAATTAAATTGTTGTAAAGTTGTTATTGCTTGCTTTTCCTGATCAAGTTGACGTTGAATCTTTAAACAATTTTTTTGTTGAATATCAATAAAATAGTTATTTCTTTCTTCAGGTTCGATTAAGTAGTCAGCATACTTGAAGCGTAATTTGAGTAAGTGTACTTGGCGCTTACCATTGCTACTATTGTAATCGGTTATTTCGTAACTACTGAGTAAACAATTTGGTATTGCTGTTTCATTATTGATGGCAATTTCTTTGATCCCAAGATCAACGGGTAAAGGCACAGCAGCATTAGGCCACTTTTTTAATAGTTGCATGCTTACTTTTTCTGCTTCGGTGTCAGGGATAGCAGGTGCTGATAATAAGTTGATGATTTGCTCATGATTCAGATCATGATTAATTAATTCGCCAATTTGACGATTTTTTAAATCGACATAAAATAAGTTATCTAAAAGAAAAATAATGTCAATTTTAGGTAGTACTTGTTTGTGAATTTCGTAAGCATCATTTTCTTTTTTCCAGTTAAAGCTGATTGATCTATTATTCCCTTCACTTAAAGGCTTGTGTTCATCAATTGTATTCCAGAAACAGCGCTGAGTTTGTAGTATTTTTTTTAAGGCGAACAAACCCAAATCACCTTCAAGTTCGTAGCTGTTTTTAACATTATTATCATAAGAATAATAAGGGAAATTAGTTTTTTTAATCAGAATATGGGCGACTTCTCGATCACTGTTCTCATAATATAAGTTATGATAATTTTGTTCATTACCAAGGTAAGCAAGATCTTGCTTGCTTGCTTTACCATAAGCGCCACTTTGCAATTTTTTTGCTTTGTAAGTTTTTAGTTGCAAAATGCCTGAATTGTCTTCTGACAGCGATAATACATATAAAAGTATGTTTTGTTTGGGTTTTGGTGAGCTTTTTGGTTGAACAGTGGTTATGCTGGAATTTTTATTTAATTGATGTAACCAGTTATCAACGGGGCTTTGTAATTCGGTTGGATGGAAAAGTTGGTTTTGTTGTTGTAATTCTTCATCATTGTTAACAACAAATTTGGCAAACTCTAACAAAGTTGCCAATCCATGTTTACACTGAAAGGTTACAGGGCAGTCACAGTCACTTTCAACTCTAGGTCGAGATGTTTGTTTACTATTATTGCTAGCAGAGATAAGGGTGACAGTTGTCTCGTATAGGTTATTATTACTTCCACTCGCCTCCGCATTTATCTCAATACTTTCATTGTTAAGGGTATTAGCTTTAATGAGGCGTATTCTGCCAGATTGAAAATAACTTATCCCTCGCTGTACAGTTCTAATGCCAAAAGTACTAATGACATATTGTTCACTAAGGTTTAATACGTTCAATAATTTAATATGCTCTAGTTGCATTTAGATAGATTGCCTCAAAGTTTGTTTACTATTTTTTGACTGAACGCACAATTATACACTATTCTTGCTTTTACTCGCAGAGTCTTATTGTGCTTTCATGACATTGATTATCAATATTTTGAATAAAGAGCCAAGATGCTGACATGCTGTTTATTCTTGACTAAAAAGGTTGGTTAATTTATGATAACACTATTAATTTATATTTATGGTGGTAATATGATGGACAGTGAAAATACCTTGAGCTTTACTGATGCTGCGGCAAATAGGGTAAAAGCATTATTGGCAGAAGAAGGAAATGATAAACTACAATTGAGAGTTTATGTTTCTGGGGGGGGCTGCTCGGGATTCCAGTATGGATTTACTTTTGATGAAGCGAGTCAAAGTGGAGATACAGTTGTTGAAAACCAAGGCGTGAAATTGGTTATTGACCCGATGTCTTTTCAGTATTTAGTAGGTGCAGAAGTTGACTTTAAAGAAAGTCTTGAAGGCTCGCAGTTTGTGATTAAAAACCCTAATGCATCAACAACCTGCGGCTGTGGTTCATCATTCTCAACCGAGTAAAGATTGTATTAGGCTTGGTATATTGCACCTAAGATTGCGGGATGTC
The DNA here is from genome assembly GCA_964391585.1 of uncultured Ectothiorhodospiraceae bacterium. GTDB lineage: Bacteria > Pseudomonadota > Gammaproteobacteria > GRL18 > GRL18 > JADGAU01. The sequence continues at coordinate 13,311 of CAYMMQ010000025.1, forward strand.
TAGCCCCAGTAACCGAAGGTAAATTTCCAGCTTTACCTTCTAGTGTTTGCTTGGCTAGCCAGGCAAAAGCCATACTTTCAATCCACTGCGAGGCTATTCCTACATCATCAGTAGTTTTGACCGACCACTGAGGTGATAAGCTTTGTAGTCTTTTTAGTAAAAATGTATTTTGAGCCCCTCCCCCACAAACTAATAGTTGCGCGCAATCATTTTGAGTATTTTTAATTTCCTGAGTAATCGTTTGTGCGGTTAATTCAACTAGGGTTGTTAAAATATCAGTATTACTTGGTAAGTATTGCTGTGTTATTTTAAATTGTTGATGTTGTTGTGCTAACCAAGTTTGACCAAAATGTTCTCGCCCAGTACTTTTAGGAAATTTTTTCAAGAAAAACGGATCGGATAAATATTGTTGTAATAAGTCATCACAAACATGACCTGAAGTAGCAATTTCGCCATTTTCATCAAAATCACAATTAAAATGTTTTTGACACCAAATATCTAATAGAGTGTTTCCTGGCCCTGTATCATAACCAATAACTTGAGCATCATTCAGGCAGGTAATATTGCTAATTCCTCCAATGTTTACCACGGACGTTTTTAATTTATCATGGGCAAATAACAGCTGGTGAAATGGCGGGACAAGTGGAGCTCCTTGGCCATTTGCAGCCATATCACGACGGCGAAAGTCTGTAATGGTTTTGATCGCTGTGCGTTCAGCAATGATATTCGCATCACCGATTTGTAAACTGCTAGCAAAAGACGGGTGTGGATAATGACGGATGGTTTGTCCGTGAGAACCAATCGCTTTAATATTATTAGACGTTAATGAGGCATTTTTCAGAACTTGTAAGCAGCATTCTGCGATTAGATCTCCTAATTCAACATCCATTTTTACCATTAATTCAATTTCATTCTCATGAGCAATAGTTAAGGATAAAAGCGATTGTTTTAATTCAGAGGGGATTTTTTGTGAATAATGCTGTATTAACTGAGGGATGTTTTCATTGGAAAAATCAACAATAACACAGTCAATTGCATCAAGGCTGGTGCCCGACATTACGCCTATGTAGAGATTATTCATTATTTTGATTGATTACTTAATGCCAGTTGAGTTTGCTTACCTCGTTTAAGTGATGCAAGCAGCTGTTGTGATAGGTTTTTAAATTCTGGCAAGTATCGTTTTGCTAATGGGTTGGCTCGAGGTAGCTTTACCGTAAGAGGATTTCTATGAACGCCATTAACTCTGAACTCGTAATGTAAGTGTGGTCCGGTTGCTGTTCCTGTACTACCAACATAAGCAATTGTTTGGCCTTGAGATACTCGTCCGTTTCGTTTGACGTTTTTATTAAAAGCATTTAGGTGAGCATAAACGGTCATATATTTGCTACCGTGCTGAATTTGTAGCACTTTACCATAACCGCCTTTTCGACCTTTAAATACCACTTTACCATCTCCAACTGCTTTAACTGGAGTGCCTCTTGGTGCGGCATAATCAACCCCTTTATGGGCGCGAACTCGGTTAAACACTGGATGAAGTCGTCTTTTGGAAAATTTTGAACTAATACGAGTGAATGCCACAGGGGTTTTTAGAAAGGCTTTTCGTTTACTATAACCATCTTGATCATAATAACCTTTATAATCGTTGTCTTCGTTATAATAGATAGCGTAATAAGGACTGCCTTGATTAATGAATTCAGCAGCAAGAATATCTCCATTGTTGATTTTTTCACCCTCTAAATAGTGTTCGTTAAATAACACACTAAAGGAATCACCTTCTCTAACATCTAAAGCAAAATCAATATCCCATGCAAATAATTGGGCAATTCGCATGGTTAAGTTATCACTTAAGCCTTGCTCGGTTGCAGAATGAAATAACGAGTCTTTTATGGTGACATTAACTAAGCGTTGACGTTTTTCAATATCTTTAGTTAAAATGCTGGAACTATAAGTGTCTTTTTTTGGGTCATAGTTAAAGTGGATGGACTCTACTTTATCTTTATGAAAAACAAGTTGCTGCAAAAAATTTTTTGAATTAACAACAAAATCTAATTGTTGGCCAATATTAATAGCTTTAAGTTGCTTTCCGTCTTTTGTTGTATTCGCGAGCTTGTATAGAATAGAAGGGCTGAGTTTTAATCTTTGAAAAATAATAGCAAGACTATCGCCATTTTTGATAATAAGATGACGTGTTTTTAAATTCTTATCAACTTCAGAGAGAGAGTTCTTGGTAATTATTTTGGGCTTAATATCATCTGTTAATTTTTTTGTTGAGCTTAAACTACTATTAACAGCACTAATACTCTGCGTATCATTATTATTATTTTTTAAGGAAGAACCGTTAATCGTCACTTGCTCATTAGAAAAGTTACTATTTACCTTACTATAAAGATTATCTTGAAGATAGTCTTGGTTTAGTGGCTCTTTAATTTTGTCTTGTTGGGCGAGTTCTATTTTAGTTTCTATTGGGGTAATAGCTTCATCATCAAGACTAAAATAAATAGCTATTATGATAAATAACAAAGTGATTGCTAACAAAGATCTACGTGGTAACGGTCTGCTTTTATTAGCCACATTGCTTACCTTAAAATCGCTTTGCACTTGATAAATTGATTTGATTTTATGTTTAAAATTCACAATACTTTGTTGAGAACCATAGCTTTGGTTTAAAAAGGTATTCATGCAAGTAGTTTGTTTTGTATCTTGCTACTTGCACTTTTTGAAAGATTGGGGAATTATAAACTATAGTTAAAACAATTGGAAATACTGTTTAAGCGAGCAAATGCTGATTCAAGTTGACATTTTTCCTTAGTGCGACATAATATCATTAGCCAAAATCACAGATAATTAAAGCAATGAAAGTAGAAATTATTAAAGCAGACTATTTTAATTCATCACATGAAAATGATATTCAGTATTTACTCAGTTATTATGCCCTAGATCCTATGGGTGGCGGACAGGCACTTACTAATGAAGTAAAGGAGAAAGTGGTGAGAGGACTGGCGAAGCTTCCCTATGCCTTTAGCTTTATTGCTTATGTAAATAATGAGGCTGTCGGTTTGATTAATTGTTTTGAGTCATTTTCAACTTTTGCAGCTAAACCATTAATTAATATTCATGATATTGTGGTGGTTAAGCAGTTTAGAGGTCAGGGTATTAGTCAAAAATTGTTGTACAAGGTTGAGGAAAAAGCGTTGCTAAATGGCTGTTGTAAAATAACATTAGAAGTGCTTAGTGGAAATGAGATTGCAAAATCATCGTATGAAAAATTTGGATTCTCTGCTTATCAACTTGATTCAACAAATGGCAGTGCAATGTTTTGGCAAAAAAACTTAGCTGAAAACCAGCTTAAAGAATACGGTTAAATAATTAACATTTTAAGCATTGAATAAACTTAGAGAGTTGCTATGAATAAAAGTATAAAAGGAAGTAAAACAGAAAAGAATTTATTAATTGCTTTTGCTGGAGAATCACAAGCTCGAAACCGATATACATTTTTTGCCAGTGTCGCTAAAAAAGAAGGGTTAGTGCAAATTGCTGATATTTTTGAAGAAACCGCAAATCAGGAGAAAGAGCATGCTAAACGGTTTTTTAACTTTCTAGAAGGTGGAGCCTTTGAAATAAAAGAAAAATTTCCAGCCGGCAAAGTATCAACTACTTTGGAAAATTTAAAAGCAGCTGCCTCGGGTGAAGAGCATGAATGGCAAGTGATGTATCCTGCTTTTGCCCAAGTAGCAGAAGATGAAGGTTTTAATGCGATAGCTGCTGCTTTTAATGCGATATGCGTAGCAGAAAAACAGCATGGTAAGCGATATAAAGAATTAGCTGGCAATTTAGCAGCAGGAAAAGTTTTTAAACGTAATGGAAAAGTGATATGGCGTTGCAGGAATTGTGGCTATTTGCACGAAGGAGAGGAAGCGCTTAGAGTTTGTCCCGCTTGTTTGCATCCACAGGCATATTTTGAGTTATTAGCTGAAAATTGGTAAGTAATAAATATAGAGAAAAAAATGAAAGTTATATCGGCAAATTTAAATGGTATCCGAGCCGCTGCAAAGAAAGGTTTTTTTGACTGGATGTTAGAAGAGCAAGCGGATGTAGTGTGTATTCAAGAGACCAAAGCACAAGTTGATCAATTATCAGATGATATCTTTTCTCCTCAAGGATATTTTCGTTATTTTTTTGATGCGTTGAAAAAAGGTTATAGTGGCACGGCAATATATTGTAAGCAAAAGCCAAATAAGGTTATTACAGGGTTAGGTTGGGATATTGCTGATGAAGAAGGTCGTTTTATTCAAGCGGACTTTGATAAGTTTAGTGTTGCTTCATTATATTTGCCTTCAGGCTCTTCAAAAGAGGAGCGTCAAGCGATAAAAATGGAGTTTTTAGCTAAGCTAACACCTATTTTACATAAAATATCACAAGGTGATAGACACTATATTTTATGTGGGGATTGGAATATTGTGCATAAAGCGATAGATATTAAAAACTTTAACGCCAATAAAAATCGTTCAGGTTGTCTTGCTGAAGAACGAGCATGGCTTGATCAGGTTTTTTCGGATCCTGCATCAACATCCGATAATAATATTGGTTTGGTAGATGCTTTTCGTGTGTTAAATCAACAAGCTGATCAATATACATGGTGGTCAAACCGTGGCCAGGCATGGGCAAATAATACAGGGTGGAGAATTGATTACCAAATTATTACCCAATCATTAAAAGATAAATTGGTGAGCACCAGCATATATAAGGACAGACGCTTTTCAGATCATTCACCATTAATTATGACCTATGACCTATGACCTATGACCTATGACCTATG
>CAYMMQ010000025.1:18226-23019 GCA_964391585.1 uncultured Ectothiorhodospiraceae bacterium
TATGACCTATGACCTATGACCTATGACCTATGACCTATGTTAAACGCTAATATGGAGTTTCTAGCTCATAATTATTTTGTCGCTTTTATTGCGGGACTTTTAGGTGGTGTGCATTGTATCGGTATGTGTGGCGGCATTGTCAGTTCTTTAACCTTGAGTTTACCTGCAGAAACACAAAACAGCCCAGCGAAAATGTTTCCTTTTATTTTTTCTTATAATATTGGACGTATTATTTCTTACACCACTGCAGGACTGTTTTTCGGTGGTTTAAGTATGCTAACCAGTGAGTTGCTTAGCTTTAATTTTTTCCAGCTTATTTTAAAGTTTTTGTCCGCCTTACTAATGCTTGCTCTTGGATTATACCTAGGAGGATGGTGGTCTGGAGTGAGCAAAATAGAACAGCTTGGAACACCTGTTTGGAAAGCAATACAGCCTTTTTCACGTCGGTTTATCCCTGTTAACTCAGTAGCAAAAGCATTGGCTCTTGGATTATTGTGGGGGTGGTTACCCTGTGGATTAGTCTATACTATTTTGTTTATGGCTATAGGCTCAGCAAGTGCTATTCAAGGTGGGTTAATTATGTTCAGTTTTGCGATTGGAACTCTTCCAATGTTACTGCTAATGGGGGTATTCGCAGCCAGTATGCGAACTTTTATGCATAAAAGAATAGTGCGACAAGCAGCGGGAACAATGGTGATCGCTTTTGCTTGTTATAGTTTGTATACACTGTTTTTTTCGAATTAACGGTCTTTATCTGCAGTTATTTATTTTAATGTCTAATTTTACATAAGGCATAGGACGTTATAGGGATATTTATGAAATACCGAGATCTTAGAGATTTTATTAGCCAGTTAGAGGAAACTGGTCAACTTAAACGGATTGATATGGAGGTTGATCCTTATTTGGAAATGACTGAAATAGCTGACCGTACCTTGCGAGCAGGAGGTCCTGCTTTATTGTTTGAAAATGCCAAAGGCTACAATATGCCAGTATTAGCAAATTTATTTGGTACTACAGAAAGAGTTGCTATGGCGATGGGACAAACTTCTGTTAGTGCTTTGCGTGATATAGGTAAATTATTAGCCTTTTTAAAAGAACCAGAACCACCAAGTGGTTTTAAAGATGCGTGGGGGAAAATACCGCAATTTCGTAAAGTATTAGATATGGCACCGAAAGTATTAAGTTCGGCTCCATGCCAACAAATTGTTTATCAAGCGGATGAAGTTGATTTGGGAAAGCTACCGATCCAGACTTGCTGGCCGGGCGATGTTGCACCTTTGCTTACTTGGGGAATGGTGATTACCAAAGGTCCTGAGAAAAAAAGGCAGAACATAGGCATTTATCGTCAGCAAGTGATTAATAAAAATCAATTAATTATGCGTTGGTTGGCTCACCGAGGTGGTGCGTTAGATTATAAAGAGTGGCAAAAAAAACACCCTAATGAGCGCTTTCCAATTGCCGTAGCGTTGGGTGCAGATCCAGCAACGATATTAGCAGCTGTTACCCCTGTTCCTGACTCTTTGTCTGAGTATGCCTTTGCAGGACTATTACGGGGCTCAAAAACGGAATTAGTGAACTGTATCACACATTCTTTACAGGTTCCTGCTAATAGTGAAATCGTTTTGGAAGGTTATCTAGAGCCTGGACTTTTGCATGAAGAAGGTCCTTATGGCGATCATACGGGTTATTATAATGAAGTAGACAAATTCCCTATTTTTACGATTGAGCGAATAACCATGCGCCATGATGCTATTTATCATAGTACTTATACGGGAAGACCTCCTGATGAACCGGCGATACTTGGCGTGGCTCTTAACGAAGTCTTTATTCCAATATTGCAAAAACAATTCCCTGAAATTGTAGATTTTTATTTACCACCAGAAGGTTGTTCTTACCGAATAGCTGTTGTGAGTATAAAAAAGCAGTATCCAGGACATGCTAAAAGGATTATGTTTGGTATCTGGTCGTTTTTAAGACAGTTTATGTATACAAAGTTTATTATTGTCTGTGATGATGATATTAATGTGCGTGACTGGAATGATGTTATGTGGGCGATAACAACTCGCATGGATCCTGCTCGTGATACTACACTAATTGAAAATACCCCTATTGATTACTTAGACTTTGCTTCACCAGAATCAGGTCTAGGCTCTAAAATGGGCATGGATGCAACCAATAAGTTTGGAGGGGAAACGCATCGGGAGTGGGGAAGACCAATTATAAAGGATGAAGCAGTTGTCCAGTATGTGGATTCAATATGGGAAAAGTTGGGGATATTGAAAAAAGATTAACGGATAAACCTAGTAGAGGTTTTAATAATAAAAATATCGCTCAATGGATTATCAGGATAGATATTCATTTTTTAGTTTCACATAATGCTGAGCCGAATATATTAGCCATTTCTTCTCGTCTTCATTTAATTCACGTATCGGTTTTGCAGGACTGCCCATCCATAAATAACCACTTTTGACTCGCTTGTTTTGAGCCACTAGACTTCCAGCAGCTATAAGAACATTATCCTCGATAATTGCCCCATCAAGAATACATGCACCCATACCGATTAAGCAGTTGTTTCCAATTTGACAACCATGAAGGACTACACTGTGACCAATAGTGACATTATTACCAATAATTAAGGGAAAACCACCAGGAGGGCTTGCTTCATGCTCATGACTGACGTGTAGCACAGAGTTATCTTGGATATTGGTGTTTTCACCTATAGAAATACTATTGACATCGCCTCGTATCGTGACTAGGGGCCATATAGATGAATTATTAGCAATTTCTACCCGACCAATAACTTGTGCTGATGGATCTATATAACAATCGTCCCCAAGTTTTGGTTCATAATCTTTAAAACGACGCAAACTCATCAGTATTAGTTTATTTTTTCAAAAGAAAAGGAGTAAGGCAAGAGGGCTACTAAATTAAACAAAGGAATTTACAGCACTGCCAACATCAATTCCGCTTAAGTTATTGATGTAAGATGAAATAGAAGGGGAAGCAGTTGGGTTATTAGCTGCGACATATTCTTTGCTAGCAGCAGCTTGAGATTGCTCTTGTTTAGTTACAACTTCATCAGCACTTTTTGCTTTAGTTTCAGAGCGAGTCTCTGCTTGCTTACTGGGTTTATAAATATCGTTATTAGCAGATGAAAGCTGGGAAACTTCTTTTGACAAACTGGTGTTTTCTACTTGCAGTTTAGAGTTTTCTCTATACAAAGTGTTGTTTTCAGATTGTAAGCGATCATTTTTTGTGCTCAATTCTCTGTTATCTGAACGCAATGATCTTTCAATTTGGGTTGGAGTGCTGGCTTTAACAGAATTTTGCCCAAGAGCCTTACTAGCATTAGAAATACTATTAAAGCCAGTTCCTTGTACATTACTGATAGAGTTAACACTTGTGATAACCATTTTATACCTCAAATAGTTTGCTTTTATATTCTAATTCTAGTTCAGTCATTATATTTCGTCAAGGTTTTGATAGATATAAACTTCTTTATTTAAATAAAGCTACTAATCTTATATATTATGGATGTTAGCAAGTTCACAAAATCATAATATTTGTAGTTTATTGGGTTTTTGAGCACCAATACTCAACCTCATTTTCAGCATCAATTAAAGCTTTCTTTTGTTCCTCTTTATTTAATCGGACTTTAATCTCTTTTCCATTATGATTTATCATCTTGGTCAAGAAAAGTGCCTTTTTATAAGTTGTTAATGTTTTTTTGGAATTTTTACACTGCCTAATGTTATTTTTTCGCTCCTCACTATTCACTTTAGTTTTTTTGCTTCGCTTGTTTTTAGTATTTGAGGTTTGCACTGTCTCTGGTTTAGCACAAGTTGCTTGAGTGGAGTATGTGGGGCGACCATATTGATCAAGACATTTATAAATTTCATTTTTGGCAAAAATCTTATCAGCAGACAAAATCAAAAGGCATAACAACAATAGAATGTAAGTATATTTCATATGCATTCCTAGTATAAACATTAAGCAAGGCGAGATAGTATTTTAAGTTTATTGTATAAGTTTCAAGTAAAATTGAAGATTAACAACAGATGGTACAGCAATAATAGACATAATCTTAAATGATGTCAAAGTATTTGCAGGTATTGATAATACTTACCTCAACTGTATGTATATTTCAGGTATACTTAATTTTTAAGTTATTTATTTTTTAATGGCTATCACTATATGTATGTTAGTAAGCTATATTTTTATTAACAAGACAAATGTAGAAAATTTTAATATGGCCGATATCTCTATCATGGAAAATATTATTTTGGATAATAATTAATGGATACATGGGAGCTGGTTATTAGTATTGGTGCATTGTTGTTAGCAACGATGTTTATCAATACTATTGCAGCAGAGATTGAATATAGAGAGCATCAGCGTCAATTAAAAATTTTAAAATTAAAGCGAGCGATTGATGAGCTGGAAGATTATTTATTAAAGCTACACAGCTTTGCTTGGCCTGAGAATGTGCAAGAATTAATTTTGAATGAAATTATTGTTCGCTATGGTGAAATTCAAGCGCTAGATAAGAAAGTACATGGTATTGAAAAACTGATAGAAGATGCGAAAAAACAGTTTGGAAAAAAAGAGAAAACTGATGAAGAAAATGAGGAACCTAAAGTTTTTACAGAGATTGAATCAGAAAGAGAAATTCAAAAACACTTAAGTATAATTCGTAGTGTAACGGAATATATTAAAGAGTTAAATATAAAAAGCACTTTGCCCACTATAAAAACATCTATGGTTGATGAGCTAATGAGTTATAAATTTGCTGT
>CAYMMQ010000026.1:0-4667 GCA_964391585.1 uncultured Ectothiorhodospiraceae bacterium
AGCATCAGCCCAAGAAAAAAGCAGTCAAAAAGTGATTGATGTTAACCCTATACAACAAGACAAACAAACCGATACCGAACAAAGTGTTGATGTAAGTCTAAATAGACCTGCTTCTATTGGTTATACCATTATTATAGTAGTGTTTGGTTTTATGCTCGGTTGGTCATTCCTCGCCCCACTGGATAGTGCATCATTAGCTTCAGGAGTGGTTACTGTGGAAAGCTACCGTAAAACGGTTCAACATCTTGAAGGAGGTATTGTTGAGCAACTTAATGCCAAAGACGGTCAGTCGGTCAAAAAAGGGGATGTATTATTAGTTTTAGATAAAACCCAACTAAAAGCTCAACTTGAAATTAATGAAGCACAATATGTATCTTTATTAAGCCTTGCTGCTCGCCTGCAGGCAGAACGCCATGGTGATGAATCGATTACTTTTGATGAGTACTTATTACAAAGACAAGATAAACCTGAAGTTGCAGAAGTCATGTCGATACAAACTCAAATATTTAATGCAAGAAGCACTGCAAGAAAAGGGGAAGTTGCCGTGCTCAAGCAACGAATTGATCAGTTACATGAGCAAACTAATGGATTAAGTGAGCTACAAAAAAGCCAGAAAAAGCAAATCCAATTATACAAAGAAGAAATATCTGAATTTAAAGACTTATTAAAAGATGGTTTTGCAGATAAAACCAGAATGCGTGATATGCAACGCCGTGTTGCTGAACTTGAAGGTGAAGTAGCAAAAAACAGCTCTGCCATCACTGGTGCTCAAATTAAAATTGGTGAATCTGAATTGCAGATTTTACAAATAGAAAAGCAATTTCAATTAGAAGTGACTGAAAAAGCGAGTGAAGTAAATACCAAACTCAGTGATATAACGGAAAGAATTGTCGCTATTCAAGATAAAATTGATCGTATAGTTATTACCGCCCCTGTTTCAGGCATGGTAATAGGCATGACTATCCACACATTAGGCGGCGTTGTTGCTCCTGGTAGCCCAATATTAGAAATTGTTCCCCAAGATGAACAATTAATTATCGAAGCACAAGTATCCCCCTCTGATATTGATAAAATGCACTCTGGACTTATTGCAGAAGTACGCTTTAGCTCATTTAAAAGTGCAACAACCCCAGTTATAGAAGGAGAAGTGATTGGTGTTTCCCCCGATAGATTAGTGGATAAGAATACGGGTATGCCCTACTACCTTAGCCGGGTTAAAATCACTGAAGAAGGATATAAAAATTTAGGTGACTTAGTCTTATTACCCGGTATGCCTGCTGATGTTTTAATTAAAATTGGCGAACGTACGGTGTTTGAATATCTAGTACAACCGATTAGCAATGCTTTTGCCCGCTCCTTTATTGAAGATTAATGATCATGAAAAAAATGAAAAAAACTCTCTTAGCCCTTAGCATAAGTCAATGTTGTCTATTCCCCTTGGTTGCTAATGTTTATGCCCAGAATATTTTACAAACTTATGAAATGGCAGTAAGCTCTGATCCAAGCTCTATTGCATCACAAATTAAGGTTTTGATATCTCAATCACAGCAACAACAAGCCGAAGCGAACTTATATCCACAAGCATCCATTACGGGAAACGCTTCAAGAAATGACCTAAAAATAGTTAATAGCAGCTCATCAGCACAGCAATATAATGGAAAATCACTGCGCTTATCCATTAATCAGGCACTATTAAATCTTAGCTCTTATCGTGAAAATCAGCGCTGGCAATTATTAACTAACAAATCTGAAAATGATTATTTACAAGCACAACGCGACTTGATGACTAGAGTAGTAGAAAAATATCTGGGTGTATTAAGTAGTGAAGATAACTTCGCTTTAGTGCAACAACGTAAAAAAGCCATAAATGAAAACCTCAATCAATTAAATGCCTTATACAAAAAGCAATTAATCAAAGTTACCAGTGTTTATGAAGCCCAAGCCCGATTAGATCAAGTGTTAAGTGAAGAAATTCAAGCAGATGCCAATCGTGCAGTTGCTTTTGAACAGCTTTACAGCATTATTGGTGAACGAGTTAAAAACTTAAGCCCTTTAAAAGATGATCTTAATTTTCCAGAAATTGAAGGTAGCATTAAGGACTGGCTAGATTTGGCATTAAAAAATAACGCCAATCTAATTGCCGCTAAAACCAGTATTGCTGTAGCTAAAAAGGAATTAGATGTTAAAAATGCCGCATATTTTCCGACTATCAGTATGGGGCTTAACTACTCACATCAAAATACCGGTTATGATAATGCACCTGCTCCCACCACCAACACGGCAACGATTGGTTTAAATTTTTCCCAACCTTTATATCAAGGTGGAAAAATATCTGCTGGGAAATCTGAAAGTGTTCATCGTTTAGCGCTTGCAGAACAAGGTGTTATTGAAATGCAACGTAAAGTTGAACAACAATTGCGTGAAAATTATTTAGGCATTAAAACGCAACGCCTTAATATTAAAGCGACTAAGCAGCTAATTGAGTCTGAAAAGAAACGAAAAGAAAGTATTAAAGCTGCTTTTAACTACGGCACGGCAACTATTAATGATGTTTTTATCGCTGATACTGATTATTATTCTGCTCAAGTAAAACATCAACAAGCTAAGTATAATTACATCCAGCATTATTTACAGCTTAAAAATATCGCCGGTGTGCTAACAGAAAAAGACATAATAGATATAAATGCTTGGGTGAAATAGCTTTTATACTCATCGAATGATGGTGAGTTGCGATTGAATAATTTACCGTAATACATTGAAAAAATAGCTATTATCAACTTTTATTGCAATATGAGCTGCGTTCATTAAACTATTTTTTTGTTGTAAAAAAGAAAAACGTTTCTAAAATACATTCAGAAACGTTTTACAATCGGGCTGACTAAAATTGAGCTGACTGGGTTATTAATGCTTAAGAATATCCAAAACTTCTTCAAGCTCTAAACGTAGCTGCTGGATAATTTGCACACTACGATTAACATCTTCCTTAGCTTCTTCACCCGAAAGCTTTAATTTAGCTCCACCAATAGTATATCCATGCTCGTATAATAAGCTACGAATTTGCCGGATCATAATAACATCTTTACGTTGATAATAACGTCTATTTCCTCTACGCTTTACCGGTTTTAGATTGGTAAACTCCTGCTCCCAATAACGTAAAACATGCGGTTTTACAACACAGAGTTCACTGACTTCACCAATGGTAAAATAGCGTTTACCAGGGATTACTGGTAATTCATTATTGTTCGATGCTTCCAGCATAGGCTTCTACTCGTGATTTAAGTTTTTGACCTGATTTAAAGGTTACTACTCTACGTGCTAAAATAGGAATTTCTTCTCCCGTTTTAGGATTTCGACCCGGACGTTCTCTTTTATCACGGATATCAAAATTACCAAAACCAGACAATTTGATATTATCTCCATTTTCTAAGGAAACTTTAAGTTCTTCAAAAAAGGTTTCAACAAATTCTTTTGCTTCTCTCTTGTTTAAACCAAGTTCAAAACATAACCTATCGGCTAACATTGCTTTTGTAAGTGCCATACTAATCTCGTAATTTTGCCCCAAACTGGGTATTTAAAACATCTAAAACTTGTTCAACTAACTGATCAATTTCTTTATCTGTTAAAGTTTTGCTTTCATCTTGCAATAGCAAACCAATCGCCAAACTTTTCTTATCTGATTCTAATTGACTACTAGTATAAGTGTCAAATAATATCACATCAATAAGAATTTTACCTGCTTTTTCTCTAATTGTTGTTAATAAATCTTGCGAAGCACATGATTTATCAACAATTATCGCTATATCCCTGCGGATGGCAGGGAATTTTGAGATTTTAGTAAATTGGGGGATTTTAGAGCTTAATACTTCATTCACTTTTAACTCAAATAGAATAGTTTGCTGCTTTAGCTGAAGTTTTTTAGCTAACTCAGGATGTAATGTTCCTATCCAACCAATATGCTGTTGCTGATAAAGAATTTCTGCTGTTTGACCTGGATGCAAAGCGGGATGTTTTGCAGTAACAAACTGATAATGTGCTAGATTACCCCCTAAGCTTAATACTTTTTCTATATCACCTTTAAGATCAAAAAAATCACACTGTTGTTTATTATCTTGTCCCCATTGCTCTGGAAATAATCGACCACAAATCACACCAGCAATCATGTCAATTTCGCTAGTAATACCTTTTTCTCTAAAAAAACAACTTCCTGATTCAAACAATCTAATACGAGCTTGTTGCCGATTCTGATTATGTAATAAGGAGTTAAGCAAACCTTGCCATAAGGTGCTACGCATCTGCGATAAATCTTCTGAGATAGGATTGGTTAAGTTGATATAAGAATCATTTGATTGTTGATTTTCTGTCCTAAAATATTGATGAAACTTGGGATCAACAAAACTATAGTTAATCACTTCTTGGTAATCCAAATCAACAAAACATTGTTTTAAGCTTGATAGAGATAAAAGCTCCTCTGATTTTGCACTCATGGTAATAGGTGCGATCAATTGACTGCTGGGCAAATTATCATAACCATATAAGCGGGCAACTTCTTCAATTAAATCAACTTCATATTGAATGTCAAAACGAAATGCAGGAGGGGTTACTACCCAATGTTTTTCTAACTCTTCAACTTGCATTTGCAAGGAAATAAACATTTTTTTTATATCATC
>CAYMMQ010000026.1:4767-22993 GCA_964391585.1 uncultured Ectothiorhodospiraceae bacterium
CCCGATAATTTTTCAGGCGCAAAATAAGCACTTTCAATTAATATATTACACGTTGTTTCAGTAACCGAGCTCGATACTCCCCCCATGATTCCAGCTAAGGCCAAAGCTTGATTTTGATCAGCAATAACAAGATTATCTTGACTAAGCTTAATAGTTTGTCCATCTAATAATTCCAGGCTTTCACCTTCATTAGCTCTACGAACAACAATTGAACCTGATAATTTATCCAGATCAAAAATATGCATTGGTTGTCCGATTTCCAACATCACATAATTACTAATATCAACTAATAAGCTGATAGAGCGAATATCACTACGTCTTAAGCGTTCGACCAACCATAAAGGCGAGCTTACATTAGCAGTTACACCTTTAATAATTTGACAGCAATATCTTGGACAATCTTCCTTTGCTTCAATTGTAACGTCCATAACATCATTAACGGAGATAGTCGCAGCTTTTATTTCTGGTATGTTTAATGGCGTTTTTGATAAAATTGCAGCTTCTCTAGCAACGCCTTCGATACTTAAGCAATCACTTCGATTTGGCGTAATGCCTAATTCAATAGTTTTATCTTTTAATTGGTAATAATCATAAATACTTTCACCAAGTGGAGCATCTTCAGCTAATTCTATAATACCATCACTACCATCACCTAAACCTAACTCTTTAGCCGAACACAGCATGCCAAAAGAAAGTTCCCCTCGTAGTTTGGATTTTTTTATCTTAAAATCCCCAGGTAAAACCGCCTTAATCATGGCACATGCCACTTTAATACCGGCTCGCGCATTACTAGCACCACAAACAATTTGTAACTTCTCTTCAGAAGCATCACCAACATCAACTAAGCAAACTCTTAACTTATCGGCATTAGGATGTTGATTGGCTTCAATAATTTGCCCCACAACCACACCACTATGTTCAGGTGCAACATTTTCTATTGCATCAACTTCCAATCCGCCCATGGTTAATAAATGGCATAATTGCTCGGTTGATAATGCAGGGTTTACCCACTCTCTTAACCAGTTTTCACTAAATTTCACTATGTTATACCTAAAATTAATCTTTAATTACAGTTACCATTTTTCTCAGATGGTTTTTGATTTTTTGTTTTGAAAATAGTTTTTTATGAAAACTGAGCTAAGAAACGCAAATCATTTTCAAAAAACAGTCGTAAGTCATCCACCTCATATCGAAGCATTGTTAGTCGCTCAACACCCATACCAAATGCTAAACCTGTATATTTATTCGCATCGATACCACTATGACGAAAAACCTCTGGATGCACCATGCCACAGCCTAGCACTTCTAACCAACCGGTATGACTACAGACCCTGCAACCTTTGCCCTGACAAATAACACATTCAATATCGGCTTCTGCAGATGGTTCTGTAAAAGGAAAATAGGAAGGTCTAAAGCGCACTTTTAAATCACGCTCAAAAAACAAGCATAAAAATTGATCTAATAACCCTTTTAAATCAGCAAAACTGATATTTTCATCAACCATTAAACCTTCAACTTGATGAAACATTGGCGTATGGGTTAAATCAGAGTCACAACGATAAACTCGGCCAGGTGCAATAATTCTTAGTGGCGGAGCTTCATTTTCCATTGTTCTTACCTGAACTGGAGAAGTATGTGTTCTAAGAACAGTATGCGGATCAAAATAAAATGTATCGTGCATTGCTCTTGCAGGATGTGACTCAGGAATATTTAAGGCTTCAAAGTTATGATAATCATCTTCAATTTCCGGCCCTGTTTTGACACTAAAACCCATCTGTGCAAATAAGCATTCAATTCGTTGTAAAGTACGAGTCACAGGATGTAATCCACCCAAGTTTTTACCCCTACCTGGTTGAGTAACATCTATTTTTTCTGAACTTAACTTTTCTTCAATTTGTGCTTGTTGCAATTGTTGTTTACGAGTAGCAATAGCATCATAAATCTGTTTTTTAGCCACATTAATGACTTGACCTTGTATCGGCCTTTCTTCTGCTGACAATTGTGATAATGACTTCATTTGAGCGGTTATAAAACCTTTTTTCCCCAAATAAGCTATACGTACTTTTTCTAAATCATCAATATTTGTCGCTGAAGTAATTTCATCAATTGCCGTTGCAATTAATTGTTTCATATCTTGCACTGCAAGTATCCTATATAAAAATATTCGAAATATATCATAGGTACAAAAAAAATGGGAAAGCCTAGGCTTTCCCATTTTTCATACCGGTAAAAATTATACTAATGCAGCTTTAGCTTTCTCAACAATAGCCACAAAAGCATCTTTGTTATTTACTGCTAACTCAGCAAGCACTTTACGATCTATTTCGATAGAGGCTTTATTCAAACCATCAATCATACGACTATAACTCATGCCACACTCTCTTGCTCCCGCATTAATACGAGCAATCCATAAAGCACGAAATTGACGTTTACGTTGGCGACGATCACGATACGCATACTGACCTGCTTTAGTAACCGCTTGAACAGCAACTCGATAGACATTTTTTCTACGTCCCGAATAACCTTTTGCAAGTTTAATTACTTTTTTATGTTTAGCGTGGGCTTGAACACCACGTTTTACTCTAGCCATTTATCTTCTCCCTTAAACCAATCGCAACATACGTCTAATTAATGGCGCATCAGCTGCATCCATACACTCTGGGCGTCTTAATTGACGCTTACGCTTAGTCGTTTTCTTGGTTAAGATATGGCTGCGATTTGCATGACCACGTTTAATTCGTCCCGAAGCGGTCACTTTGAAACGCTTAGATGCGCCACTATGAGCTTTCATCTTTTTTGACATTTTAATACTCCTCTAAAAATCACTACGCATTGAAATAATATAAACCACACAATCTTGCTTTATAAAAACAAAATGTATTGAATACATAAGTTATGAGCTGATAAAGTTATTCCAACTCAAGTTTTTAACTATACTTATAACTTAAATCGGTAAACGAGGAGCTTATTCTAATACAGAAAAAACAAGTTCCCAATTCAAGTGATAGTTACTTTTTGCTCACGGGGGCTAAAACCATAACCATTTGTCTTCCTTCTAATCGTGGAGCTTGCTCGATGGTACTAATCTCTTCCAAATCTTTTGAAATACGATTTAATACATCCATACCAAGTTCACGATGTGCCATTTCTCGGCCTCGGAATCGAATCGTTATTTTAGTTTTATCGCCATGATTAAGGAAACGAGTCAGGTTGCGTAATTTGACCTGATAATCGCCTTCCTCAGTGCCTGGTCTGAGTTTTATCTCTTTTACTTGTATTTGTTTTTGATTCTTTTTTTCGTTTGCTTTCTTTTTCTTTTCTTCAAAAATGAATTTTCCATAATTCATAATCCGACAAACAGGTGGATTTGCCGTTGGAGCAATTTCAACCAAGTCGAGTTCTGCTTCTAATGAAAGTCTTTGGGCCTCGGCAATAGGAACGATCCCTAATTGTTCTCCTTTGGAACCTAGTAGTCGTACTTCCGGCGTGGTAATGTCTTCATTAATACGAGTTGACTGTTTGCCGTCTTTCGTTTGTCTAATTGCAGCGATGGTTAGTTACTCCTTTTTAGTAATCCTAAGTGTTTTTTGTTCAATATGCTCTACAAATTGCTCAATCGTCATACTGCCTAAGTCTTCCCCTTCTCTTGTTCGAACGGAAAGAGTTTGCGATTCCGCTTCTCTTGCTCCGGCGACTAAAATATAAGGAATTTTAGCTAAAGTATGTTCGCGAATTTTAAAGCCAATCTTTTCATTTCTCAAGTCTGATTCGACACGTAAGCCGTAATTATGACATTTTTTTGTGATAAATTGAACATAATCTGCTTGTTTATCACTAATTCCTGTCACAACCGCTTGAACGGGTGATAACCATTCTGGTAATTTACCTGCATGTTCCTCTATCAAAATACCAATAAAACGTTCTAAAGAGCCCAAAATTGCACGATGGATCATCACTGGGGTTTGTTTTTCCCCATTTTCATCAATATAGCTTGCATCCAAGCGTGTTGGCATTGAAAAATCAACTTGTGCCGTGCCACACTGCCATACTCGACCAATACAATCCTTTAAAGAAAATTCAATTTTTGGTCCATAAAAAGCACCTTCACCCGGTTGTAACTCCCAGTTCATTTTACGACTATCCAGTGATGCTTGTAGAGCTGCTTCTGCTTTGTCCCAAACTTCATCAGAGCCGACTCGTTGTTCAGGACGAGTAGATAGTTTAACGATAATTTCTGTAAAACCAAAGTGTTCATAGACTTCATATAATAGATCAATAAACGTAGATACTTCACTTTGAATTTGATCTTCAGTACAAAAGATATGTGCATCATCTTGCACAAAATTTCTCACTCGCATCAAACCATGCAAGGTACCTGATGGCTCATTACGATGACAAGAGCCAAACTCTGCCATACGTAAAGGGAGATCACGATATGATTTAAGTCCTTTATTAAAAATTTGTATATGACAAGGACAATTCATTGGCTTAACCGCATAGTCTCGGTTTTCAGAATGCGTAGTGAACATCATGTCACCAAATTTATCCCAATGGCCTGACTTTTCCCAAAGGCTACGATCTACAACTTGAGGTGTATTAACCTCTTGATAGTCATTATTTTTTAATACACCTCGAATATATTGTTCAACCTGCTGATAGATAGTCCAGCCTTTGTCATGCCAAAAAACCATTCCTGGAGCTTCTTCTTGCATATGAAAAAAATCAAGTTGCTTGCCCAGTTTACGGTGATCACGCTTTTCGGCTTCTTCTAAACGATTTAAATAAGCCTTAAGATCTTTTTTATTTGCCCATGCCGTTCCATAAATTCGCTGTAACATAGCATTATTTGAATCACCTCGCCAATAGGCTCCAGCAAGTTTCATCAATTTAAATGCTTTTAACTTTCCGGTAGATGGCACATGAGGACCACGACACAAGTCAATAAAGTCACCTTGTTGATACAAAGACAAATCTTCATCCGTAGGAATTGACTCAATTATTTCCGCTTTGTAAACTTCACCAATACTTTTGAAAAATTCAACTGCTTCATCACGTGTTTTTGTGCTTCGGATAATCGTTAAATTAGCCTCGACCAGTTGCTGCATTTTTTTCTCAATTTTTAGCAAATCATCGGGTGAAAAACTTTCGTCATAAGCAAAATCATAATAAAAGCCATTTTCGATCATTGGTCCGATAGTAACTTGGGCTTTAGGAAATAAGGCTTTAACCGCTTGGGCCATTAAGTGAGCCGTAGAATGACGAATAATGTCTAACCCTGCTTCATCACGCTCGGTAATAATTTGCAAGTCACAATTTTGTTCAAGTATAAAGGAAGCATCAACAATTTGCCCATTAACTTTCCCCGCAATAGTTGCTTTTGCCAAACCTGTACCAATATCCGTTGCAACATCCATCACAGTAACGGCATTTACAAACTCTCTAATAGAACCATCTGGCAATTTTATTTCTGGCATAACAAGAAAAACCTTAATCAATATTTAAAAAACCAGATATTGTACCTGAGTCAGCTATGATGTTAAAGATAAATCGTGATAAAAAAGCGATTCAAATTGAAATCAGTGATTGCTTAAGATCTAAGCTATAAAAAAAGGTAGCCACTGATAGCTTTCATTTTTATTATTTTTGAATGATTAGTCACAATAATTATCCATTGTCGTATTTACTACAATTTAAATATCTAATAAAACAATAGCTTAGTTGATGGCATAAAGTTTGCTGATAGCTATTTATACTAATTAACAACATATTACAGAAATCAACTGCTCAACACACAACAATTAAATTAACAGATGAGATGGTAAAGATGAAGCAAAAAGATATCGCTATTTTACTTGATGAGCCCGCTTGTAGTCATAATAAGAAATCCAAATCCGGTTGCGCTAAACCTAAGCCAGGAGCTACGGCTGGTGGTTGTGCCTTTGATGGTGCTCAAATAGCTTTATTACCCATTGCTGATGTTGCTCATATTGTTCATGGCTCCATTGCCTGTGCAGGTAACTCATGGGATAACCGAGGAACTCGTTCCAGTGGTTCTCGTTTATTTCGTATTGGTATGACAACTGATATTACAGAGCAAGATATTATTATGGGACGAGGTGAAAACCGCTTATTTCACTCTATTAAACAGGCAGTTGAAAGCTACCAACCAGCAGCTATTTTTGTCTATAACACCTGCATTCCCGCTTTAATTGGCGATGATATTGAAGCAGTCTGCCTTGCTGCTCAGCAACGTTGGAATACTCCGGTTATTCCCGTTGATGCAGCAGGTTTTTATGGCACTAAAAATTTAGGTAATCGTATTGCTGGAGAAACCATGATCAAATATGTTTGTGGTCAACGAGAACCATCCCCTATTCCTGCATCTGCTGAGCGTCCTGGTATAAAAGTTCATGATATTAATTTAATCGGTGAATATAACATTGCGGGTGAATTATGGCATGTGTTACCCCTACTTGATGAACTCGGTTTACGTATTTTATGTACCTTATCAGGTGATGCTAGATACCATGAAGTACAAACCATGCACAAAGCAGAAGCCAATATGATGGTTTGCTCAAAAGCAATGATTAATGTTGCCAGAAAACTAAAAGATGCCTTTGGCACACCTTGGTTTGAAGGTAGCTTTTATGGGGTTGCTGATGTATCACAAGCCTTACGAGATTTTGCCCGTTTAATTGATGATGAGGATCTTAAACAGCGCACTGAGCAATTAATTCAACGTGAAGAAGCTATTATTACTGAAAAATTAGCGCCTTGGAGAGAAAAGCTATCAGGTAAAAAAGTATTGCTGTACACAGGAGGCGTTAAATCATGGTCAATTGTTGCAGCATTAAAAGATTTAGGTATGCAGGTGGTTGCTACCGGCACTAAAAAATCGACCGAAGAAGATAAAGCAAGGATCAGAGAGTTAATGGGTGAGGATGCATTTTTACTAGAAGATGGAAATCCCAGGGTGTTAATTGATATTGTCAGAAATAACAATGTTGATGTATTAATTGCCGGTGGAAGAAATATGTATACCGCATTAAAGGCACGGATCCCATTTTTGGATATTAACCAAGAAAGAGAGTTTGCTTATGCCGGTTATATTGGCATGGTTGAGCTGGCAAAACGTTTAGATCTGACGATTAATAGTCCTATCTGGGAAAAAGTGAGAACACAGCCCATCTGGCATACTAGCCAGCCTGCTCGTCAAAGTAATCAAACTGAAAAAACAGAGGAGCTATAAACATGGTTGAGATCATCAAACGTAGTAAAGCACTTTCTGTTAGTCCTCTAAAAGCCAGTCAAACCATTGGTGCCGCCTTGGCATTTTTAGGTTTTAAGCGTGCTATCCCCATGTTACACGGCTCTCAAGGTTGTACCGCCTTTGCTAAAATTTATTTTGTACGCCATTTTCGAGAACCGATTCCTTTACAAACAACAGCTATGGAACAAGTCAGTACGATCATGGGATCGGAAGAAAATGTTATTGAAGGTTTAAAAACGATTATTGATAAAAGTTCACCTTCTTTACTAGGACTTGCGACTACGGGTTTAGCTGAAACTCAAGGAAGTGATGTCGGTATGGCGATGAATGAATTTAGAAAAAAATACCCACAATATGATAAAACACCAATTGTTGCTGTTACCAGCCCAGATTTTTCAGGTAGCCTAGAAAGTGGTTTTGCCAAGGCGTTAGAAAGCATTTTTGAAAACTTAGTCCCTAATACTGCTGCAAGTACTTCTTCAAATGCATCAGTAAGTTCATCCTCAACACAACAACCACAAGTCAATGTTTTAGTTGGATCTTTTCTCACCCCTGGGGATTTAGAAGAAATAAAAGAAATCATCGAGTCATTTAATTTGCGCCCTGTTTTGCTACCCGATTTGTCAGATTCACTTGATGGCCACTTAGATGAAAGTGACTTTTCATCCTTAACCATTGGTGGAACTGAAGTCTCTGAACTTGCCAATCTACATCAGGCAATCGCAACTTTAGTGATTGGAGACTCAATGCATAAAGCAGCAGATAAACTCTTTCAACTTACTAATGTTCCTGATTTTCGCTTTGAGCATATGATGGGTATTGATGCCACCGATCAGTTCATCAATACCCTACATCAAATCTCGGGAAATCCAGTAGCTAAAAAATTAGAACGTCAACGCGCTCAACTTCAAGATGCCCTTCTTGATAGCCACTTTATGTTAGGGAAAGCACGTTTTGCTGTCGCCGCTGATCCAGACTTACTTTTTGCTTTCAGTGAAATGTTGACCTCAGTTGGCGTTGAAGTTGTGACAGCTGTTACCCCAGTGAATGCGCGAATATTAAAAAAAATACCAACCAAAGTGGTGAAAATTGGTGATTTAGAAGATCTGGAGCAACTTGCAAAAGAGAATCAAGCTGAAGTCTTAATTTGTAATTCTCATGGCGTTGAAAGTGCCGAACGTTTGGGAATTCCTTTATATCGTGCGGGTTTTCCTCAATACGATACTTTAGGTGGTTATCAAAAAACCTGGATTGGTTATAAGGGAAATCAGCAGACATTATTTGAAATGGCCAATATTATGTTGAGTTTAGAAAAAGGCGAAATTCACCCATATCACTCTAAGTATAAACAAGAAAATTATCTGCAGGAGTCAAGTGCAGCATGAGTGTTCAACGAAGATTATCATTAATCAAGGATAAATCAGAGGAAAAATGGATGGAAACGGCAATAAAAGTTGCTTTTGCAACAACGGATATGAAACACGTTGATCAACACTTTGGTACAGCCAAATCATTTGCTATTTATGCCATTGATATGGAGAAATCAATTTTTATAGAAGCACTAGAATTTTCTGATCTTGCTATGGATGGAAACGAAGATAAATTAGCAGAAAAAATTTCTGCTCTAAGTGATTGTATTGCAGTTTATAGTCAGGCTATTGGTGCTTCGGCCATTAATCAACTCAAAAAACAAAATATTCAACCGGTTAAAGTCACTTCTGGAAGCCTAATTAATGAGCTGCTAACTTATTTGCAGGATGAATTAAAACAAGGTCCTTGTGCTTGGTTAGCACAAGCAATTGCTAGTACCCAGAAAAAAGATCTGTCTCGTTTTGACGATATGGAGCAACAAGGTTGGCAGGAGGATTAAATGCTTGAAGAAACAGTACAAATTAGCAAAGCTGAAAAAGACTTTATTTGGATTAAGGTTGAAGCAGGAAATTCTTGCAAGCAATGTGCGAGTAGCGGTTGTCAAACCAAGGTTATTTCCCCTCTTTTTGCTGGCAAGTCATCTTATCTGCAATTGAATAATTATTTAGCTTGCAAAGTGGGCGATAAGGTTGTTATTGGCATTCCAGATTCTTTGCTAGTTCGCTCAGCCATGACGGTTTACCTTCTCCCTTTAATCATGATGATTATTTTTACCGTATTTGCCAACAAAACAGGATTTAGTGATGAGCTACAAAGTTTAATAGCCCTTTTTTCACTGGGGGGAGGATTTTTTTTAATCCATTTATTTAAACGAAAGAAATCCCACTTGCCATCCGAAGTATTTTTATTAAGAAAAGCCACTAACTAATTGATTATTATTAAATAAGGAATAAATATGAGTAATGAAAACATAGAAATAAAGGAAAATGATCCGCTACTTGAAGAAGAGTTTGCGGTTCAACTAATTCGTCAAATGCGTGGCATTGATAGTTATGGCACTTATGATGACTGGTCAACGGCTAAAATTTTAGATCCTTTTATTTTAACCAAAGACAAAAGAAGAGAGATCCCCATTATTGGCGATCCTGATGAAATTGTTATTGCTCGGGTTAAAGTGTATTACAACGCAATTTCCTCCATGATTGAAAAAGAAACGGGTTTAATGGCCGTACCTATTATCAATATAACCCATGAAGGTTTTGGTCGTGCGATTATCTGTGTCGGTAAGCTAATCGTAGTAGATAAAACTTTAAGAGATGTTCATCGATTTGGTTTTTTAAGCTTGGAAAAATTACAACAAGAAATAACTAAATTAGTTAGCAATGCAGTAAGCTTAATTGAACAACATCGTGTTGTTGCTGAATTATAGGAGTTATGATAATGACAAGTGATGAGTTAAAAGCAAAACAAAAAGCCGCAAGAAAAGCCAAAAGAATTGCGACCGAACACGCCAGTGTATTACATGATCTGGTAGAAGATAGTCTGCCAGCTGGATATAAAGATCTTCCTGCAATATCACAAGCAACTTATGATGCTTGTGTAGCCTGGGAAAAAGCAGATGCAGAATATCAAGCTGCTGAAAAAGCAATGAATGAGGGCTAATAACATGAGTAAAATTACTGGATTAACACGAGGTGGTGAAGTTTACGTCCCTACTTTTGTGACTGATATCAATCAAATGAACTGTATCGGATGTGGACGTTGTTATAAGGTATGCCCACGAGATGTTTTTGATTTAGTTGAGCGTGAAGATAGTGCTGATGATATTGATGATTACGACGATTATGATGATGACGATGATGATGGATTTTCAGATGACACCGCCATGGTGATGAGTTTAAAAAATGCCCAGGATTGTATTGGTTGTGCTTCTTGTGCGCGAATCTGTCCAAAAAATTGTTTTACTCACGAAATACAAGACTTACCTTAATTAATAGTTAACAGGAGCTCCAAATGCCTAAACCAGAAAAACACGTGTTTGTTTGCGTACAAAATCGTCCACCTAATCATCCACGTTCATCATGTAGTAATAAAAACTGCGCTGAGATTGCTCAAGAATTTTACGATCAACTTGAACAACGCCAGCTTTTTATGAAGGTACAAGTCAATACTACTAACTGTCTTGGTCCTTGTGGTGAAGGCCCAACCGTTTTAGTTTATCCTGAAGGGGTTATGTACGGTAAGGTTCAAAAGGAAGATGTGGCAAAAATATTTGAACAACACTTGATCAATGATCAGCCCGTTGAAGAGTTAGTAGTCTCTAAAATGTTTTGGTAGTTCATTACTAAGTTGTTAAACGATTATGGATAAAGCAAATATATTACCCTTTGCTCGTGACGAAGTTTGTTTTGGTTTTGAACTTGGTGCTCAATTAAATGCTCATTTACAACAAGCAGCATCATTAATTAGCACTAAATCAGAATCATTAAAAGCCTTGCTTGAAGCTTATGAACAATCCCCTCAGCAATTAGAGGTATTGACGGCTTTATACAAGTTTTACTTTTATCAAGGCGAACTTGAAAAAGCAGAAGAAATTGTTTTTCAATCCTTAATTCAAGCCTCAATTCAGGGGGGATTCAACCATAATTGGGAATCACTAACCCCTGAGTCGAGTAATTGGTCTGAACTTAGAGGGCCATCTCGTACTTTTTTATACAGTCTTAAAGCACTTGCATTTATTCGCTTACGTCAAGAGGATCTTCGCTGTTGTAAAAAAATATTAGAAGTTTTACAACTTCTTGATCCCAATGATCAAATTGGTGCTGAAGTTATTCGAAGCTTATATCTTGGCATAAAAGGATAGTCATATTTAATAGTTACCAAAATAAACTCAATCTAAAACTAAAGACTTATATGAATTTTTAGATAACTTGCTAATGTAATTAACTTCTTATCTAGGCTCAACAAAACAGCGTTATTTCTTCTTGCCAATGTCAGATATAACATATCATAAACAGAATGGTTTTCCTGGCAGGCCAAAGCAAAAGCTTCACGATATAACTCCTTATCATGAATAAAGTCATCAACCAGTCGAATTGTTTGCTCAATATGACGATCACATATTTCAAACTCTAAATTTGAAAATTTTTGATACTTCCAGAAAACGTTGTTCACCTCAGCAATATATAATGAAGGGGAAATAACCCAATCTGCTTTTACTATCACATCAATCAATTTGTCAGATAATTTTTTTTGCAAAACAACTTCAATAGCAGCACTGGCATCTAAAACAGCAATCATCGCTCCCTATCCTCACGGATCAAATCAATTGCATCTGGCAGTTTAGATTCAATTTTTTTGTTTAGGCAAATTTCTTTTAATAAGTCAGCTCTACGACTTTGAAATGAGTCTTCCGTATTTAAAGCTTTAGCTAATATAACTATAGCCTCCTGAGACAAGCTGCGATGCTCTTTTAATGCTTTTTTTTGTAATAAATAGTAAACATTTTCGGGCAAATCTCTAACCTGTAAAGATGGCATATTAAACTCCAACATAATAATGTAAGCATTTTTCATAATAATGCATGCATGATATTAAATCAAGGTTAAAATCTAGGCAACCTTATAGCTGATAGTTATGGGGAATCAGCTACCCTTTTATCTTTATTGATTAACTTTATTTGCACTTAATTCTTCGGCTAAACAGCCCGTTGCAGGTCCTAAATCTAGGTTTTCATCTTCAAATCGCACCAAATAAATTGAACTATGAGGTGGTTCTTCAAGATGCCCGGTTTCCACAATGGTACCTCGCGTTCCAGCTTTTGCAATAAGGGCATCTTCAGCCAAATCTGGGATCCCGCCATCATTATAAATATGACAACTGGCATAGACTCTATCACCTTTTTGTAATTGTTCAAGTTGCATTTTCTCATCCTTTCGTTGTGTTTGTAACAAATTAGATCTAATTGGAATAAAACAATTGTTATCTTTGCTACAAAGTGATTTTTATAAAAATCTAATAAAATCAACAAGTAATATATCATTGATTGTTTGGCATAGGACTTGCTGAATACTATTATCATAAATTGCAAAATACTTGCCATAAAAAATTAATCATTACCACTTACTATCAGGAGCTGACTTATGTGGAATTATTCAGAAAAAGTTCAAGAGCATTTTTTTAATCCACGAAATGCTGGAGCTGTTGACGAAGCAAATGCTACGGGAGATGTAGGTTCATTATCTTGTGGCGATGCCTTACGTTTAACTTTAAAAGTAGATCCAGAAACAGATATTATTTTAGATGCGGGTTTTCAAACCTTCGGTTGTGGCTCTGCGATAGCTTCAAGTTCAGCATTAACTGAAATTATCAAAGGCAAAACAGTTGATGAAGCCTTATTGGTAAGTAATCAAGAAATTGCTGATTTTCTAGATGGGTTACCACCCGAAAAAATGCACTGCTCTGTTATGGGACGTGAAGCACTTCAAGCTGCAGTGGCTAATTATCGTGGTGAAGTTTGGACAGATGATCATGAAGAAGGTGCTTTAATCTGTAAATGTTTTGCGGTTGATGCGGTATTAATTGAAGAAACGATACGAGCCAATAATTTAACTACTGTTGCTGAAATTGCTCACTATACTAAAGCTGGTGGAGGGTGCTCTTCATGTCACGAAGGCATTGAAGAAATCTTAAATAAGGTATTAGCTGAAAAAGGTCAAGCCTTTAATCCAGCTACAACTATATCAATCGATGAAGTTCAAAAAGTACATACTAACAAACCTAAGACGAAATTAACCAGTATCCAGAGAATGAAAAGAGTTGAAGAGTTATTAGAAGAAATACGCCCTACTCTACAAAGGGATAAGGGTGATGTTGAATTGCTTGAAATTGATGGGAAAAATATCTATGTCAAAATGACTGGTGCTTGTTCGGGATGTCAAATGGCGGTGGCAACTTTATCAGGAATACAACAACATCTTGCTGATGGTTTAAATGAATTAATCCAAGTGTTACCAGCAGAAGAGTTAGCGCGTAAAAATGCAATGGAGGCTTAAGTCATGACTACTGGAATATATCTTGATAATAATGCAACCACCATGGTTTCACCTGAAGTTATTGAAGAAATGCTACCTTATTTTTCTGAACAATATGGTAATCCTTCTTCTATGCATCTGTTTGGCAACATGGTTGGCAGATCGATCAAAAAAGCTCGTCAACAAGTACAAAAATTAATTGGTGCAGAACATGATTCGGAAGTTATCTTTACTTCTTGTGGAACTGAAGCAGATTCAACTGCTATCTTATCTGCCGTTAAACTATTCCCAGAGCGCAAAGAAATTATCACTAGTGTGGTTGAACATCCAGCCATCCTTAATTTATGTGAGAATTTAGAAAAAGAAGGTTATACCGTCCACTATTTAAAAGTTGATAGTAAAGGACGTTTGGATTTAAAAGAATATGCCAAGGTACTTTCGGCTAACGTTGCCATTGTTTCTATCATGTGGGCAAATAATGAAAGTGGCACTTTATTTCCTGTGGTTGAAATGGCGCAAATGGCTCATGACGCAGGTGCTTTATTTCATACTGATGCAGTTCAAGCTGTTGGCAAACTACCGATTAATCTCAAAGAAACCCAGATTGATATGTTATCTTTATCAGGGCATAAACTTCATGCGCCTAAAGGAGTTGGTGTACTTTATCTAAAACGTGGGGTGCGTTTTCGTCCTTTATTACGAGGAGGTCATCAAGAGCGTGGCAGACGTGCTGGAACAGAAAACTCTCCGGCTATTGTTGCATTAGGTAAAGCTTGTGAAATTGCCGGTGAAATGATGCAGCAAGAATTAACCCATATCAAATTGATGCGTGATCATCTTGAAAAATCATTATTAGCTGCTATTTCTTATTGTTTTGTTACCGGGGATCCCAGTAATCGCTTAGTGAATACTTGTAATATTGCCTTTGAGTATATCGAAGGAGAAGCAATATTAATGTTACTTAATAAACACGGAATTGCGGCCTCAAGTGGTTCAGCTTGTACTTCAGGATCATTAGAACCCTCTCATGTAATGCGTGCAATGGATATTCCTTACACAGCAGCTCATGGCTCCATTCGTTTTTCATTTTCTCATTACAATACGATGGAAGAAGTCGAAAAACTGATTGAAGTTATGCCAGACATTGTAGCGCAATTAAGAAAGCTTTCTCCTTATTGGAAAGATAATGGACCAGTAGAGAATCCAGATCTAGCATTTGCTCCAAGCTACGCCTAATTACGCCTAATATCATTCTTCCCCCTCGCCTAAAAGCGCCTACTTTTGGTAGAAAAAGGGCGAGTAAGGGGGATTTTATTTCGTTATTAAACTATTGATCTGAAAGCATTTTATTTAAAAGAACAAATCTCCCCTAGCCCCTCTTTGCCAAAGAGGGGCCCCAAAAAAAATGGCAGATAACGCTTCGCTCATCCGCCCTACAAAGTAAAATTATTAAACTTCAATAATTTCCATATTCAACTATTACTATTTCTGTTTCTGTTACTAAACCTACAAACAGCCAAAATCAACAGTGCTATTTTTGTAATATACACTACAAACCTTAACTTCAATATATTTATCATATTGATTTTAAAGTAATATTTTTCATGGCATGTTATTTGTATTAGTAA
Organism: uncultured Ectothiorhodospiraceae bacterium; assembly: GCA_964391585.1. Taxonomy (GTDB): domain Bacteria; phylum Pseudomonadota; class Gammaproteobacteria; order GRL18; family GRL18; genus JADGAU01. Next base: position 20,070 of record CAYMMQ010000026.1, read on the forward strand.
TAAATATATCGCTAAATATTACTTTATAGGATACCAGAATGGAACGATGTCATGCCAATGTAGTTATCAATGACACAACTCTCAGAGATGGTGAGCAATCTGCAGGTGTATCCTTTTCAATAGCAGAAAAGATAGCCATTGCTAAAGCTCTTGAAAACCTCGGGATAACTGAGCTTGAAATTGGTATTCCTGCTATGGGTGAAGATGAGCGTGAATCTATTCGCGCTGTAGCAAGCGAAGTTAAGCAGTCGCAATTAATGGTTTGGTGTCGAATGCATCATAAAGATATCGCCTTGTGTGAAAGCCTTGAGGTAAATAGAGTTGATCTTTCCATGCCGGTATCAGATCAGCAAATTTATCATAAGTTACAACAAGATCGAAATTGGGTATTAAAACAATTTGATCAACACATCAAACAAGCTTTGGATTTAGGGCTTGATGTATGTGTGGGTGGTGAGGATGCTTCAAGAGCCGATCCTGAGTTTTTATACCAAGTTATTGATCAGGCTCAACAGGCAGGCGCAACGCGTTTTCGATTCGCCGATACTGTTGGCATAATGGAACCCTTTCAAGTTTATGATGTTTTAAGACAATTAATTGAACGCTGCGATTTAGAAATAGAAATGCATGCACATGATGATCTTGGACTTGCTACAGCAAATACGCTAGCGGCTATTCGTGCAGGTGCAAGCCATGTTAATACCACGGTTCATGGTTTAGGTGAGCGTGCTGGCAATGCTCCTTTGGAAGAAGTGGTTATGGGATTAAGACAGTTTTATCATCAAGCAGAAGAAATAAAATTATCCCAATATTCAAAGTTGTCCGATTTGGTCAGCATAGCATCTGGTCGAAGTGTTGGTTGGCAAAAAAGCCTTGTTGGTGAAGGTGTTTTTACTCACGAAGCTGGCATTCATGTAGATGGTTTAATTAAAAACAAGCTCAATTATCAAGGGATTGATCCTGCAGATTTTGGTCGTGAACACGTCTTTATTTTAGGCAAACATTCCGGATCTCAAGCTATTATTCAAAGCTATGCAAAGCTTGGAATACAGTTGATTAAACGGCAAGCAGAAATATTATTAACCATGGTAAGGCGTTATTCCGAACAATATAAGTGCGCCCCTCAACAACAGGATTTACTGCGCTTTTATATGGAACTGAATGTAGAAAATTCTTCATGGAAACATTAGGAGCAAAAAAGATGCAAGCGAATACTGAAACAATATCTATCAATCTGGAAAGTAATAAAAAAGCCGAGAAAAAACCTTCGGTTTGGAAGTTGATTAGCCAGGATATTAGCTGTGTTTTCCATCGTGATCCTGCGGCAAGAAACCGATTTGAAGTGATAATGACCTACCCTGGGGTTCATGCGATTACTCTCTATCGATTTGCTAATAGTTTATGGCGCAGAAACTGGCGTTTTCTTCCAAGGTTTATGTCTTATATTGCCAGAATATGGACCAGTATTGATATTCACCCTGGAGCAACTATTGGCCAGCGTTTTTTTATCGATCATGGAGTTGGGGTTGTTATTGGTGAAACAACCGAAATTGGCAATGATGTCACCTTATATCATGGAGTTACCCTTGGAGGTGTATCTTGGAATAAAGGGAAAAGACACCCAACATTATGTGATAATGTTGTTGTAGGCGCTGGTGCAAAAGTTTTAGGCCCGATTACCTTAGCTAAGGGAAGTCGAGTTGGTGCCAATTCGGTTGTTATTGCTGATGTGGCAGCTGATAAAACCGTGGTTGGCATACCAGGTAAAATTGTTCAATCAAAAAACATGGGTTCTTCAGCATCTGGAGATATCGATCTTAACCATCACCTTATTCCAGATCCTGTCGCTGAAGCTGTTTCTTGTTTATTAGATCGCATCCGTACCCTAGAACAACAAGTAGGAATATTACCCGATGAAAAATCTGCAGACGAGTGTATGACATGTGACGCTATTGTAGTTTGTGAATCTAGCTTGAAAAAAAACATGGAGAATAAGTAGCTATTATGGATTTGTTGAATTTTGATGTAGATGCTCTTTATTTTGATCAAACCATTTCAGATGAGGCCCAACAAAATATTCAACTGGCGGCTGAAAATTATTCACAAGCCAATATCCAAGATAAGGCTCAAAATACATCAGCTAAAGATCCGGAAAAATTATTATTAAAAGCTTACTTCCTTGAACCAGAGCACCCACTTGTATTAGTAGCTTTATATCGTTTTTTTTACTACCAACATCGTATACAAGATGCATTAATTATCGCAGAACGTGTTTTACAGCTTTATGCTACTAAATTATCTTTGCCTCAAGATTGGCAACAATTAAATAGCAAACATATTCAAAGTCAAACGGATACGATGGACGAGTTACGCTTTTACTTATTTACTTTAAAAGGAGCTGCTTATTTAGAAATGCGATTAGGTCATTATGAAATAGCTAAACAACGTTTAAACAAAATTATAGAACTAGATAGCAATGATCGCCTCGGTGCTAAAGCCTTATTAGATGTGCTAATGCAACAATGAAAATTACCCCCATCATGGAGAAATAGCAATGGAAGAGAGTGAATTTGATTTAGATATGGATGAGTTAAGCAGTGCTGAGGATTTTTTAGATTACTTTTGTATTGCTTATGATCCCAGCGTTGTACATGTTAACCGCTTACACATCTTACAACGTTTTCATGATTATTTGGATCATCAAAAAGATATCAATGACAGTAATGATGAGCAAAAACGAGAAATTTATGCTTCTTTGCTTAATAATGCCTACAACGATTTTGTTGGTTCAAATGCCCAACAAGAAAAAGTATTTAAGGTTTTTCAAGAAGCTGATGCATCTTTAATTAAGATCCCCATCAATAAAATATCAAAAGGAACTTGATGATGCGACCCAAGTATGAATATGGCGATGAAGTAAGAGT
>CAYMMQ010000027.1:108-192 GCA_964391585.1 uncultured Ectothiorhodospiraceae bacterium
TTGGAATCGTTGTCGTAGTTGTTGGAATCGTTGTCGTAGTTGTTGGAATCGTTGTCGTAGTTGTTGGAATCGTTGTTGTAGTTG
>CAYMMQ010000027.1:292-16960 GCA_964391585.1 uncultured Ectothiorhodospiraceae bacterium
TTGGAATCGTTGTCGTAGTTGTTGGAATCGTTGTCGTAGTTGTTGGAATCGTTGTCGTAGTTGTTGGAATCGTTGTTGTAGTTGTTGGAATCGTTGTCGTAGTTGTTGGAATCGTTGTCGTAGTTGTTGGAGTCGTTGTTATAATCGTGGGTATCGTAGTCGTTACTGTAGGGAACGTGGTTCTAGGAATCGTGATTCGGTTAGTAACGATTGTTGCAGTACATGTCGGCTCGCCAGCAATCAAACAAGCAGAATTTACATTAGAAGAATGCAATAAAAAAATAAAACATAAAACACAAAACTTTCCCAAGCCAAACTTTGAATTTTTTCTAAAGTCATGAACTTGCATCTATCCCCCCTCACTTGTTTGATTGGTGAATCTAGTTATCCAAAAAATAAATTATAGCATCAAAATCTAAAACTTTCCTTGCAGGATAATCATGATAATCAGCTGCTTCATCAGTAATTTTTTGCAAAATTTCTTTTTTACCAGCCCCCATCATCAATATCCAAATCTGTTTTGATTTTTCAATTTCTGCATAAGATAAAGAAACACGTTCAAAAACAGCAAACTGTTCGGTTGTACTTGTCACACACTTTTCCGTTTTATCCAAGCATTCGCCATGAGGAAACAACGAGGCGGTATGCCCATCGGGCCCAACACCTAAAATGGTTAAATCAAAACTATCGGGTAGCTGCAAAGCATAATTATCAGCACATTGTTGACTGCTACTAAATTGATCCGCTTGCCAAGTTTTCAGGTTTTCTTCGGGGAATTGTTTTGCTCTAAGCAGTTTAGCATTGGAGTGTTCATGAGTCTCTGGCACAAAACGTTCGTCAGCAATATATATAGCTAACTGTTTTAACAATTGTTGAGGTAAATAATCAAAAATTTTAGCAGCAGATCCGCCTGATGCAGCTAAATTTTTAGCAGATAATTTTTCAAAATCACGAACAAGCCTCTGCCAAAAAGCTTGCTCGTCACTAAATTCTATTAATTGATAATTCATCATGAAATCTTCGTCAATTCACCATTTTCAGACCAATCTGCATGAAAAACACCTTCTTGATCAATTCGCTTGAAGGTATGAGCACCAAAACAATCACGTTGCCCTTGAATAAAATTAGCGGCATTTCTGGCATTAGTCATTGCTTCAAAGCTAGATAAAGCACCACCTAATGAAAACGTTGGAATACCATTTTGCATGGCACTAGAAACCACTTCTCTAAATGCAGAAACCGTATCAGAAAGCTCGGTAACAATTGCAGGAATTTCTAATAAATTTTTAGTATCTGATGTTAAAAATGCCTGTTGCAAAATAATCAACAAATCTGCACGAATAATACAACCACCTTCCCAAACACGAGTAATTTCGGCAAAATTAAATTCCCAACTATGTTCTTTTGCGGCTTTGTCAAACATTAAAAACCCTTGGGCATAACTGACGATCATGCCTGCAAATAAAGCTTTTTCTAGTTTAGGAATAAAGTCTTCTAATGACTGAGAAAAGGCTGGTTGTGGTTTATTATAAAGTTCAGCCACCGCCACTCGATGATGTTTTTCTGAAGAAACTGAACGCGCAAAAACCGCTTCAGCGATCACCGAAAGTCCCGCACCTAAGCTCAAGCTTTCTATCGCGGTCCAGGTACCAGTACCTTTTTGTCCAGCAGCATCAAAAATCGTATCAAGTAAGAAACCATCACTTAAAGGATCTTTTTTACGCAAAATAGGAATAGAGATTTCAAATAAAAATGAACGTAGCTTTCCTTCGTTAAACGTTTCAAAAATATCAGCTATTTGTGGCGGTGAAAGGTTAAAACCACGAGACAAAATTTCATACGCCTCAGCCATCATTTCCATCACACCATATTCGATACCATTATGAACCATTTTCACAAAGTGCCCAGCGCCATTTTCACCAATATAGGTTACGCAAGGTTTACCATCAAAATCTTTGGCAGCAATATTTTGAAAAATGGGCAATAAGTCAGCAAATACGTTTTTATCACCACCGGGCATCAAACTTGGGCCATTAAGAGCTCCTTCTTCACCACCAGAAACACCACAACCAAAGAAATGAATTTTTTTCGCTGCTAATTCTTTTTCACGGCGAATGGTGTCATGAAAATTAGAGTTTCCAAAATCAACAATGGTATCGCCTTCATCAATTAAAGGTAACAAAGAAGCAATCACCGCATCAATAGGAGCACCTGCTTGTACCATTACCCCTATTTTTCGTGGTTTTTCAATTGAATCAACAAACTCTTGCAAGCTTGAAGTGCCCACTAAATTATCTGATCCATATTTTTTGATAATATCTTCGGTAATAGATGTCGTACGGTTATATACTGAGATCTTATGAAATCGTGAGATATTTCTTGCAAGGTTTTGGCCCATAACAGCTAATCCGATAAGACCTATTTGTGATTTTTTCATAGTCGTTTATTCCATTAAAAAAAGTGTGTATACTCGTGATGCTTGAAAATATCTCATGAGTACAAAATGATGTAATTTGCTTATATTATGCCTAATATCATTACTATTCAACTTTTTTAACCACAACTTTAGTAGAAAAAATAAAACAAATTTCCCATTTTTAGGAATAATAAAAGAATTGATATATAATAAACAGGCTAAAAAAACAAAACAAACTCGTTTGCTTGTTATTTTATTATTCTTAACCTTGGAAAAACTATGACTACGACTGAAAATCAAACCATTGCACCTAAATCAATTATTGTTATTTTTGGAGCAGGTGGAGATTTAACAAAACGCAAACTTATTCCTGCGCTTTATCACCTCATGCAACAAGGTTTATTATCAACCCACACAAATATTGTAGGTGTAGGAAGAACGGATTATGATTCACAAGCTTATCGAGATACTTTGGATAAAGAAATTCAGAATTTTATTGATAAAGAATTTTATAACCAAGAATTATGGGAGAAACAACTTTCTAAAATCCATTACACGTCCGGTCATTTTAGAGATCCACAAACCTATCAAAATTTAAAGGAATTTATTAAAAATATTGACGATCAAACTGACACACCCGATAATTATCTTTTTTATTGTGCAACCCCACCTAGTTACTTTGGCGTTATTGCAACCCAACTAGCAGAGGCTGGTTTAGCAGAAGAAACTAACAAATACTGGAGGCGGTTGATTATCGAAAAGCCATTTGGTCGTGACCTAGATTCGGCCAAAGAACTCAATAATGTGTTGCACCAAAGTTTTAAAGAAGAACAAATTTATCGCATTGATCATTATTTAGGCAAAGAAACGGTTCAAAACATTATGGCTTATCGCTTTGGCAATGGAACCATTGAGCCCATCTGGAATCACCGTTACATTGATCATGTACAAATAACAGTTGCAGAATCATTAAGTGTTGGCTCTCGTGGTGGTTATTATGAAGAAGCTGGAGCGATGCGTGATATGATTGCCAATCACCTATTAGCCTTATTAGCGGTTATTGCGATGGAACCACCTAATTCGTTTACCGATGCAAATGCCATTCGTGACGAACAAACTAAAGTCCTTAAAGCAGTAGCTCGCTACTCTCCTGAGCAAGTATTAACCAATGCGATTAGAGGTCAATATGGCAAAGGAACTTTAGAAAATGGGGAAACAAACGAAGGCTACCGAAGTGAAAAAGGTGTGGATGAAAAATCAGGAATAGAAACTTTTGTAGCCCTTAAATTAATGATTGATTCTTGGCGTTGGTCAGGTGTTCCTTTTTATCTACGTACCGGTAAAAGTATGCCTGGACGATATACTGAAGTAGTCATTCAATACAAATTTGCACCTAGTTTGATGTTCCATAATTCAATGGATAAAATTAATCATCTGCCATCAAACCGCTTGATCTTAAGAATTCAGCCTGATGAAGGCATTAGTATGGAGTTTAATGCCAAAAAACCTGGAACCATTCAAGAGTTATCGATGGTTAATATGGACTTTAGCTATAACGAGCATTTTGGAGATGATCCAAGCACAGGTTATGAAACCTTGATTTATGATTGTTTATGCGGTGATGCGACTTTGTTCAAAAGTGCGGACAACATTGAAGCAAGCTGGGAAATTGTTCAACCAATTTTAGATGTATGGCAAGCCCTGCCAGCTCGCTCCTTCCCCAACTATGCTGCAGGAACTTGGGGGCCTCAAGAAGCCAGTGATCTGATGGATAGAAACAATCGCGAATGGCATAAAATTAACACTTAAAATCAAACTCCCTATTTCTTATTTTTGTCTTAGGGAGTTATACTTTAGTTTGATTAACATTGCCGAGCTAAGAAACTACCACATCAAATCATCAGGAATTTGAAAATCAGCATATTCATCTTCAATGTCATTAGCTGACTCTGTATCTGGATCATTTAATAACAAAATAAAAGATGGATCTCGCTGAATAATTTTTTCTGCCACCAATTTTGGCACTAATTTGTAAGACTGCTCCCATTTAGCAACGGCTAAAAATCCCGCCACTAGCGCTTGTTGAATTTTGCTAGAAACTTTTAAGCGTTTGACCTGCTTGTTATCAACAAAATTAAAATCAATATCACCATGAATATCCGTGACAGCGTTCATTTCAATTAATTGCTTAATTTGCGCTCTGATAGCTTTAGCCTTAAGCTTTTCTTCTTTTTCAAGATTTAATAAACGGTCACGCTCTTTTTTTTCTTCTAATTGCTGTTGAATAAGCAGTTTATTTTCATCCGTCACAGGCTCTTTTTGATTTCTAGCAATTTTATTTTTTTTATGTTTCTCTTTTTTAACTTGGGCTACTTTTTTCTTATCAACTAACCCAGCATTTAATAGTTGATCAAACAAGGCATTTCCCATAACAATTACTCAGCCATCTCATCATCAGTTGTGTCTTTAATGGCTTTAGGATCAGGTAGTAACTTTTCTCGAATATTTTTATCCAATTCGGCAACTACTTGAGGGTTTTCTTCTAAGAAAGCTCTCACCTTATCTTTACCCTGTCCAATTTTATCACCTTGGTAACTATACCATGCACCGGATTTTTCAATTAAACCTTCTTTTACCCCCAAAGAAATTAATTCACCTTCATAAGAAATCCCATGCCCATATAAAATGTCAAATTCCACTTGTTTAAATGGCGGAGCTACTTTATTTTTCACAACTTTAACTCGGGTTTCATTACCCAGAATTTCATCACCTTTTTTAATTGAGCCAATACGGCGTATATCCAAACGCACTGATGCATAAAACTTTAAGGCATTTCCCCCAGTGGTTGTTTCAGGATTACCAAACATCACCCCAATTTTCATACGGATTTGATTGATAAAAATCACCATAGTATTAGATTTTTTAATAATACTGGTTAATTTTCTCAACGCTTGCGACATCAAACGAGCTTGCAAACCCATATGACTATCACCCATATCTCCATCAATTTCCGCTTTAGGTGTTAAAGCTGCTACCGAATCAATCACCAAAATATCCACAGAGCCAGAACGCACCAACATATCCGCAATTTCCAACGCTTGCTCACCAGTATCGGGTTGAGAAACTAATAAATCATCAATATTCACCCCCAATTTTTCAGCATATACGGGATCAAGTGCATGTTCAGCATCAATAAAAGCCGCCGTTCCTCCTAACTTTTGCGCTTGCGCAATCGCATGTAAGGTCAAAGTGGTTTTACCTGAAGATTCCGGGCCATAAATTTCAATCACTCGCCCCTTAGGCAAACCACCTACTCCCAAGGCAATATCTAAACCTAAAGAACCTGAAGAAATGGTATCCACTTTTGCCACACCACCATCACCTAGACGCATCACTGATCCTTTACCAAACTGGCGATCAATTTGACTTAATGCAGCATCTAAGGCTTTTCTTTTATTGTCATCCATAATATCTAAATTCCTTTATTAATGTTACAGATAGCCATCTGGGTTATCTGAGATAAATTTTCGCTAGTATAGCATTAATTATATCGATTTTTATCCCTTAAATAATTAAGCTTTTCCCTAATTTTAATTTCCAAACCACGCTCAACAGGTAAATAATATTCTTGTTCGCCCATTTCATCGGGGAAATACGTTTGCCCTGCTGAAAAAGCTTCTTCCTCATTATGTGAATAACGATATTCTTTACCATAATCTAGGCTTTTCCCCAAAGCTGTTACCGCATTCCGAAGATGTAAGGGAACTGCTAAAGATCCTTTGTTTTTAGCATCGCCAATAGCGGCTTTAAAAGCCGTATATACCGCATTACTTTTTGGAGCAATCGCACAATAAACGGCTGCTTGCGCAATTGCTCTATTTCCTTCTGCTGCACCTAACCGATCATAAGCATCCCAAGCATTAAGAGCTACTGTCATCGCTCTAGGATCGGCATTGCCTACATCCTCAGAGGCAATAGCTAATAAACGTCTTGCGATTGTTAAAGGGTCGCAGCCTGCCTCAATCATTCTTGACATCCAATATAAGGCGCCATCAGGGGATGAGCCTCGTATTGATTTATGAAAAGCGGATAATTGATCATAAAAAACATCCCCTTGCTTATCAAATCGATTGGGTGAAGATGTCAATAGATATTGACAGAGTTGTTCATCAGGAATAAAGCATTGTTGCTGTTGATCAAATTCTAATGCCTGCTCTAATACCAACTCTAATTGGTTATAAAGCACTCTGGCATCACCATCTGCAAAATGAATAATCTGTTGTTTAAGAGTATCACAGAGCACAATGGGATATTGTTTTTCTAATGCTATTTTGGCTACACAATTTTCTAATAAACTATTCAGTTCATTTGCGATTAAAGGTTTTAACACATAGACTCGAGTTCGAGATAATAATGCATTATTTAGCTCAAACGATGGATTTTCGGTTGTTGCACCAATAAAGATAAACGTACCATTTTCAATATAGGGCAAAAAAGCATCTTGTTGTGCCTTATTAAACCGATGTACTTCATCCACAAACAAAATAGTTTTTTTATTAAACAAACTTTGATTATCTTGAGAAACTTTCACCGCCTCCCTAATATCTTTAACACCGGCCATCACCGCTGACAAGGTAATAAACTCCATCTCTTGAATATTTGCCATTAACCGAGCAAGGGTAGTTTTCCCCGTTCCTGGTGGCCCCCATAAAATCAATGAGTGTAAATGTCCAGTTTCTATTGCTTGAGATAGTATCTTTTTGGGGCCTAAAAGATGTTTTTGACCAATATAATCAACTAAGGTTTGTGGTCGCATCCTCTCTGCAAGTGGTTGCCAGTTTCGGTTCATTTATTCCGCTCATCTTTGTTTTGTGTCATCATGATAAAAAGTATATAATCAGCAGCGAAGTTGGTAACTAAAGTTTGAAAAACTTATAGATTACCATAAATATAACTCTCTTAGTCTAAAACAAGTGAATAAAAGTGGCCGATGATACCCTAATTAATATTAAAAATTTGCACTTTTCCAGAGGAACTAGCAAAATCTTTTCTGGTATTGATATTAAAATCCCCAAAGGTAAAATCACTGCGATCCTTGGCCCAAGTGGCACCGGTAAAACCACCCTATTACGCCTGATTGGTGGACAAATTAAACCCAATATGGGCAGTATTGAATACTTAGGAGAAAACATCCCTAAGTTATCACATAAAAAATTATTTCATCTGCGCAAAAAAATGGGCATGTTATTTCAAAGCGGTGCCTTATTAACAGATTTAACCGTTTTTGATAATGTGGCATTTCCATTAAGAGAGCACACCGACTTACCCGAAGTATTAATTCATCATTTGGTATTGATAAAGTTACAAGCAGTTGGTTTACGTGGAGCAAAAGACTTTAAACCCAGTCAACTTTCTGGGGGTATGGCTCGTAGAGTTGCATTAGCAAGAGCCATTGCACTTGATCCTGATATGATCATGTATGATGAACCCTTTACTGGTCAAGATCCTATCTCTATGGGAGTACTGCTTGCATTGATCAAGCAATTAAACCAACTTTTGGGCATAAGTAGTATTATTGTTTCTCATGATGTTAATGAAACATTAGCTATTGCAGATAAAATTATTATTCTTTCCCAAGCAAAAGTTATTGCCTGTGGGACACCACAAGAAATTAAAGCTTCATCATCTGAATTAGTAAGCCAGTTTATTAATGGTGAAAGTGATGGACCCGTTCCCTTTCATATGAAAGCACAAACATTAAAAGAAGATATACTCAATATACAGGGGCTTAACTGATAATGAATAGCATAAGCTCAACGATTACATCAATCGGTCGAACTACCCTAAGCATCTTAGCAAGCCAAGGAAAAAGCTTCATACTTTGCTGTATGACTTTAATAGCATTTCACACCATTATTAAACGCTTTTCCTTATTTGTGAAACAGATTTATGCACTTGGCGTGTTATCAATTCTCATCATTGTAGTCTCTGGACTTTTTGTAGGCATGGTGTTGGCGTTGCAAGGTTATAACACCCTAGTAGATTTTGGCGCAGAAGAGTCCTTAGGGGTTGTGGTTGCCTTATCCTTGCTGCGAGAACTTGCTCCGGTTATTGGCGCCTTGTTATTTGCTGGACGAGCTGGTTCTTCCTTAACAGCCGAAATAGGCTTAATGAAAGCTACCGAACAGCTTTCTGCGATGGAAATGATGGCTATTGATCCGATTGAATATATTATTGTTCCACGCTTATTAGCCGGAATTATTGTTGTTCCCTTATTAATTGCACTTTTTAGCTTAGTAGGACTCTATGGTGGCTCCTTAGTAGGGGTTGATTTATTAGGCGTAGATAGTGGTGCATTTTGGTCGCAAATTCAAGATAAAGTTGATTTATACGATGATTTAATCAGTGGCATGCTTAAGAGTGTGGTTTTTGGTTTTATTGTCACTTGGATAGCTATTTTTCAAGGTTATAATTGTGTGCCTACATCTGAAGGAGTTAGTCGCGCAACTACAAATACAGTTGTCTTTGCCTCATTATCGGTGCTAGGTTTAGACTTTATTTTAACTGCAGTTATGTTATAGGATAAAAAATGCACAATAATAAATGGGTTGAACTTACCGTTGGTTTATTTACTGTCGCAGGTATTGTTGCCTTAATCACTCTCACCTTACAAGCGACAAACTTTAGTCAATTTGCGATAACGGATGTCTATACGATTAAAGCCAACTTTGAAAATATCAGTGGTCTAAAAAGTCGCTCTGCTGTCAGTATTGCTGGCGTGAATATCGGCAGGGTAAAAGACATTAGCATTGATCCTGAGACCTTTGAAGCCGTTGTTAGTATGGAAATCAATAAGGAACATGCCAATATTCCTGAAGATTCTAGTATCAGCGTCTACACTGCCGGTTTATTAGGTGAAAAATATCTGGGGATCACTGTTGGTGGTGCGCCTGAATATTTAAAAGATGGCAGCCTAATAAATTTTACTCAGTCTTCTATTGTACTTGAAGAAATGATTTCTAAATTTTTGTTAAATCAAACTAACGACGCAAATAATTAATTTATTATGTCACCTACTAATCTTGAACAACTTGCTGCAAATAGTTTTTCCCTACAAGGTGATTTGCTTTTTAGCACCGCAAAAAAAATCTTTGAAACTGAACTTGAAGAATTTAAAGAAAAACTGAGTAATTCTAATGAGACTTTATTTGAATTAAGCCTTAAAAAAGTTGAGCAATTTGACAGCTCAGCCATTGCCTTATTAATTGAATTCTTCCGTATTGCACAGCTTTATGAAAAGCAATTAAATATTTGTGATATGCCAGAGCAAATGCAAACCCTAGCCAAACTTAGCTCAATTAATGAACTTCTGACCATTAAAGAAAGGTAAACAATGACAACAAACGATGTAAAAGATTTAATCTCCCAAGTTTTTAACCCAGCACAAATTGATGTTTCTGGCGAAGGTTCGATGTATGATGTAAAAATCATTTCCGACCAGTTTAGCGATTTATCCCGAGTAAAAAGACAACAATTGGTCTATTCGGCACTAAATCAGGCGATCAGTTCTGGAGAAATTCATGCAGTGACGATGCAAACATTCACCTCACAAGAGTGGGAAGCGAAAAAAAAGCTACAAGTTAGTTAAAATATAAAATAACATTTGACAGCTTGGCTCAAAAAAGAATAGAATACGTCTCTTATTTTTTGCCAATATAACTTGGCATAGTCATTTAGTTTTTGGAGAGTTATGATGTACGCGGTAATCAAAACTGGCGGTAAGCAATATAAAGTCAGCGAGGGTGAAACACTTAAAGTTGAAACGCTAGCAGCTGAAATAGGTAGCAGCATTGAACTTAATAATGTTTTAATGGTGTCTGATGGTGAAAAAATTCAGATTGGCACACCTTACCTAGAAACTGGTAAAGTAACGGCCACGATTGCGTCTCATGGTCGTCATAAAAAAATTAGAATTGTCAAATTTAAACGCAGAAAGCATTACCAAAAAGAAATGGGACACAGACAAAATTACACAGAAATTAAAGTTGAAAAAATTTCAGCTTAATATTATAAAAGAATAAAAGGGGATTTAACATGGCTCATAAGAAAGCTGGCGGTAGTACGCGTAATGGTCGTGATTCGGAATCGAAACGCTTAGGTGTTAAAAGATTTGGTGGCGAAATTGTTTCTGGTGGCAACATCATCGTGCGCCAACGTGGTACTAAATTTCACCCAGGTATCAATGTAGGTATTGGTAAAGATCATACCATATATGCAAAAGTTCCAGGGCGTGTACTTTTTGAAATAAAAGGTCCAAAAAACCGTAAATTTATTAGTGTTGTTACAGAGGCTTAAGTCTCAGCACTCAATATATACAGTCTTTATATGTGAAATCTTCACATATTTATAGGACTATTTAAAAGGCTTCGTCATCTTTTTATGACGAGGCCTTTTTTATTTTTCAGTAAAAATAATTGGATGTTCAAATTATGAAGTTTGTTGATGAAGCGATAATCAAGGTTGAATCGGGTAAAGGAGGTAATGGAATTTCCAGCTTTCGCCGAGAAAAATATATTCCCTTTGGTGGCCCTGATGGTGGTGATGGTGGTGATGGCGGTAGCGTCTTCCTACAGGCAACTTCAGAAATGAATACCTTAGTTGACTTTCGTCATCAATATTTTCATAAAGCTGAAAATGGACAAAATGGGCAAAATAAAGAAAAAACCGGACGAGCAGGTAACGATTTAATCGTTTTCGTTCCTATTGGTACTATGGTCACAGAAATAGATACGGATGAACATATTGGCGATCTCATCAAAGAAGGTGAGAAGTTATTAGTCGCTAAGGGTGGGTTTCATGGTTTAGGAAACACCCGCTACAAAAGTAGCGTTAATCGAGCGCCTCGTCAGTGTAGTAAAGGTACGGATGAAGAAACTCGTATTTTGCGCTTGGAGTTAAAAGTATTGGCAGATGTTGGTTTGTTAGGGCTTCCAAATGCTGGCAAATCAACGTTTATTCGTGCTGTTTCAGCGGCAAAACCCAAAGTTGCCGATTACCCTTTTACCACCATGCACCCTAACCTTGGTGTTGTTAGTATTGCACCGCATCGTAGTTTTGTCATTGCCGATATTCCTGGCATTATTGAAGGTGCTGCCGAAGGTGCTGGTCTGGGAATTCACTTTTTAAAACATATTGCTCGTAGTGGTTTATTATTACACTTTATTGATGTTGCACCTTATGATGAAGGTGATCCGATTGAAAACTTTAAAGCCATTGAACATGAACTAGAAAAATATGATCCAGATCTACTCGAAAAAGAGCGTTGGTTGGTTATTAACAAAACCGATTTACTAGATGAAGATGAGCTTAAAGAGAAAAAAACCGAGATCGTTAAGGCGCTAGCATGGACAGGCCCTGCTTTTCAAATCTCAGCACTCAGTGCAATTGGCACAGCCGAGTTGTGTCTTGCCATAATGGAATATATGGAATCAAAGAAAAATTCAGAGCAATTGCATGATGAAGAAATAATGGTTTATGATCCGGTATCTGGGAAATTAGTCAACGAGTAAATATCGATATGCCCTTAACAAACAAATATACTCGACAAGCTTTAAAAAATAGTCATCGCTGTGTGGTTAAAATCGGCAGCGCACTTTTAACCAATGATGGTAACGGTTTAGATACTCAAGCAATGATGACTTGGGCAGAGCAACTTAATCAATTAAACCAGCAAGGTATTGAAATTGTTTTAGTGTCTTCTGGTGCAATTGCTGAGGGGATCAAACGCTTACAATGGTCAAAGCGCCCGAAAGAACTTTGCGACTTACAAGCTGCTGCAGCTGTTGGTCAAATGGGCTTAGTTCAGTCATGGGAAAGTGCTTTTCAAAAATACCAAAAACATACGGCTCAAGTTTTATTAACCCATGATGATTTATCTAATCGAACCCGCTATTTAAATGCCCGCTCCACGATTTGTCGATTATTAAACCTGGGGATTATTCCCATCGTTAATGAAAATGATACCGTAGTAACTGATGAAATCCGCTTTGGGGATAATGATACTTTAGCGGCATTAGTCGCTAATTTAATCGAAGCTGATGTATTGATTATTTTGACTGATCAACAAGGCATGTATGATCGCGATCCTCGCCAAGATAATAAAGCAAAATTATTAGATGAAGTAGATGTTGAAGATGAAGAGCTAGACTCGATGGCAGGCGATAGTAAAGGCATTCTTGGCCGTGGTGGTATGGCAACTAAGTTATCGGCAGCGAGATTAGCCGCTCGCTCTGGAACAGCTACGATTATTGCTTCTGGTCGCACAGAAAGCGGCTTAAAGAAAATATTTTCTGGAGAGAGCATAGGAACTTTTCTAAAACCTAGCACTCTACCGATGCTGGCAAGAAAACAATGGTTAGCAGCTCACCTTAAAACGAAAGGTTATTTACAGCTTGATGACGGTGCCGCCAAGGTTTTAAAACATAATGGCTCCAGCTTGTTAGCGATTGGGGTGACAAAAGTTGAAGGCAACTTTAAACGTGGTGATATGTTAGTGTGCCTGGATCAAAATGGTCAAGAAGTTGCTAGAGGGCTGAGTAACTACTCTGCTGATGAAACGAACAAAATAAAACAGCATCCAAGTTTTGATATTGAACAAATACTCGGTTACTGCAATGAGCCAGAATTAATTCATCGTGATAATTTAGTGTTATTGTAAACTCACAGCTAGCAGCTCGAATTTAAACATGTTTGGATTTGAAATTGAATTTTTAATCTCCCTTTTATTTCTCGGTGCTTTTGTTGGCATTATGGCTGGTTTATTAGGCATAGGTGGTGGTGGAATTATGGTGCCGGTCCTAACAAGCTTATTTTTACAACAAGGGATCAGCAAGGATGTAGTGGTTCACCTTGCACTAGGCACATCGATGGCCGCGATTGTTATTACCTCTTTTTCCAGCTTCAGAGCACATCACTTAAAGCAGGCTGTTTTATGGCATGTAGTGAAAAAAATGACTCCGGGAATTATTCTAGGTGCATTCCTTGCCACGTTTATTGTTTCCTATTTAAGTAGTCTCTTTTTAAGCATATTCTTTTCCTTGTTTATGGCATATGTTGCCTTACAAATGTTTCTTGATATCAAACCTAAACCTCAGCGTCGCTTAGTAGGAGCACAAGGATTATTTTTGGCTGGCACCGGCATTGGCTCTATCTCATCCTTAGTTTCCATCGGCGGAGGCTCTCTCACAGTCCCTTTTTTAGTTTGGCAAAATATTGAGCTAAAAAAGGCCATTGGCACATCAGCTACAATTGGGTTTCCTATCTCAATTGCTGGCACCTTAGGTTATATTATTAACGGTTGGTCTCAGTCCTCTTTTGAAACCTATACTTTTGGTTATGTTTTTTTCCCCGCAGTTTTGCTGATTTCCCTTGTTAGTTTTTTTACAGCCCCTTATGGGGTCAAGCTTGCACATAAGCTACCCGTAAAAAGACTTAAAAAAATCTTTGCCTTATTATTAGTTTTTTTATCTGCTAAGATGTTAATGTTTATCGTTTTGTAAATATAAGTTGCATTAAAGTAATATTTTACCTATGCTTAATAAAGATTTAATAGCATCATTACTTTATGGAGGACAATACTCATGAACGATAATAAAAATGATACCTTAGAAGAAGATGAAAAAGTAGCCTGTGATATTTGTATGACTGAAATTCCCGTTTCTGAAGCTAAAAGTGATGAAGCAACCGATTATGTGGTCCACTTTTGTGGTGTGAACTGTTATGACAAATGGAAAGATCAAGAAAGCAATAAATAAGCAGAAAATCTTGATATCTACTCACTCTGAATGCTTTTTTCTAAACATGTTAAAATGCCTTTCAATATCCATGTAGCGACTATAATTACATGCCCCTTTTCCCCCTTAAACTATTTAGGGGGAAAGTAAAAAAATGATAAGGTTCAACAACTATCAAAAAATAAAAAAGCACCATATCAAATAATTAATTGAGGACAATCATGCTGAAAAAATGTTTATTCCCAGTTGCAGGTTATGGCACACGATTTTTACCTGCAACCAAAGCAATGCCTAAAGAAATGCTACCCATCGTTAATAAACCCTTAATTCAATATGCGGTTGAAGAAGCATTAAATGCCGATCTGACTGAAATTGCTTTAGTCACGGGTAAAAGTAAACGTGCCATAGAAGATCACTTTGATCATCATTATGAACTTGAACATCAATTAGAAAACACCTCTAAAAATAAATACCTGCAAGACATTAACCGTATTATGGATAAATGTACCTTTTCTTATACGCGTCAAGAAAAAATGTTGGGCTTAGGTCATGCGATCTTAACCGGTGAAACCCTGATTGGAGATGAAGCATTTGCTGTGGTACTGGCTGATGACTTATGTTTACATGCTAATGATGGTGTTTTATCACAAATGGTGACTTTGTATAACCAGTTTCGCTGTAGCATTGTCGCTATTGAAGAAGTCCCTAATAATGAAACCCACAAATATGGGATTATTAATGGAACCCCTATTCGTGATGATATTTTTCAAATCAGTGAAATGATAGAAAAACCTAAACCCGAAGATGCACCCAGTAATTTAGCCATTATTGGACGTTATATTCTGACTCCTGATATTTTTGATATTATTCGCAATGTTCCAGCGGGTAAAAATGGTGAAATCCAAATAACCGATGCATTAAATGAACAGGCCAAACGGGGCTGTGTAATCGGTTATAAGTTTAAGGGACATCGTTTTGACTGTGGTAGTGTTAAGGGTTTTGTTGATGCGACAAACCATTGTTACCAGGAGTATTACCTTAGCCCCCAATAATCACTTTTTTTCACTTATACGACCAGTTTCCAATAAACGATTAGGAAGTATTGATGGCAACAAAAACTAAAAAACTCCATATATTACTGCTCAGTATCCACGGATTAATTCGCTCTAAACACCTAGCCTTAGGTTGTGATGCTGATACCGGAGGACAAACAAAATATGTCGTTGAGCTTGCAAAAGCCCTAGCTAAAAATGATGATGTCGGCCGAGTTGATTTGGTTACTCGGCGTTTGGTTGAAGATGACTTAGATGATGACTATGCAAAAGAAATCGAAGTTATCTCTGAAAATGCACAGATCATTCGCATTGATTGTGCTGATGAAAAATATTTACCTAAAGAGCAGTTATGGGATTACCTCGATAACTTTGCCGATAATGTCATCAGTTATCTTCGTGATAATGATATCATCCCCGATGTTATTCATAGCCACTATGCTGATGCTGGTTATGTTGCCAGTCGTTTATCTCATCTATTAGCTCTCCCTCTTGTTCATACTGGGCACTCACTGGGCCGAGATAAACGTCGTCAGTTTTTACTCAGTGGGGTAAAACAAGAAGATATTGAGAAAAAATATAATATTACTCGCCGAATTCATGCTGAAGAAGAAACTTTAGCGGCTGCTAACATTGTGATTACCAGCACCACTCAAGAGATTGAAAAACAATATCTAGTTTATGACTATTACCAACCGCAACAAATGCGAGTTATCCCTCCAGGGACAAATTTACGTCAATTCTCTCCCCCAAAAGGTAATGAACTTAAAAGCAATATTTATAAGAGTTTGTGTTGCTTTTTAAGACAACCGAAAAAGCCAATGATTCTTGCATTGTCAAGACCTGATCAACGAAAAAATATCCGCTCTTTAGTTGAAGCTTATGGCCAAAATATTAAATTACAAAAAATGGCAAATTTAGTTATTATTGCCGGAAATAGAGATGATATTTCAGATATGGAAGAGGGAGCTCAAGACGTTTTAACCGATCTCCTTATTTTAATAGATAGTTTTGACCTATATGGTAAAGTTGCATACCCCAAACATCACCAATCTAAAGAAGTTTCAACCCTTTACCGCATAGCGAGCTTATTAAAAGGTGTATTTGTTAACCCGGCTCTCACTGAACCGTTTGGTTTGACATTAATAGAAGCTGCCGCGTGTGGCTTACCAATTGTTGCTACGGAAGATGGTGGGCCAATTGAAATTATTAAAAACTGTCAAAATGGCTTTTTAATCGATCCATTAGATACTAAGTTGATGGCTAAAAAGCTAATTAAAATTTTAAATCATCCAAAAAATTGGGAAGAGTTTTCAGCAAATGGCATATCTGGAGTGAAAAAAAATTACTCTTGGAAAGCCCATGTGAAAAACTATTTAAATAAAATTAGTCCCATTATTGGACATGC
>CAYMMQ010000027.1:17060-19854 GCA_964391585.1 uncultured Ectothiorhodospiraceae bacterium
GGAAAGCCCATGTGAAAAACTATTTAAATAAAATTAGTCCCATTATTGGACATGCAGAACCTGTTATTACAAAACCACTACCTAACAAGTCTATGCTGTTTCATGATCGAGCAATTTTCACCGACTTAGATCAAAGTCTGCTAGGTGATGAATCTGCATTACAGTCATTTTTGCAATTAATCAGAAATAATCAAAAATTTGTGAGTTTTGGTATCGCAACTGGTAGACGCTTAGATTCGGCATTAACCTTATTAAGGCAACATAAAATTCCGCAACCGGAAGTTTTAATGACCAGTTTAGGCACTGAAATTTATTATGCTCCAGACCTCACCCGAGATAAACTATGGACGGAACATATTGATTATCTGTGGAAACCAAAACGTATTAAACGTTTACTTTCTGAGTTACCTGGGCTTGTATTACAAAAGAAGAGCGAACAAAGCACCTTTAAAATCAGCTATTATATTGATCTTGAAAGCTCACCTTCAATAGAAGAAATAAATCGCTTGCTACATCAAAATGAATTAAATGCAAACCTTTTCCTCTCTTTCGGCCAGTTTCTAGATATTATTCCTTTGCGTGCCTCTAAAGGACTTGCTTTACGTTGGTATACAGAACGCTCTCAGACCCCACTAGAAAAAGTTCTAGCTGCCGGTGGTTCTGGTACTGACGAAGATATGGTTAGAGGAAATACTCTTGGGGTTATAGTGTCAAATAGGCATGACGAAGAGCTCTCTGATCTTGTTGGGGTTAATGGTGTTTATTTTGCTCAGCAGCCTTATGCCAATGGCTTACTGGAAGCTATTGAGCATTATGATTTTTTTGAGAAATGCCAAGAGCCAACGACATGAAGTCTTTAAAAAGATCATTAATGATATGCACCGACTTAGATCGAACCTTAATTCCCAATGGAACTCAATCTGAGTCTAATCATGTGCGTAAACTTTTCAAAGCCTTCGTTGATGAGTTTGAGCCTTTATTAGTTTATGTAACAGGTCGAGATAAAGAATTGGTTGATTCTGCAATTCAACATTACCAACTTCCCATACCAAACTATTTAATAGCCGATGTTGGTGCGAGTATTTATCAATCTAAAAATAAGCAATGGCTTCCAGTTATTAGCTGGAGTGATACTATTAGTGAACACTGGCAAGGAAAAGATTATTATCAAATTCATCAAATTTTGAAAGGCTTTAATGAGTTAAGATTACAAGAAACCAGTACCCAGAAAAAACACAAATTAAGTTACTTTATTCCATTATATATTGATCACCTTGCTCTAATGGAGAAAATGCAACATTTATTAAAAGAACAAGGTATCTACTCTAATTTAATTTACAGCGTTGAAGAACAAAAAGGTATTGGTTTATTAGATGTATTACCAATAAATGCTGACAAGCTCAAAGCGATAGAGTTTTTAATACAACAGCTTAAATTTAACCCCAATAATACTTTGTTTTCAGGAGATAGTGGTAATGACTTATCTGTGTTAAGCAGTCCATTACAAGCAGTCTTAGTTGCTAATGCAAGTATTGAAGTAAAAAAACAAGCCACTGACTTAGCCAAAAAGAACAAACTAGAAAACCAACTCTACATCGCAAAAGGAGATTTTTTTGGGATGAATGGCAATTATAGTGCAGGAATTTTAGAAGGAGTTGAATACTTTTTCCCTGCAAGCAAACCATGGTTTGAATCGCTATTTAAAGGAAAATTATGAATAATCCATCTCAACTAGTTATTTTTGGTGAAGTACTAATGGATTGCTTTGCTAATGGGAAAAGTGTCCTCGGTGGTGCCCCTTTTAATGTTGCTTGGCACTGCCAAGCCTTTGGACTCTCTCCCCTGCTGATTACAAGGATTGGTGACGATGCTGAAGGTAATCACATTAGAACAGCCATGCAACAGTGGGGGCTAAATATTAATGGGCTACAAGTTGATCCCACGCTAGCAACAGGGAAAGTCATGGTAACTTTTCAACAACAAGAACCCTGCTATGATATTGTTTACCCCAGTGCATGGGATCACATTCAGGCCACACAAATACCAAAATTAAACAATAATACACTGTTATATTATGGCTCTTTAGCAACTCGCAATCCCATTTCAGCACAAACATTAGAGCACTTAAAACAACAAAGTGCTGGTACAAATTTTATCGACATAAACCTAAGAGAACCTTGGTGGGATATTTCAACTTTAGAAAAACTACTCTCTAGTGCTCATTTCCTTAAATTAAATGACTTAGAGTTACAATTATTAATTAAGAAAAATATAACTCTTGCGGAAAAGATAGCTTCTCTTTTCAAGCAATACCCTATCGAATTAATTGTAATCACCCAAGGTGAAAAAGGAGCAGTTGCTTTTACTAGAGATGGTCAGGAATATCCCTGTAATATTGAAAAAACAACTGATATTATTGATACTGTTGGGGCAGGTGACTCATTTAGTAGTGTCTTATTGCTTGGAAAAATTAAAGGCTGGCCGTTGTCTGTCACCTTAGAAAGAGCACAAAAATTTGCAGCTGCTATTGTGACCATTCAAGGTGCAACGAGCGAAAATAAAGAGTTTTATCAAACATTTATTAGTGACTGGAATTTATAACAAAAAACTCTATACACCATATGCCTGGAACCTTAAGTTTAGAACTTTATCAATAAAGCTCTAAACTCAGCTAATATTTCTCTATTGAACCTACTTTTGATTGATGATTGTGGGTATATAACTAAAAATTAAGAGCATAAATCAATGTACGAACAAGTATCACATTCACTACTGAATGACATTTTAATAAAAT
>CAYMMQ010000027.1:19954-22094 GCA_964391585.1 uncultured Ectothiorhodospiraceae bacterium
AAATCAATGTACGAACAAGTATCACATTCACTACTGAATGACATTTTAATAAAATTACACCCTGAAATTAAACAACATGAACTACGTCATTTTTATACTCGACTAGGGGCAAACTTTTATGCGATTTATACACTTTTTTTCAAACTATATGGCGAGCGTGATGACTTTGAAGAACAGGCCTTACTCCTAGTCGAAACGCTAGCTCGCCAATATATTCGCCGTTCTACTGAGCTAAAGAAAAAAGACTTGGAACGGGAAAAGAATCATAATTGGTTTTTAGATCAAAAATGGGTTGGCATGGCACTTTATACTGATGGTTTTGCCTCTAACTTAAAAGGTTTAACGGACAAACTCCATTACTTTCAAGAGTTAGGTGTGAATATGATCCATATAATGCCAATTCTTTCCTGCCCAAAAGATAAGAGTGATGGCGGTTATGCAGTCAGTGATTTTAGACGTGTTGATAGTCGTATTGGCACAAACGAAGAGCTAATGGAACTAAGTGAATCCTTACAAAAAAGAGATATATTATTAGCATTAGATGTGGTTCTTAATCATACTTCGGATGAACACTTATGGGCACAAGAGGCACGAAGAGGAAATACAAAATATCAAGATTATTACTATACCTTTGATAAACGTGAAATTCCCGATATGTTTGAAGAAACCATGGTAGAAGTTTTTCCTGAAACTGCCCCGGGTAACTTTACTTGGGATGAAGAAATGAAGCGTTGGGTTATGACCGTTTTTAATAATTTTCAATGGGACTTGAATTATTCCAACCCATCCGTCTTTATTGAAATGATGGATATTATTTTATTTTGGGCGAATAAGGGAGCTGATATTATTCGTTTAGATGCAGTGGCTTTTTTATGGAAAAAAATTGGTAGCTCTTGTCAAAATGAACGTGAAGCACATTTGATTTTACAATTGATGAAAGATTGTTGTCAGGTTTCTGCACCCGGGGTTTTATTTATTGCTGAAGCGATTGTTGCACCTCTTGAAATTACCAAATATTTTGGTGAAGATGCAATTAATGCCAAAGAGTGTGAAATTGCTTATAACGCTACATTTATGGCGCTCTTATGGGATGCGGTTGCCACCAAAAATGCTAAATTATTATATCAAGGCATTAAAACACTACCCGATAAATTAGAGCGAGCCACCTGGTTAAACTATGTGCGTTGTCATGATGATATTGGACTGGGTTTTGATGATAGTGATATTCAAACGGTTGGTTACACCCCTCAGCAACATCGTCGTTTCTTATTGGATTATTATACGGCCAATTTCCCTGACTCTGATGCCCGTGGTTTTCCCTTTGGAGAAAATAAAAAAACAGGTGATGCACGTATTTCTGGCACCCTTGCTTCTTTAGTTGGACTTGAAACGGCTCTTGAACATAATAATGAAGATAAAATTAATGCTGCCGTTAAACGTATTTTATTATTACACAGTTTAATTTTATCCTTTGGAGGCATTCCCCTTATTTATTATGGAGATGAAATAGGCACATTAAATAATCAAGACTTTAAAAGTAATAAAAGTAAATCTAACGATAGTCGTTGGGCACATCGACCACAAATCAATTGGGATAAAGCCGAAAAAAGGCATCAAGTAGGAAGTATAGAAAATAGTATTTTCCAATCATTAAGGAAAATGATTGCCATTCGCAAAGAGGTTCATGCTTTTTCCGACTTTAACAATCGCGAATTAATCCATGTTGATAATCCGCATTTATTTGTTTTTAGTCGCTTTAACCTGCAAAGTGGCAGCAGTGGTATTTTAGTGGTTGCAAATTTTGATAACCATCCGCAACACTTAAATTTAAACCAACCTAGCATAAAATCGGTCTTAAACCATGATCAAATTCGTGATATTTATTCAGGTGATACACCTTTATTGTTCAAAGAACAATTAGTTATCCCTCCGCATCAGTTTTATTGGTTAACAGATCAGCATATGTAGTTTATTAGGGAAAGCCTGATTGACTAGGCTGTTCCCTCATTTACTAAGGGACAGTTATCTACAGGCTTAAATAATTTTTATAAAACTAATAATATAAGCAGCCATTAACAAGCAGACCAGGGCGGGATTATACTTTGACCAATTTCTGTCCAAATAAAATTTGAGCTCTAAA
>CAYMMQ010000028.1:0-2959 GCA_964391585.1 uncultured Ectothiorhodospiraceae bacterium
GCAAACAAAAGAACCGGTTGACGCAGTAAAAATTGAAGATAAAACTGCTAATACAACAAATAGAGTAAAACCAGTGGAGATAAAAAACCAACCATTGATTGAGTCAGCGATAACACATATTGTTTTAAGCTCAACCACAGGCAATGCAAAAGTGAAACCTGAAGAAGAAAAGGTCAATATCCCTCATGCTGACAAACAGCAAGAACCATCTGCATTTCAAGTTGCTGTAGAGGAAATTAATCAGAATAAAGTGACAACCAATAATAAGCCTAAGATTGATTTAAACGCAATTCGCTCAGAACTAGATAACTTAGCTTTAAATCACCAGTATGAGGTTAATACTGAATACAAAGGAAATAAGAATATTAGCTCAACGACCCAAAAGACAGAAACTAAGTTAGCAAGTAATGCTGACAGCAAACAGAAAAAAGAGAATATCGGCAAACAAAATAATGATGTAGAAGAGGAAGGGTTGATAGAAGGGGTAAGTATTGCCGTTTTTAATGGTGTTAAACATATTTTTTCAATTGGGAAGTACGCCTCAATTGGTTTGTCAGAAAGTGTTAAAGACAGTAAAAAGATCGCTAGCTTGGCTTTAGAAAAAGTCAGAAAAAAATAAACTAGGTGAAATTACGACAAAATGTAATTTAATAACAACTTGTGTTGTTTTATAGCAAAAAATGTTTATTCATAGCAAATAAAAACAAATCTTAAATCAAAAAGCTGTGGTAGCATACACAGGAAATGTGGTAGCATACACAGGAAATGTGGTAGCATACACAGGAAATGTGGTATGCACTTTGATGTGCTATGTGCTAAATAATTAAGAATTTAATAGTTGACGAGGTAAACTATGGTCGCTGAACAAATGATGATGGCTCAGGTAAACAATGCAAGCCAGGTAACTCAATTGATTACTGCATCGGGCAGTGATACTTTTGTCGTGGGAAAAATTGCTTCTGCAAATGCTGCAAACACACTTATCACCCTTACACCTGAAGGTGGTAGCGCTATTGCGGTTAAACTTGAAGGTGCTAGACAAGTTTCTGAAATGGGGGCGCTAGTTGGAAAGACGGTTACCGTTAGTAAAGCATCAGCTGCTGCAGGAGCTGGAAATAATTGGTTAATGTTTCAGCCTGTAAAAGCTGGAGCTGCTAAGGCAGCAGCCTCAACAGCGTCATTATTTAAATTAGAAGGTGCAAGACAAGCAACTCAAGCAGCTTCTTTAACTGGTCATGAATTTACGGTTGTTAAACCTTTGATGGCTGGAAATGCTGGCACGTCAACAATATTTTTAAAACCAGCTGCAGGCGGTAATATTGTCGCATTAAAAACAGCTAACGCAGCTCCTGCGGCATCAAGTCTTGTCGGTAAAACTGTAATGGTGGGACATGCGCCAGTAATTGCGGGTGGAAATCAAGCGTCTTGGTTAGTGTTAAAGCCAGTTATGGGAACAACGGTCGCAAAAGCGGCAACGGCAACTGCTGCTGTACAAGCAACACTTCCCGCTAAAACGGTAGCGGCAACAAAATCAGCCACTGCAACAAAGGCGACTATGTCTACTGTTGCTATGCGTGTTGCAGAACAAGAAACAGAAGGTGCAGCTGCAACTAAAATGGCTGCAACCACAAAAGCAGCAGGTGCTGGTAAAGCTGGCGCAGCAGCAGGTACAACAGCTAAAGCTGGCGCAGTGAATACAGCCGCTGGCACAGCTGGAGCTGGAAAAGCAACGGCTACAACGGTAGTTGCACAAAATGGCGCGCAAACTGCAATGATTAAAGCAGGTGGTGCCGCCAAGCTTGGTAAGAGTGTCACTATGGGGCAAGGTGCAGTTGCTGCAATGGGTGCAAATGTGAGTGAAGGTGCAACCATTGGCAAAAATGTAATGATTGCAAAAGGTGCTGCGATTGGAGAAAACGTAACCCTTGGTAAAGGTACAATGGTTGCAAAATCAGCAACTGTAGGCCATGGAGCCGTTATTGGTAAAACGGTAACAATAGGCGAAAGTGCCAAAGTTGGTAGTTCAGCGATAATTGGTAACGGAGCTAAGATTGCTAGTGGCGCAAAGGTAGCTAAAGGCGCAACAATTGCCAAAGGTGCAACGGTTGCTGCTGCAAATGGAACAAAGGTAGCTGGTACTGCCGTAGGAGTTGCTAAAACAGGCGCAGTAACAACAAAAGCTGTTGCAGGAGCAGGAGCTGGTGGCGCTACAGCTCAAGCTGTAGCAATGACAACTCAAGCAGGCGGCCCACAAATGGTTACCGTTGCAGCAACAGGTGGCTCGATGACAACAACAGCAGCAGCTGGAAGTAAAGGTGTTAGCTTAGGTCTTGGCCTTGGCTTAGGCATATGGGGACCGATTGCTCTTGGATCATTAGGTTTAGCCGCTGTTTATGGTTACCTTAAAACCAGATCCATTGAAGAAAATGGTGCAGAAGCTGCAGAAGTAAAAGTTTAAGCATAAACTTAAATATTATTAACTATATGATGGAGAGTTACTAAATGGCTACAATTAAAAAAGTACCAGGAATGAAGTCGTACGTTTTAGGCATTATGTCATATTTAGGGGTTTTGTGTATAGTGCCTCTTATTGTGAACAAAGATGATGAATTGGTTCATTTTCACGCTAAACAAGGTTTGGTTTTGTGGGTGTGGAGCGTATTAGCTTTGTTGTTTTTACAGTTACCAGGAATTGGAAAATTATTGTTTAGTTCGTCAGTGATGGCAATACTTATATGTTCAATTGTAGGGATTTTGTCCGTATTACTTGGTAAAGCATGGAAGATTCCACTGGTTAACAATGTTAGTCAAGTTTTCTAAAGACATGAAAATACTTCCCTTTAATATTAATGTAATAAATTAATGTCATTTAAGGAAATATAAGTAATACAGTGCCAAACTTAATAACTTATCGTTAAGTTTGGCAAATCAAAAATGCTTGAATAATTAAGCCCTACCT
>CAYMMQ010000028.1:3059-13764 GCA_964391585.1 uncultured Ectothiorhodospiraceae bacterium
TAATACAAACCTATGCCAAAAGAATCACCTTATAAAGCTGACTGGCACCATCTGAATGCACTTTATTTATTGGCAGCTATTTGTATGATTTTCATGACATTTGCCATAGCTATTCAGCCATTGTTTTTGCGTTCCATATTAGGAATCAACCTTGAAGGAGCAGGAACAGTCAATGCGTCCGTTCAAGTATTAACTGAAATTATCGATTTATTATTAATTGGCTACTTGGGATATTTGTCTGATAGGTTTGGGCGTATTCCTTTAATCGTTTACGGCTTTATACTTGCAGCTATTGCATCCATAATTGCGCCGTATAGCATACAAGTTGGAGCTGTCATTGGCTTAAGTGGCTTAACTATTTATTTTGTATCAAGAATCTTAATGTCAATAGGTACCGCAGCAGTATGGCCTCAACTTGCTGCTTTGACAGGGGATTTTTCAGCGCAAAAAAATCGAGCTCGCTTAACGGCAAATACTGCATTTATGATGGCTTTTGGAGGAACTCTCGTTTATGCCGTTTTAATGCAGATCCCTCAGCATAGTGGCATACAAGTGTCAATGCTACTTATTGTGTTAATTGCATTATCAGGTGCTTTTATTGCTAAGCATTATTTGGTTGACGTAGCAGAGAAGCTTGAAGAAAAAAAAGTTCCCTGGAGAAGTGTTGTCGATCTTTTAAAAAAAGATGAACGCTTAAGATTGTGTTATTTGTCAGCATTTGCCAGTCGAAATGATATGGTATTAATTGGTTTGTTTTTAATGCTGTGGTTCATTTATTTTTCGGATATCGTCAATATTCCTTATGAAGTAGCTGCTACTCGTGCCGGTATGTTAATTGGCATGATAGGATTTATAACCCTGATAACAATACCATTGTGGGGTAAATTTATTGAAAAATATGGTCGACTTCCTGCAATAATATTGGGCTTGAGTTTGTCTGGCACAGGATTTATTGGGTTGATGTTTATTACTAACCCATTTAAATACGCCATTATTATACCGGCGGCTTTGATAGCAATGGGACAAGCAGGAATGATTATCGCTCCTCAAATTCTAACGATAGATATTGCCCCAGAAAATTTACGCGGTTCAGTGTTAGGCGGCTTTAATACTGTAGGCACTCTTGGGATAATAATTTTTGTACAACTTGGTGGAATTTCTTTTGATTATATTGGTCCATATGCTCCTTTTTTAATAACAGGTATAATGGATTTTATTATTGTATTATATTCGTTGAAAATATTAGTTAAATTTAGTAATATCGACGGCTCAGAAATAAGTGTGCAAAGAACGGAACTTGAACAAGCACCCTAATTAATTAATGTATAATGTTAGAAAACAAAGGAAATATAAATGCCTAATATCGTAGTAGGATTACTTGCTTTAGCATTTGGCTTATGGGGATTATCAGTATGGTGGTGGTCAGTTACCGAGTTATTGCGTGGTTTAATGCCCTTAATTTTATTAGCAATCGGTTTTATTGCACTTGCGGCAGGTGTATCAGGTATTCAAAATAATAAAAACACAAAAAACAATAAAAAAAAGGTGCAGGCAACAACTATAGATGACACCTTGGACGATGAGCTTAACTAAGCAAGAAAATTGAAATAAAAATATCTTTAATAACTTATAAAGAAATAAAATGGCAATTACAAAAACAAGTGGAACTGATGAATTTTGTGGCAAGAATGTAAGGCATTACCTGTATATAGTCGGTGCCGTAGCTGTTATGATCTTAATGGCTACTTATTATTACAAGCATTATTATAGTAAAGGTCATGGCGTTGTACCATTAACTGGTATTGAAAATAGCCCAACAAATATTCTTGGCAACAATATGAATGCAGGCACCCAAAATGGAGGATTTGCAAATCAAAACAATACGTCAATGAACAATGTACCTATGAACAATGTGCCTATGAACAATGCTCCAATGAATAATATACAACAAAACACACCAAGCCAATCAATAGCAAATAACAACATGAATCCGGTTGCATGGACAAATAATAAGGTAAACCCAGAAAGCACGACTTTAGCAAACTTTGCAGCCGTAGCTGATGTGTTACATGAAAGTGTAGTTAATATAAACACGACTAAACAGACAAATAAAAATACGGCAAATAATCCTGCTCCCCCAGCAGTAGCTCAAGCTAGATTTGAAAGTCCGTTATCTGGTATGCAAGTAAATAGTATTGGCTCTGGATTTATTGTCAGCGAAAATGCTCATGTTTTAACTAACTATCATGTTATTAAAGACGCAACTGGAATTTTTGTGACCGTTTTCTCTAAAAACGGATTAAACCAGCGTTATCAAGCTGAAGTAATTAAAGCAGATGAAAGCAAAGATTTAGCGCTGTTAAAAATTTCAGCTAAAAGAAGCTTCACACCTGTAATGTTAGGAGATAGCTCACAAGTACATATTGCTGACTCGGTAATTGCTATTGGCAGTCCATACGGTTTAGATCAAACTGTCAGTCGAGGCATTATTTCTGGTAGTCGAAAAATGTTATCAATTGGCAACGTAGTACATCGAAACTTGATCCAGACAGATGCTGCTATTAATACCGGTAATTCAGGTGGGCCTTTGGTTAACCGAAGTGCACAAGTAATCGGCATTAACACCGCTATTTATACACCAACAGGTGCATTTTCTGGAATCGGTTTTGCAATACCAAGTAATGAACTGAAAAAGTTTATTTCTGGTGAAATACAAACATCTGGTATGTGGTCTAGCCTTACTCAAAACATATTTGGAATGAGTGTAGCTGCGCGTGTGCCACCACCAATTAGTGCTAATAGTAGGCCTCCTGGTACACACAATGATGGTCGTAAAAACATGGTTTGTGGCAATTGTCATCAAATTACGGGTGGTGCTACTCCAATCGCATTTGCTACTAATAATAACTTAAATGGAATGAGTGTAGCTGCGCGTGTGCCACCACCAATTAGTGCTAATAGTAGGCCTCCTGGTACACACAATGATGGTCGTAAAAACATGGTTTGTGGCAATTGTCATCAAATTACGGGTGGTGCTACTCCAATCGCATTTGCTACTAATAATAACTTAAATGGAATGAATGTAGCTGCGCGTGTGCCACCACCAATCAGTGCTAATAGTAGGCCACCTGGCACACACAATGATGGTCGCAAAAATATGGTTTGTAGTAACTGCCATCAGGTTTCAGGTGCAACGGCAGTAGCTTTTAACAACATGATGGGGATGAATGTAGCTGCGAATGCAGGTCCTCCTATTGCAGCAAATGCACCAACTCCTGGAAATCACCGCCGAGATGGTCGTGATAAGATGGAATGTAAAATGTGCCATAAAATTACTGGTTTACCAAAAAATCAGCCAATTGCATTTGCTAATAACAACCAGTTTGCACTACCTAGTAATAACTTTGCAATGAATGTTGCTACTCCAGTAAATGGAGTAACAAATTCGAGTACTACAAATAATACACCTGTTGTATTGATGGGAATGGAAGTACAAACGTTAAATCCAGCTATTATCAACTCATTAAACAACCCATTAGGCGAAGGGGTTTTTGTTAGTAGTGTTCATCCTAACACTGCGGCTGCTCGTTCGGGTATTAAAGCGGGTGATATTATCTTTAAATTAGATGGTCGTTGGATAAATGATCCTAAACAATTAGAGCGTCGTTTAACACAATATGCCAATAATGATAATGTTCGCTTGGGTATTTACCGAGATGGTCAACGTATGAACTATTATTTAATTATTACTCATACTATTGCACAACAAGCGATACAAAATAACTCCATACCTACCAATACTACTCCCACAGAGATTAATTGGAATGGTATGGAGTTAAAACCAATCACTGAGACCTTAATATTAAAAGAACCACAACTGGCTAATATGCAAGGTGCCTGGGTAGGTGATGTCGATAAGTTTTCAGTTGCTGAAGCTGCTGGTTTGATGAAAGGTGATATTATTACTGCTATTAATAATCAGCCTGTTGTTACTGTAGATAGTCTGACAAAAACTATTGACAATCTAGGACAGCAGCAAGTTTTAGTAAAAATTGTTAGAAATTCCCGTGAAATCTATATAACTATAAATTAATTATAGTTACGAATTAGCCTTTAATAATAATTTTGGAGATAAATTATGAATGAAGTAGAGCAAATACTGATTGGTATTGACTTGGGGACATCCCGAACTGCTCTGATGACAAATCTAGGTGCTAAAAAAATGCTGGCATCAGTTGTTGGTTATCCAAGAGATTTGATAGGGGTAAAATTGCTTGGTGCCCCTAGAGTTGTAGGCGATGAAGCGATTGAAAGACGTAGTTATTTAGACTTGTTTTACCCATTAGAAGATGGGGTGTTAAAAGAAGCGGGAGAAAGAGACTTAGAGGCTACAACGGAACTTATTCGTCATATTGTAGACATTGCAAAAGAAAATGCAACCACAGATAATCCAAGAGTCTGTGGTATTATTGGCGTACCTGCTCGAGCATCATCAGCTAATAAAGATCACCTACTAAAAATGACCAAAGATATTTTAGATGTTTCACTGGTTGTTTCTGAACCATTTATGGTCGCTTATGGTAAAGATTTATTATTAAATACCATCGTCATTGATATCGGTGCAGGAACGACTGATATCTGTGCATTAAAAGGTAAAATTCCTGGAAAGGATGATCAAGTTACTTTATTAAAAGCCGGTAATTATATTAATGAAGTACTTGCTGAAGCAATTGCTCAGCGCTACCCAGAAGCTCAATTATCACCACATTTAATACAAGAAATTAAAGAGAAAAACTCGTTTGTTGGTGAGCCGGAAGAGGCTGTTACTGTCACTTTGCGAGCACATGGAAAACCAACAAACTTTGATATTACAGAAGAAGTACGAACATCCTGCGAATCTATTGTACTTGAGATTGTTGAACAAGTTAAATACTTACTGCAAGGTTTTGATCCTGAGGTACAACAGCAGGCGTTACAAAATATTGTATTAGCAGGAGGTGGCTCTGGCATCAAAGGCCTAGGAGATATGATATCCCGCTTATTAGCTGAATATGGTGAAGTTAATGTCTCAATTGTTGAAGACACAGACTTTTCTGGCAGTATTGGTGCATTAAAATTAGCAACAGACTTACCACCAGAATATTGGTCACAATTAGGTGATATGATTGGCGGATAAAATCGGTTAGTTCTAAGATGAGAGTTTAATCGTTACTATGAGGAAATAAATTTGCTTTACGATAAGTGTGTGTTCTGCCGAGCTTTTATTGGCTGGATTGGATTGATAGTTAACTTGGTATTGATGTTTTTGAAGGGATTTATTGGGATCCTTTCAGGTTCAACAGCATTACTAGCAGATGCTATGTACTCAGCAAAAGATGTGGTGACTTCAATTTTAGTGATTGTCAGCTATCATGTTGCTAATCGACCGTTGGATCGCGAGCATCCCTATGGACACGGTAAAATTGAATTTATTCTATCTTTAATTATTAGTGTTGTTTTCTTAGCAGTGACATTAATCGTTTTTGCACATGCATTAGAATTGTTGTGGATGGATATAGGTGGCCAGCAACATTCTGTGCCACATGTAATTGCCTTATGGGCTGCGCTTGTTTCAGTATTAGTTAATACTTATATGTATTACTACTCCAAGTGTGTCTATGATCAGGCTAATAGTCCAATGGTTAAAACTTTATCCTTCCATCATCATGCTGATATCGTTTCATCACTAGCTGTTGCTGTAGGTTTAGCGGCTACATTATTTCTAGGTCTTGCATGGATTGATACTGTGGTAGCATTATTTGAAACGGTTCATTTATTATATATTGGTGGACGTGTATTTAGAGACGCCTATCGTGGTTTGATGGATGCAAGTGCTCCTGAAGAAATATATGGTGTGATTAGGGATAATACTCTCGCTATTGATGGTGTTAAAACCATAGATTCATTAAGAAGTCGTCTTGTTGGTCAAGACTTGAATATTGATATGAGTATCGGAGTGGATCCAGATATTTCTGTTGATGAAGCAAATGAAATTTGTGAAAAAGTAATTCATACTATTTCAACTAAAATTGCTCATATTGCCTTTGTTAATGTTAAGTTTGGAGTGGAAGAAGGTTCAGCTATCGAAGTTACTGAGGTTCATCAACATATCAAATCAAAAGCTGAACAAAATAAGAAAAAAAATAACGATATTTCCGATGATAAATTGGAAGACCTATTATGATGATGAACTATAAAGGAACATTTTGTAATAGTAGTTGGAAACTACACGGTTTTATTTTAGCTGGGTTGATTATATTTACCTTTTTTGGTGGGTTTTATTTGCTTGATAAATATGAAAATGAAGGTGATGACGATAAATATGTTATCCCTATGTTTAATATGTTAAGACAAACTGCCGCTATGAATACCGATCAACTTTCAGCATTAGTATTACCCGCAGTTGTTGGAGTAGTTGATAATAACAATAATTTTGTAGCTTCAGGTATTGTCGTTAGCCCTAAAGGTTATATGGTAACAACTTGGCATTCTATAAGTAGTCTTACCGATGTTAAGGCGCAGGTTCGCACTAAAAAAGGACTGGCAACTTATTCAACTGAAGTCATTAGGATTCAGCCGGAACATGATCTAGTATTGCTTAAAATTGCAACCAATGAGCGGTTCTTGTATATGTCTATTCCAAGTCCGGAAGAGATATGGCCGGATCAAGTAGCGGCATTCGGAATGGGAGGTGCAGGTAATACTATTTTGAAAACAGGGGTATTACAGTCTTTACCGGTAACTTTAAATGTTGATAAATATCAACTAAGCCAACTATTACTCACTGATAGTATCTATACTTGGGAACAAAGTGGAGGGCCTTTAGTTGATGTAAGAGCTCAGTTAGTCGGTGTTAATCTTGCGGTTAAAAATAATCAAGGGACTATT
Source organism: uncultured Ectothiorhodospiraceae bacterium (assembly GCA_964391585.1). Taxonomy (GTDB): domain Bacteria; phylum Pseudomonadota; class Gammaproteobacteria; order GRL18; family GRL18; genus JADGAU01. Next base: position 9,987 of record CAYMMQ010000028.1, read on the forward strand.
GATGGTTATATTATCCCTAGTAAGTTTATTTTTCTTCATTTTAAACAATGGTTGCCCGCAGTAAAAAAAAAAAAATAAATAATGCACCATCTGATATAAGCCAATTAGACAATGGCGTTGCTTTTCAAGCGAATAACAACAGTTTTAAGTCCTTTCCACAGGTGGAAAATATTGCATTTTCCGCTAATAGCTCATCACTAAATATTTTTGGGCAAAGTCATGGAAATGAATTTAGAATTGGAAGTTTTAGCTTAGAGAGTATTCTAGGATTGATGTTATTAGCGTTAATTAGTGGTATCGCTTCAGGGATGATGACCATGGGTGGTGGTTTGATTCAAGTTTCTGGAATGATGATTATCTTTGGATATGGTATTATTTTAGTACGACCTGTTGTTTATTTAACAAACTTATTTGTATTTGCAGCTTCAGCATACCGCAGTAAAAAAGTGGGTTTGTTAAAATGGAAAAATGTTTCACGAGTTGTACCCTGGGTAGTAGTAGGGGTTATTTTTGGCTATGTGGTAGGAAATCAAGTTGCAGATAAACAGCTCACCTTTATGATTGGTGTGATGGCTTTAGCATTGGTTGTTAAAACCCTTTTAGAAATTTATAAATCAAGCGTTGCTGTTAAGGCAACTGAAACAAGTGATGAAGCAGATCCTTTTTTAAATGAGGATAAAGTCCCAGAACAACAAGAAAGTTTTTTTGAAGATCAGGCAGATAAAAAATATATTAAAAATACTGCAGACTGGTTAACCTGGATAAAAAACCAAACAATTAAGAGTAGCTTTCTTGGTGTGCCTGTTGGGGTAGCCTGTGGGATGTTGGGTATTACCGGTGGTGTTTTAGCCGTACCCTTGCAACAACATATTTATGGTGCAAAATTGCGCCAAGCAATTGCCCATAGCTCTGTATTAGGTTTTTTTGCTTCGCTTACAGGTGTAATTGTTGCTTTTGCTCATGGTATAAATACAGGTTTAATGACTTGGCAAACCATTGTTGGAATATCTGCTATTATGATTCCTGGGGCTTACGTAGGGGGATTAATTGGAGCAAGGTTGTTGCATGCGGTATCTGTAAATATTCTAAGATGGGTATATGTTGTTATAATGCTATCAGTTGCAAGCAAAATGATTTTATAATTTTAAAAAGGAACAATAAGTGGCAAACAAACCAGATTTTTCTGATGAACTTGGCTTATATACGCTTTCAGCGGTAAAGTCTATGAAAAAAGGCTTTAATATGGTCGTTTCAGGGTTTCAAGATATGTTTAGTATCGATGATGACACCCGTTATGATTACTTTTGCAACAAAGGTATTTTATATGCTAAGCGTGGTAAATATGCAAAAGCAATTACCATGTTGGAAATTATAAACAAAGAAAAACCTGATGATTTTGAACGTTTATTATATCTGGGTGTTTGTTATATCAAAACCCAAAAAACCGAAAAAGGTTTCGAATTATTGGAAAAGCTACTTGCTCAACAACCTGAACATAAGCGAATAGCCAGTATTTTAATAACAGCATACTTGCAAGAAAGCCAGCATGAAAAAGCAATTCCATTGTTGGAGAAAATTCTTAAAGCTGAACCTGATAATGTTAAGTTTTTATATCGCCTAGGTGTCGCCCACGATCATTGTAAAGAATATAAAAAAGCTATCAGTAGTTTTGAAAAAGTAATAGAATTTGAAAAAGATAATGCCAAAGCACATCACTCTATTGGTTTTGCCTATGAGCAATTGGGCGATAGGGATACCGCTTTAATCCATTATAAACGAGCAATGGAAATTGAAGAGCTAAAAAGTGTTTAGTTATTTTAACAAACGAGTAAGACTAAGTAATTTTATTTAAATAAATTGGAAATATAAAGTATGAGTCAAAAACAATGCGAGGTCTGTAGAGACGAAGTTGTTTGGTGGGCATTTTTTGTAAATATAGCTCAAACAATTTTTAAAGGATTGTTAGGTGTTTTATCTGGCAGTGCGGCTCTGATAGCCGATGCAATGCACTCTGGTGCAGATGTAGTCGCAAGTAGCGTGACAATTTTTAGTTTAAAAATTTCAGCCAAACCAGCAGATGAAAAACACCCCTATGGTTATGGAAATATCCAATATATTTCATCATCTATTGTAGGAATGATCTTGATCCTTGGAGCCTTATATCTAATTTATGAATCTTCATTAAAAATTATTTTAGGTGGTGCTGAATCGCCAAGTATGGTGGCGGTATTAGGTGCTGCTATTTCAGCATTGACCAATGAAATCATGTATCGCTATCAAAGTTGTGTTGGTACCGTTCATAAGAGTCCTGCAATTATTGCAAATGCCTGGGATAACCGTTCTGATGCGATTTCATCCTTAGCGGTGTTAGTTGGTATTGTCATTGCTGTGATGGGTTTCCCTATAATGGATGCAGTAGCAGCTGTAGCTGTTGGTTTTTTAGTGATCCGTATTGGTGTGGAACTTAATATGGAGGCAATTTATGGCTTGATGGATACTACCATAGAAGTTGATGATCTTAAATCTGTGTATCATATTGCGCTGGAAACTCCTGGAGTAGAAGGTGTATCCATGCTCAGAGGTAGAAATGTGGGTGAAGAGGTTCACGTAGAGATGGAAGTGTTTGTTGATAAACAATTAAAAGTGTTTGAAGGGGATCTGATAGCCAAGGCAATCGCTGATAAGGTAATTGAATTAGAGCCTCATGTTAAAGATATTTTTGTTGGTTTAGCTCCCATTGAAGTAGAAAAATAGGATTTAATGTGAACGCTAAGACTGGAATATTATCATTTGGAATCTTATTTTTTATTATTGTTGTGGTATTAGCTATGATGCCTGATGATTTTTGGGATCATGACTTGCCCGAATATACATCTATGCAAACCCCATTAGTTGTTGCTAATAATCAAAATCAACAATTAGCTCGTAATAATACAGTACCTGCAATTAACCAAATGTTTCAAAGAAGTCCTAAGGCTGATAATGCAGTTAATGCAGGTGTTGCTTCAAATATATTGATGCAGCCAATTGTTGCCCCAAACAATCAATTTGATTTTGCGGGTAAAACCAATAACTTGAACCCAGTTGCTTTTGCTCAGAATCAACAACTTAATAACAATCAACAAGCTGTAAACTCAATTGCAAATAATAACACCTACTTTGCCCCCAATATGGTGCAACAGGCCCCCGTGATCTTATCGGATGCATTCCCACCTGCGACACATAAGGATGGAAGAAATACCCACTCTTGTACCTTATGTCATCAAGTGCAACGTGCCGATATGACTGGAAAAGAAAGGTTAACCAATAATAATACGGTAGTTGCAGACTCCGTAGTAAACTATGCTGGTTTAATTCAAAAAGTGACAAACGTGACATCTGTCAATGGTTTAGATCGTGAGCATATATGGATCCGTTCGCAAACAGGTGAGACAGTTGAAATTATTATGGCTCCTAATTGGTTTTTAAATTTTATTCATTGTCCTTTAGCGAATAACAAGCTAGTCAAAGGAACAGCCTTTCAATTAATTGAAAAAAATCAAGGTAATAGCCAACAAACAAATATCTTTTATGCGAAAGAACTGATTGTTGACGGACGTTTATGTAGTATACGAGATGATAAAGGACTTCCTTTATGGAGTAATTAATTTTTTGTTTTATTACAAATTTTAGTTTAGTTTAGTTTAGTTTAGTTTAGTTTAGTTTATAGTTATAATAACGGTGTTTTTTATATTAGCTTAATTTTAGGAGAGTTAAATGAATTTAGTACATTATTTAT
>CAYMMQ010000028.1:13864-16292 GCA_964391585.1 uncultured Ectothiorhodospiraceae bacterium
TTTTTTATATTAGCTTAATTTTAGGAGAGTTAAATGAATTTAGTACATTATTTATCACAATCAACTGCAAGTATTGGTGTTTTAGGTGGTATCGTTGGTGGTACTGCAGCAGCGGCAAAAAATATTAAAAGCCTTAAAAATGGTGAAATAAGTCAATCTGAAGCTGCACTAGATGTTGGCAAAGAAACTCTAGGAGCTGGTGTGGCAACAGCTGCAGCTGCAGCTGCTGCGGGCATGGTCGGTAGCAGTGTGTTAATTTCTGCTGTTACGGTAATTGGTGTTGGCACGGGTGCCAAATACTTTTGGGATATGGGCGTAGAAAAAATTGAAGAACGTTTTGTTGTTAAAGATGAGTTGGATGCAGAGCTAGCAACTGAAGAATAATTATCGTTATAAATAATTGTACTAAAGAATTCCTTCTTCTTGTTATGCTAACAGTCTTAGTTATAAGTTGCTAAGCTGTTAGTGTAATGAAGTATTCTGTTTTTCAAATAGAAATACAAATAAAGAAAGCTAGATTTACTGTCTATATTAAAAGCTAAATAATTAAATTTTATGGCGATTAAAAAATCCACAGCAACTACTGAACCTAAACCTGATGGTGCAGAGAATAAAACAGTTGCTGTATCTAAGGTGCGCAAGAAAAGAGCTACAAGAAAAAAAACGGTAAAAAAAGCAGCAAGCCAAGTAAGAAAAAAAGCGAGTAATAAAACGGCTTTGCAGGAAACAACAACTCCCACTACTAAAGCACCTGCTACAGTCGATGTGATTAAACCAGCACCCAGCAAAGAAGCTATTCCTTTGCTAGAAAAAGAGCAGACTAAAACATCAATAAGTCAGCCAGTTCCCAATATCAATGAATCCACAGAGCAAACTATTGCTCCAATGCAAAGTTTACTCGTGCAAAACCTTAACCTACTTCGTGATAAGCCGGTAAACAAAAGTAATATAGCAGCTGAAAAAACTAAAGATGCACCCGTTAATAAAACCACATTAGTTGACAGGAAACAACAGTCTGATTTTATTTCATCACTGAGTGCTTCTCCATGGTTATCAGCTGCTAGGGAAATACCTAAAAATAAAGGTGCTAACACGGATTTAGGGACCACCCAAAAAGCTGAAGACTTTAAGTCTAAAGAAACTGAACCTGTTTCAACTAAAGAAACCAAGCCTGCTGAGCATGATATTATTGATACTAAGCCTGCTGAGTTTATAGGAGCAGATCCTGTAAGCAAGATGGTAGAGACTGAGCTTGATGATTCTAGCCAGGGAAGTGATGTTAATAAAAAAAATGATAAAACCGCTTCAAGTAAAGCCAACTCAGTAGCTCCATATAAAAATTCTGATGAAGAAATGTCAGCTAAAAAAAATTATGGAAACATATCTAAGCAACCAGCAGATAAAATCAAAAATGCTCAACTGGCTTTTTTGCAGATGCAAATGCAGAAAAAAAAGCCTGCTTCACGCAGAGGTATTTCCCTCCCTGTTTATAAAACTACTAGCAACACGAACAATGAATATGCAGTAGCAATAGTTAAAAAAGCAAATAATAAAGAAAGTTGGAATGATTGCTATGCACAGTTTTTACAATCTAAAGCTGGGAAAGTAAGCTTAGAAAAAATGAATAAGACTACAATTGTTGAGGATAGTCGTGAATCAGAAACAACAAAAGTCGAAATGCCGGTTAGCTCTATAATACCAAGCATAGTAGATCATGAACAGCATGATTTTGAAGAATATAATGACTCAGCAGCTATGGCAGAGGCTGATGATATAGCAATATCTGAAATTACCATTTTAGAAAACTGCGATCACCTATTTACTGATCAATGCCATATTGATGATGTAGCAGTTACGGCTACGCCAGTAATTTATCTAAATAATTTTGAGGAGAAGACAGATATGAGTACCACTGTAAAAGAAGAAATTGAAACAAACAGTGAAGATTTAAGTGATAATAAATCAGGCTTTGATGCTGCACTAGAGTCTGTAAACCAAAATAGAGGGAATGGAAAAGCCAAAATTGATTTAAATGATATTCGTGCTGAATTAAAAGAGGTAAATAATGATCTAAGTGATGCAACTATATCTTCAGCGAACACTGTTCACTCATCAGATGCAGAGGTGGAAAAAGTTAAGTCAAACTCAAATAAAGCCAGTGAGTGGTATAATATGGCAACAGCATACCTTGGCGAAACAAAAGAAAAAGTTTCAGAAAAAATATTGGCTGCAAAAACTAAAGAAAAAATAGTTAAAGAGGCTAAAGAAGTTGAAATTGAAGACTTGTTTAGTGGGCTTGCAGGGGTAGCATGTACAGGCTGGAAAGGGGTGGCGACACTTGGAAAATATACCAAAATTGGTGTGCAAGAAGGCGCTAAGGATAGTAAAAACCTGATTAGCTCGGCAGTTGCTAAAATTAAATCTTAGT
>CAYMMQ010000028.1:16392-22044 GCA_964391585.1 uncultured Ectothiorhodospiraceae bacterium
AGATGAGATGAGTCAATTTCTTGATGTATTGCTTCTGCCATTGAGTTAGATTGAATTAAGTTTGCACTGACAAAACCTTGTAAGATTAATAAAAATGCTAAACTCATCGGGATCCAGCGCCATTTATGGGTAAAAAAGTGGCCAAGGTAGGACATCGGGGTGGCATAAGCGGGGTGATTAGGATCTTTGCCTTGATAACGTAAGCATAACCAAGTTGAGGTCATGCGAAAACTCATGCCTAATAATGCTGAAACCCATAACCAAAATAATGCACCTGGTCCACCAAAGTGAATGGCAGTGCTGACCCCCGCAACATTTCCTACGCCCACACTGGCAGCTAATGAAGATACAAATGCTTTAATAGGCGTAATGTGCTTTTCATGTTTTGCGTCAGAATTTGCAGTATGACGATTTTTCCAAAATAAACTGAGTTGAGGTCGTAACTTTCTCCAAGCAATAAAACCGGTTAAAAAGAGCATAAGCAAGCCAATTTCAAGGTAAATAAAGCTAAAAAGAGGGTTCCATATCCAAGAGGCAATAATATCCATGAATCTACTTGATAAGTTAAGAAAACGCTATTTTAACTTGATTGAAGCAAATAATCCATCAATGTTTTTACCAATCAAATTTCAATATTTAATTATTGCATTCGTTATGTAACTTTTTTATACTGTTATTCGATTGACGATTAAAAGTACGGATATACTCAAATTAAATATTAGTTTAAATAAAGAGTCTAAAACTAAAATGAGAGAAAGCTTGATATTAAGGGAATTTGAAGACGAAATTTTCACAGGAGGAGTTAAGTTGGCCGCAATAAAAACGTCAGCAACCAGTTTCAGCTTAAAAGGAGCCGGAATTGGCTTGGGCATTGTGGGTACAACTCTCAGTGGCGCCGCCCCTGCTTTTGCAATTATTGGTGGAATGACTGCTATGGGTTATGGTCTGTATTACGTCAATGATAAAATAATGAAAAGCATGTTAAGAAAAGCACAAAGCTAACTATTTACAGGTTAATTCTATTTGTGAAAATATTACCTGAACGAGTAAGAATTCTATTAGTTGATGATATGACATCGATGCGTGGTGTTATAAAAATGTTTTTAAAAGAAGGTGATTATACTAATATTGTCGAAGTAAGTGATGGCGAAAAAGCTCTCGCCTTAATGCAAATTAAACGCTTTGATTTTATTATTTGTGATTGGGATATGCCTATAATGACTGGCTTGGAACTGTTAAAGGCTGTAAGAGCCGATGAGAGAACCCAAAAAATTCCTTTTTTAATGTTAACGGGTAATAATAGTATGGAGAAAGTCCAGCAAGCCATTGCAGAAGGGGTTAGTGATTATATGGTGAAACCGTTTAAGCCACAAACTTTATTAAGCAAAATGGAAAGCTGTTTAGAAAAACCGGTAAAATTTGTTAAAAAAATTCCTTCTGACGAAACGAATCCCACCCAAACAACCGCTCCTGAAGATGAACCAGCTAAAAGCGAGTAGTTTTTATATGTGTGAAATATTCACTTCAGAATTGCCGTAGGTATTGTCATGAGCTCTCATGTATCCAAGTTTAATATTTTACTGATTGAACCGGATAAACCCCATGCAACGTCACTTAAAAAATTATTAGTTGAAGAACTCTTTAGTAGTACTTGTTTGTCTGAGTGGGTCGCTACCTTAAACTACATTAAAGATCCTCAAACTCATACACCTGATGTGATTATTATTAATTCTTATATTAGCGGCGTTAGTAGTATGGGAATTAATATAGAGCAAGTGGTTAGCGCAGTCCTTCACCGGGAAGATTGGCATGGTGTTCCGACTATGTTGCTTAGAAGAAGAACTGATAAGGTGATGGACAAATTTAACCAAGATGAGAATATCACGAAAAAACTTTTATCTCCATTTGAACAAGAAGATTTTCTTGCTGCAACTTATACGCTTTTGAGAAAAAGCTTAGATGGACATATTGATGAAGTCAATAAGCAACACATTGCCTTAGGTAAAATGTTGCTAGAATTACTGAACTTGGTGAAAAATAGAGCAGAATTTTCTGTAATTAAAAACAACTTGGAAAAAATTCTAGATGTGATTCGGGAGCATTTCAAGTTTGAAGAAGATTATATGCAACCTCATGACTATCCTGGGTTTGAAGAGCACAAAGATAATCATCAGATTTTATTGAATATGATTAAAGGGGTGATTACTGATTTAAAAAAAATTCAGCTTCCTAAATTGACAACGATTCTAGTGAAACTTCGCGCTGATATTTATGGTGATATTAATGATGATAAAAGCTATATTGACTTTTTAGAAAATTCGCAAAAAGAGATTGATCAAGCTATTAAATATCATATCAGCCAATCTTCTCAATCTGAGTAATGCATTCACTGTTCCTTATGCTTTGCCCTTGCCTCATTTCTATCATTCCAAGATAAAGGCAGGCAGGAACCGTTTTACGAAAGGCAGGGCCTTGCATATCATATGCAAACCAAGAACTGGATATTAACCAGACAACGGGGCCCAAAGCATTGATCCAGGGGTTGCGTTTTAGCACTTGCTTGGTTAATTGTTTGGCGGCTTCAGTGCCGGTAACTTGAGCAATAATATTGACAACAATGGATTCAATGACATTTAAGGTTATTTCAGGACCTAAAATATTTATTAAAGCGGGTAAAATGGCAATTTTACCATTTTGATGTATTTTTTCCATAATGGAGTTGATATCTGCATCTCCCATGCCAATAGACTCAAATGCTTGCGCTAATTGCTTGGCATTCATTTGCAGTAACTCTTGCTCCACAACATCCTTGACCAGTCGCTTCAGTCGGGTTTCAATACTGGAAGGTCCCTTTTTGCTTTTAACTCGAAGTTTTGCGTAAACATCATTAACAATAATGGACGCAGAATTACCACCGTCTTTTGTTAAAACTGCTCGCTTAAAATAAGCAAGGTTAGAAGAACCGAAATAGCGTAGCTGATGATCAACTTCATTGATGATTTGTTCTTTATGAACGATGATATCAGGGTATTGTTGATATCTGAGCAGTAATAGCTGCAGTTTGCCGGGTTTATCTAGCGTAATATAGCTATGTAGCACCTTGCAAAGATAGCTAAAATCATCAAATTCACATTTTTTTAAGATAGCTTTGAAATCATCCGCCATATAATCTTTCTCTAAAAATAAAAAAAACAGCTGCTAAAATACAAAGTGCCGCCCAAAGGTAGTCTAACTTTAACGGTTCTTTCATGTAAAAAACAGCAAAAGGAATAAAAATGCTTAAACTAATGACCTCTTGGATAATTTTAAGCTGGGCTAAAGTTAGTACTTGAAAACCAATACGGTTGGCGGGTACTTGTAATAAATATTCAAATAAGGCAATGCCCCAGCTCACTAAAGCCGCAATAATCCATACTTTCTGGTTTAACTCTTTGAGATGAGCATACCATGCAAAGGTCATAAATACATTGCTTAAAAGAAGTAAAAAAACACAGCTTAGAATAGGGTTCAAGAATTTCTCTTTTTTACTTTAAAGGGGTATTAAATATGTTTTATTAGATGATTGATTTTAATTATATTATAATGCGCCATCAATGACGATATTAATTACGGATTTTCTTAGCTGATGCAAAAAAATGATTGACACCTTGCTTTCTTATCTTAACCATGACTTGTTTCCTTGGTTGGTCTCTTTGTTATTGAGCTTATTTGCTTTTTCCCTATGGTTTTATTATCGTTTTTATCTATTAGCACCTATCACTCAACAAATAAAAACAGCAGTTAGTCTAATAAATGAAGTAACAAAAGATGATTTTGCCGATAAGTTTGAGCAAATTAACCTTGCTGTACAAGATATTCCAGTTTTAAAACAACAATGGTATCTATTCCAACAATCCTTAACACATACTGAAGTTGGCGCTAAACAATATTTTTACTCACAAGCACCTGCTTATTTTTTTAATAGTCAAAAAATTATTGCTCCTCGTATCAATTTACGCTTTTATCAAACCGTACCAAACTTATTAGTGCAAATTGGTTTGTTTTTTACCTTTTTAGGTTTATTAGTTGCTTTATATGCTGTTTCAGCGGGTTTAATCTCCAATGAGTTATCGCTATTACGTGAATCATTACATACCTTATTAGCCGCCGCTACCTTTAAATTTTCCACTTCGCTAACCGGAATTGGTTGTGGAATTATTTTTTCTTGGCGTGAGAAAAAACAATGGTATCTACTACAGCAATTATTGTATGAGTTTAATAGTGCTATAGAGCAAAAAATGCTTGTTACCCCTCATAAAGATGAACAAGCACTTTTTCGTTCTAAACAGTTAGATCAAATTAATCAAAATATGCAAATCTCTACGAGTATGGGATTTAGTAGCATTAAAAAAGAAATTCAGCACTTGCAATCGGTGATAAGTATCGCCAGCAGGCGTTTGTATAAAGCTATTCATCACGTCGCTAAAATGAATGATTCACCCATAACTAAAATAGAAAAAAAAGGCCGAGGTAATGGCTGATCAAATGCTGGATAATATTGATATTCAAGAAAGTCCGATGTTGGCCTTTACCGATTTGTTAATTGGTTTAGTATTCTTATTATTAATAGTGATTAGCACCTTAAGTATTACTTATCGCTCGCAATTAAAAAGTGATGAGCGCGTGGTGGGCAGTGAAGATAGTTTATTAAAAAATTTATCATCTATTCAGGAGAAGTTAAAAGAAAGTAATTATCGTGAGCAGCAATTGACTACGGATTTACAGCAACTTGAACAGCAAGTTACACAAGTTGAGCAAAACTACCAGTCTATAAAACAACAACTTAGTGAAGCACAACAACAGCAATTGCAACTTGAACAACATAAGCAACTACTGGAGAATAAACTGGTTAAAGTGAATAATAACCGTTTAGTGCCAGTGAAGCTGCTTAATGAGTTAAGAGCTGAGTTTAAACAACAACAAATCCCCGTGATCATTGATGATAAAAATGGCATTTTGCATTTTTCCGATTCATTGTTGTTTTCAACGGGAAGTGCAGAGCTAAGTTCTACAGGTGAAAAGTTACTTAATAAAACGGCTAATATTTTTAGCCAAATTTTGCCTTGTTATAGTGAATCAGAGCAACAATTGCCTTGCGCTCAAATAGAACAAAAGCAACTTGAAGCTATTTTTATTGAAGGGCATACTGATAATCAACCGTATGATTCAAATAGTTATGATAATTGGTTGTTATCGATGAATCGAGCGAGAAATACTTATAAATATTTACTCAGCGTATCTGATAAACTGAGGCAATTAAAAAATAAGTCAGAGCAACCCTTATTTAGCCTCAGTGCCTATGGAGAAACACGTCCTATAGCAGCAAATAACACTAAAACAGGTCGAGCAAAAAACCGTCGCATCGATTTTCGTTTAATTAGTTTTGGTTATAAATTACAACAAATTAAAACGTCAACAGCAAAATAGGCGCGTTTTATACGACTTTGATATTTTATTCATCATTATAATTTACTATATATTCTTCGACTTTGTTGAATTGCTAATGTTATAATCCCCTCTTTGGAAGTTAATTTAAGGCTATTCTTGTTTCTTATAATTTAGGAATTAGGAATTAGGAATTAGGAATTAGGAATTAGGAATTATGACAGCGTT
>CAYMMQ010000029.1:0-10780 GCA_964391585.1 uncultured Ectothiorhodospiraceae bacterium
TTTCCTTAGAACTAGCTGAATTGATTTTGGCAAAAAATTAATAATATAAAGGACAATAAAATTGATAAAATTATTGGGTAAACGCTTCACCACTAATACCTTAGTTGTGATGGGGATTGTACTGGGCATAACATTTGGCATTGTGCTGCCAGAAATTGCCTTACAACAGAAAATTATCGGCACAGCCTTTGTGAGTTTGTTAAAAATGTTAGTTGTCCCACTGGTGCTAGCGTCAATTTTTACTGCGGTATCAGGCTTGGGTTCATTGCAACAATTAAAAGATATAGGTTTAAAAACTATTTTTTTATATTTAGTGACCACAGCTTTGGCCGTTTTATTAGCTATTGGCATGATGGATATTTTCGCCATAGGCGAAGTAGTCTCATCTGCCACGATGGAAAATTTAGTTTATGAAAAGGCCAGTGAAGTAGGCGATTTTTCCTTAGAGCAGATGTTTTTAAGCTTTATACCTACTAATATTTTTGCCGCCCTCAGCAGTGGCGACATGATGAAAACCATTGTTTTTAGTATTTTCTTAGGCATTGCTAGTTTATTTTTGCCTGAACATGAGCATAAAACCTTGTTAGGGGTTTCAACTGCAATCAGTAATGCCATGTTGAAAATGGCAGAGTGGATTGTAAAATTAACACCTATAGGTGTTTTTAGTTTGATCAGTTATGTGGTGGCAGATCAGGGTATTGATGTTATTTTAGGCTTGTGGAAATACATGTTATTAGTATTGTTAGTATTATTAATCCATGGATTAATTACTTTGCCGACTATTTTAGGCTTATTAGCTAAAATAAACCCTTATCATTATTTAAAAGCAATTCGACAAGTGCCTTTAATGGCTTTTTCTACTGCTTCAAGTGCTGCAACTTTACCTGTTAGCATGAAGGTGGTACAAGAAAAAGGTCAGGTTAGCAAAGAAAGTGCAGCTTTTGTATTGCCTTTAGGTGCCACTGTTTCAATGGATGGAACGGCAGCCTATTTAACCATTGCTGTGATGTATATCGCTAATTTATCTGGTGTGACACTAGGTTTTTCAGATCAATTGCTACTGGGAATTACGGTTGTAGCCTTAAGTGTTGGTGTTGCCGCCTTACCAAGTGCATCGCTTGTTATGATGGTGGTTATTTTAAAACAAATTGGATTATCGGTTGAGTATCTTGCGCTAATTGTTGCTGTTGATCGACTTTTAGATATGGCAAGAACTTCTTTAAATGTTACTTCTGATATGGTGGTAACTAAAATAGTTGATAGCCTAATAAAGAAAAATAGGGCTAGTTAAAGTGCAAAACTAATGGTAAACCTCGCTACAGTAATAGTTACTGTAGCGATGATTGCATTAGTTTTAATAACACTGCCTTCTCATTTTACCATTAAGGTACTTGCTTGGGTTATTCAAAGATCCAAATTGAGTTAAGAATAACAGCAGCCGTGATAGTCGCAGAAGCTATAATTGATTGAATTAATTTTAATAACATAATTATTCCTTTTTTAGTTTTAGTGGTTTAAATTTTTTAAACAAGTTTGATTAACTGTGTCTAGTATAGAAATGCTTTCTTAAAATAATCTGAAGCTGAAAAGATAATTGTTGTGGGATTGTTGGTAAATGTAGCCGATGAGTTGGTTTTATTCTCAGAAGGGTAGAGCTCATTCTTCTGAGGTTTACCTTAGAAGAATGAGTGTAAGTGAATGAACTTTGCTTAGTTAGAGCTACTTTTTTTATTTCCTCGAGAGTTTCTTTTATCGGTCATCGTTTGCATAAACTTGCTTTCAGAAGATATACCGCTGGGGTTAACTTCTGTACGCATTCTTCTACGAGAGCGTTTTTTTGCAGTTGCTTTCCCAGTAGTTGCTTGCTCTGTTGGAGTTGTTTGAGCATCATTGCCGTTATCCTTTGTCACAACGGTTTTGGTGTTTTCCGCTGAAGATAAAGGTGCTGTAATAGCTGTTTTGGCCGCAATAGCAGGGTTTTCCTGAACAGCATTTGTTGTAGCATCAGTATTGTTACTTTTTTCTGAAGTCTGATTTTCTACAGTTTTCTTTGCAGTTGATTTTTTAGTGCTACTTCTTCTGCGTGTGCTTTTCTTTTTAACAGGTGCTACCACTTCAGCACCGTCGATAGCAACATCTGTGGCATTAGCATTCTCTGCCTTATCAGACGTTTCAGTAACTTTCTCAACAGTTGCTTTTTTAACCGCTTTTTTTCGTGTTGATGGTTTACGAGTCGCTTTTTTAGTGCTAGTTTTTGTTTTAACTTCATCATTTATTGTAGCATTAGCCTTACTTGTATCATCAACGACAAGCTGAGAAGTACTGTTTTGCTCATTATTAGCGGAATTACTCACTTCTTTAGTTGCCTTAGACGCAATGTTATCTTTATTTTTTGCAAAATTAGCAGCATAACTCGCAGAGGTAGTTGAACTGCTGGATAATTCTGCTTTTTCTACAACTGCTTTATTGGAATTTTTACGACGATGTGTAGTCTTGTTATTATCTTTTGGTTTGTTAGAATTACGTTTATTTTTTTCAGGCGACTCTTTTTTACGATTTTTCCCGCGATTATCTGCTCTATTATCATTTCTAGTCGGGTTATTGTCTTTTTGTCTTCTAGTTGTATTCTCTTGTTGAGTGACTTCTTGTGGTCCTGCTTGCAGGTTATTGTCATTTGAGGCTGAAGATTTATTAGTCAAAAGATTCCAAAAGCGCTTGATTAAGCCACTGCCACTTGGTTCGCTTTGTGGTTTAATGGTTTTGACCAATGGTTCTTCCTTTGTCGCTTGAATAATCTTTTTGACATCATTATTTTTTCCAGCTGGTTTGACAATTTCATAACTGTTCAAGAATAAGTTATCATTATCTTTGTCATTATTGTGAATAGCATTGATAGAATAATGTGGTGTTACTAAGTCATTATCAGGAATTAACCAAATTTTCACATGATGTCGTTCCTGGATGGAGTTTAATACTTCACGCTTTTCATTAAGAATGAAACTGGCGACATTAACAGGAGTATGGCTAATAATTTGATGAATGCTTTTTTTCATAGCATGCTCTTCCATGACTCTTAAAATAGATAGAGCCAAAGATTCAATTGCACGGATAGTTCCTTGTCCAGAACAGCGAGGACAGGTGATTTGGCTTGACTCACCTAATGATGGGCGCAAGCGTTGACGAGACATTTCTAACAGACCAAAACGAGAAATTCGTCCGATTTGAACTCTTGCACGGTCAACTTTTAATGCATCTTTAATACGATTTTCAACGCTGCGCTGATGTTTCGTTGGGTACATATCAATAAAATCAATTACCACCAAACCGCCTAAGTCACGAAGACGTAATTGCCTAGCAATTTCGTCAGCAGCTTCAAGGTTTGTTTGTAATGCCGTTTCTTCAATACCGCCACCTTTTGTCGCTTTAGCCGAGTTAATATCTATCGAGATCAAAGCTTCAGTATGATCAATAACAATTGAACCACCAGATGGTAAGGCAACTTCGCGTTGAAAGGCACTTTCAATTTGCATTTCTATTTGATGGTGGGAAAAAAGTGGAGTGTCTTTTTGGTAAAGCTTGATTTTGCTCAAGTTGTGAGGCATTACTCGTTGCATAAACTCGTATGCTTCGTTATATACGGTTTCTTCGTCGATAATAATTTCTGTAATATCATTACGAAGATAATCTCGAATAGTACGAATAATAATATTACTTTCTTGATAGATTAAAAAAGGGGCTGCTTTATTGTGTTGAGACTGTTCAATTGCTTGCCAAAGCATTAATAAGTAGTCTAAGTCCAGTTGCAATTCTTCAATAGTTTTACCAATTCCAGCTGTTCTAGCAATCAAGCCCATATCATCTGGAGTTGTTAGCTGTTGGATGTTTTCTTTTAAGTTATGACGGTTTTCACCATCAATACGGCGAGAAATACCACCTGCTTTAGGACTATTTGGCATTAATACCAAATATCTCCCAGCAAGACTAATAAATGTAGTTAGAGCTGCTCCTTTATTACCTCGCTCTTCTTTTTCAACTTGGACAACAATTTCCTGTCCTTCAAATAAAAGTTCTTTAATGTTTGTTTTTCTGCTAGCTTCAACACCTTCTTTAAAATACTCAGGGGATATTTCTTTTAGAGGAAGAAACCCATGCCTGTCTGCACCATAATCAACAAATGCAGCCTCTAAGCTTGGTTCTAAACGGGTGATTTTTGCTTTGTAAATATTTGATTTTTTTTGTGTTCTTTGTGCAGGTTCTATATCGAGGTCGTATAATTTTTGGCCATCAACCATTGCAACACGAAGCTCTTCAGGTTGTGTCGCATTAAATAAAATTCTTTTCATAGTTTTGTGTTATCTCATAAAAAATTTACTCAAAACTGTTTGGTAGCAAAATACTACGAGTGTTTTGAGCATAGTAAAGCGATTTATGTCTATCTATTTGACAAGATGAAACAAAAATCACGTCATGAGTAATACCTGATGGGAGTCAATAAGAGGGTGAAACGTTAATAAAGTGAAGATAAGCTATGTTTATAAGTTGTAAAAAACAACTTATTTTTTTAGCCTTAGCAAAGCTACGTTTACAAGTATAAAAATGTAATATTGATAAACAAACTTGGAATAAGTAACAATAATTAGCACGTTATTTTAAAAAATAAGTATGCGATACTATCATCTATTCGTAATAGTTTGTTCCAGTCTTGCTTAGTTTATTCAAGCTTATATTGAAACAAAAATATTATTTAAACCACTTTTTTAACAAGTTAGGTAACATTTTTATGTTACTAGACAGTTTCCATTGACTTGGGTGAATGAACACCTAAAGTGAGAATTTATTTGTATTCTTAATAAGTTAGAGTAATTTGGTTTTTATCTCTTAAACATTTAGGCAAAAAACTTGCTTTATCTTTCTTCTGATAACCTTTTCCAGCTAAGCATTAAAATTCTGTAATTTTATTTTGTAAACTGGTTGCTTGTATCTTTTCTTTATGTCGTCAAACCAGCTTGATACTCCTCGAGTATCACTAATTCTAATCTATAAATAATTATTCATAAGTTTGTTTACGTTAATCCTTATTTATAGTTTATTGTTACCAAATAGTAAATTAAGTAAGTACTTTAATTAAAACACATAATAAAAAGGTGTTTTTTGAAGTTCTTATTGCTATAAATCAATGGATTCATAGGCATTGTTAAGAATATTTTCCTTAAACTCAAAACCATCTGACGAGCGTAACTATAACAGCGTTGTACAGAAAATACTACCATTTGTCAATGCTATTTAGAATTGGGTTTTGTGAGCTATTAAAATACTGTTATAATTTGTTCATATTTTAAATGTTGTAAAACCACTACAGAGATGAGAAAAAATGTCCAAAGCCATAGGGATCGATTTAGGAACCACAAATTCAGTCGTTGCAATTAAAAAAATCAATACAGATATTATCCTTAATTCTGAGGGTGAACAACTCACGCCTTCTGTTGTTTCAATGCAAGTACTACCCATCTATAAGAAAAATGTAATTTTAGTGGGAAAGCCCGCTCTGGACTGGATGTTACAGGATCCTGGAAATACCATCACATCCATAAAACGCCTTATGGGAAGAGGTTACTCCGATCCTGAAATACAAGCACTTTTAGCAGTAAAACGCTTTGCCTATCACTTAAAAGCGATTGAAAATGCATCTGAAAATAGCCTCTGTGTTACTTTAAATCAACAGGAATATACGCCTGAGCAAATATCAGCAATAATTTTAGAAAAATTAAAAAAAGACAGTGAACAAAAACAGAATGAATCCATTGAATATGCCGTGGTTACAGTTCCTGCTTACTTTAATGATAAACAAAAAATGGCAACTCGCAGGGCTGTGGCACTGGCTGGTTTAAAAGTACAGCGTTTATTACCTGAGCCCACGGCCGCAGCCATATCGTTTGGCGTGGATAACCTTAAGAATGAAGAAGCTAAAACGGTATTGATCTATGATTTAGGTGGAGGTACTTTTGATATATCCATACTGACGATTGCTGAAGGGCAATTTATTGAGCAAGGTAAAGCAGGTGATATGTGGATGGGAGGAGATGATATTGATAATCTGATCCAGAAACATGTTTATGCCGAGGTAGAAAAAGAATATGAAATCGAAAGCCTTCTCCCATTAATAGAAAAGCTTAAGCCTGCAGATAAAAATTATTTTAAGGGGGAAATCAAAAGAAAAATAGAACAGGCTAAAATTAAATTAAGCAGCAGTGAAAAAGCGCATATCGATATATTAGGTCTGCTTAAAGATGAAGATGGCGATATTATTGATATCGATATTACCCTTCAGCGTACAAAATTTGAAGAGTTATTAAGCCCCTTTGTTGAACGAACTATTTCGCTGAGTAAAAAATTAATTGCTGATATTGGTTTTGAAATTGACTTAATTGAACAGGTTATCCTTGTAGGTGGTTCATCAAGTATCCCATTGATAATTAAAGAGATCAAACAATTATTTGGTAAAGATAAGGTATTGCTTCATCCTAGACCAATGTTAGCTATTGCCGAGGGAGCTGCGATCTTGGCTCATAGGTTATCAGATTATTATGAGTGTCCTCAATGTGGTTCACAAGTAAGCCAAAATGATAAAATCTGTGCATCATGCCAGTTCGATCTTGAAGAAAATATGAGTAAAAGTGGTTTGTTAGATATAGTGCACAGTTCCTCTCATGATTATTTTATTGAGCTTGAAGGTGGAAATATGCATAAACTGGCAGAACAAAACACCCCTTTACCCTTTAATACAGAAGCTTCTTTTAGATTGATGGATAATAAGCAAAAATTAGCACATTTAAAGTTTTATAATGGCGTTAATGAAAAACAGGAATCTATTGGAAGCTTATGGTTGCGTTTTGATTTGGATGACGATGAAGAACAAAATGACTTAGCTGAGATTCATCTTGATTTTGAGGTTGATATCAATAATATTATTACAGTTTCAGCGGTTATTAAAGAGATGCCAGATACCCATATCAGTAAAACACTTTCACGAGGTGGTGTTGATGAGCAATTATTTATAGAGCTTGAAAAGTCAATTGATGAGGTTAATAAAGCCAATAAAGGTTATTATGTTAATTATGAGTTTTTACATCGCAGCATGGAATTAGCTGAACAAATCAATTGCTTGATCGATTTAAAAACAGGGAAAGTGGATAATAATATACACATGAATATTATTAAAATGCAGCAAACTGCCAAGGATATTTTTGCGCATGATGAATCTTTTTATGGCAATATTAACTATGCTGAAAGTTTTTTTGATGATTGCTCCCACCTTATGAATGATAAGGAACGTGCTCAATTTGAGAAGTTGTTAAATATCTTTATAAATAAAGTAAAAACAGCAGCACGGAAAGATATTTTACCAGCAAGAAAGAATTTATTGAGTGAAATTGATAAATACCCCTTTTTTGGAGTGCTTCAAAGTATTTCCCAAGCTGCGGAGCTGGTGATGAAAATCGATAATAATAAATTTCATTATTTTATGAAAGCCATTTCTGAAATTAAAGCTGCTATGGCGTCGGATAATGAGGAAGATATAATTCGATGTGTTGATGAAGTACTGCCCGAGGCCATGAAAGTTATCAAATCATTTGAAAACGAAGAATTACATATCTTTAAAGATATCCAGAAAAAAATATAAAGTAGAGGGTTTTAAAGATAGATGCTTCAATGTCCGGTTTGTGGTAAAGGCTTAAGCCTTGAACTTGAGCAGTGTCCGCAGTGTCATGCAGATTTGGGCTGTTTTAAACTATTGGATGAATTGCTTGAACCCTTAGCTGAAAATGTAGGAGATAAGCTTGATAATGCGAAACAAGACGATAAAAATATCCGTTTAAATAAACGCTGGCTGTTTGTTATATTATTGACAGTGTTACTGTTTATAATGCAAACAGTCTATTTGCAACAAACAATCGATAACAGTAAGATACAGAACAACGTTTTGAATGAAGAAGGGATAAAAAAAACTACCGTTATTAAAAGTATGGAGCAAAGACAGCTAACAGACATCAGCAATAAATTAATTAAATTGGAAAAATCCTTATTAATTGCCAAAAAAGAAACACAAGTACTGCCCAAGCAAATAGTGGTACAGCCTGTTGAAAATATATCAGCACTAAATTGTCAGTTAAGTGAGAAAACCAAGAAGAATGAAACGCTTATAATAGATGATAACTCATTTGCTTATCAATCGAATGAAAATGAAACACTTTGGTCAATTTCCAAAAAGTTTTATGTTCATGGGAAGTATTATCCTGTTATTTTAAAAGAGAATCCAGGACTGACTATTTACAATCACCTCAGTTATGGAAAAATACTTATTAATCCCAATCAACATCAAATACGGAAACTTTATCAGCAAATTACAAATACAGCACATGAATAAGAATCAACAACAAAAACTTGAACAGGCTTTGCTTAAAGGTGAAGAATTTTATGGTAAAAAAAACTTTCCTCTAGCTAATCGATATTTTGATACGGTAATCCGCTTAAACCCACAGCTTGTCAATAGTGATAAAATATTTGCTGAAAAAATAAAGATATGTCAGCAGCAAGTTTCCTTGCAACTGAGAAAGGATACGATAAAAAAAGCCAGAAATTATGAAAAGAAAGCTAAGCTATCCTTATCATTAGAGCATTATCAAAAAGCAGCATTAATGCTGAGTGAAGAAGTGGAACAAGAGCAATGGCTAGCAACTAAAATTAGCGAACTAAAGAAAAAGCTGTTTTACTCTCAATTATCAACCCAACTTTCACAAGCGCAAGATTTAGAGAGTCAGCTCCTTGCTTATCAAAAGTTACTGGCAATTGACCCAGATAATTTACAGATAAGCAATAAACTGGCCCAATGTTATGTCAAGGAAAAATTATATTCGGATGCTATTGCGCTATTTTTGAAAAGTGAAAATACAGCAACTTTTACAGATATGGATGCCTATTATTTTGGATATGCCTATTTACAGTTGGATAATTTGATCGATGGCTTATTCCAATGGTCTAGAATTAGCCCCTTAAACAAACAGGCAAAGACAGTATTTGAGCAGTGGATGCAGTTACTTCCTGCCGCTATGGAAAAAATTATCCGTGTTAAACCACAACAAATAGTCACTATTCTAAAAAGTTACTATGAGTTCTTATGTTATTTTCAACACAAGCCTGAATATAAGGCTTCTATTCAAAGCTTATACAGCTTATATGTGAATCAGTTATGGCTACAACAACAATATGAGAAAATCCACCATCTTGTTTATCCTTTTAATACTGATGCCATTACATTGGAGCAGCTCGTACTATATGCCAAACTTTATTTTAGATTGGCCAGTGAGCATGAAAATATTCAATACCTACAATATGCCATCAGTTTTTATCTGAGTGCTATTTATAATGAAAAAATATTACATACTTTATTTGCTTTTCAAAAAGCTGATGAGCAAACGGATCTTGCGAAATTCCAGGAAGAGTTACAGCAACAACTCTTGTCCCAACTCGAATCTCTGGTTGATGACTATAAACAACGCCATCAATTAACGCATCATGTCATAGAGCTGTGGGAAAAAGAAAAGCAAATAGTTCAACTTTTACATAAACTGGCCAATAAATCTAAAACATTTAAGCGTAATCTGAAAAATAACTTTTTTGTTTGCTCGCCCGTATTTGCCCAGTTGTTTAATCTAAATGATGCCATTTACCAAATTATTGTTAGCAATAAAAAATATTTAATGGGAAAAAACAATAATTTAGATGAAGAGCAGTTTTTAGAGCTTTGTTGTTATTTTTCACCATTAGCAGACAGTATGCTGCAAGCTATTAATGGTGATGAACTTAATGCCTTAAAAGGTATTGCTAAAATTTCGCATATGCATTCTCTGGAAGCAGAATTAATCAATTATTGTCAGGAAAAAATTGCCTTTCAATATGCGTTTCGGCTGTTGTCAGAAGAACCAGTGAAGTCAGAAAAATATTTTATTAAAGCGATGCCATTAATTAAGAAGTATCCAGAATATAGCCAGAAATTAATTAATTTCGTCTTTTCCTATCAGGTTGATTTAAAAGTTTATTCTTCTATGGCTAATACCATGGAAATATTGAGCAAACAGATTAAAGACACTAAATTTTACCAGGCAACTGCTTATACCATAGCCATGAAAGTAAAGTATATGAATTTTTCCGGCTCTTTTTCCACGCAACAGGTCGACAAATTGCTTGAAAAAGCACTAAGTTTCGACCCAGACTGTCATATCGCGAAGGAATTCCAGCAAGAAAATACAGCAGAGGTATATGCGGAACAATTTCACAAGGCTTTTTCGAAAGGTAATTGTTATCAAGCAGCCAAGATCGTTAGGCAAAGTAATGATGAGGAACTCAAGGATGTATTCTTTGATATTATAAAAAGCTGGGTTGTGGATATTGTTTTGCTGAGTAGAAATGAAAAAATAATGGAGCTTGAGCGTTTTTATCAACATTGTCGTTATGTTGACAAACAACATCCTGTTACTATTAACATAGGAGAGGAAATTGAACGAGAAAAAAGTTAGTTGTAATCCATTTTTAGTTCTAGATGTTCCTGTAGATGCAGAGAAAAAAGAGATTTTAATACAGGTGGTAAATGCCATGAAAAAGCGTCAATATGACGCAAGAACTATAGCAGAATCTCAAAAAGTCTTATTTAACCCACTTAAGAGAGCGGTTAATGAATTTCAATATGCTTTTCTGAGTCATGATGCTAATGATAAACAGAAAG
>CAYMMQ010000029.1:10880-15633 GCA_964391585.1 uncultured Ectothiorhodospiraceae bacterium
CTAAACAGAAAACTAAACAAATGAATCTCATTGAACACTTATCTATCCCCGATATATTAAATTTTGATAATGAAAAAACAACTGCTTAAAAATAAACTGATCGAGTTTCAACTGGAAATAGTTGCGTTAAGACAACAATTAAATGACAAAGATAATTTGTTACAGAAAAATAAACGCCATAGTAGTTTAACCCTCATTGAGTTGATAGATTCTTTTGAAAATATTTTTGTGACGTTAGATAATAAATTATCAAGCGAAAACATAAATGAAGAGCAAGTTAATAAAACTAACACACGAGGCATTAAAAGTTGTCGTGCGGTACTTAGGAAAATACAGCGTAACCTTGAAGATGATGGGATTAATATCATTGAATTAGCTGATAATATAGCTCAACCTGGTTTATGTAAAATAGTTGAAACACAGCGAGATGTGCATCATGAAAATGGTTTTATCATTGAAATTGTTAAAGATGGTTATCAAAGAGGCGAACACGTTATAAGGCCGGCAGAAGTGATTACCGTATCAAATATTTAATATAGCTACTTCTTATCTAAAAGGTAATGATGATTTAATTCTAAATCAATCGCTAAAATTTGCTATAATCCACGTTTTTAACGATGATAATAACAATGACTACAACTGTCCCCAATAAGGTTCACTTTTTAGCAATAGATGAAAACGCATCAGGACAGCGAGTTGATAACTTCTTAATCCGTTATTTACATCATGTGCCGAAAACCCATATTTACAAAATTATCAGAAAAGGTGAGGTTCGGGTTGATAAAAAAAGGGTTAAGCCTGAATATAAGCTAAAGCTTGGTGATCAATTACGCATACCTCCCGTTAAGGTTCAAGAAACAACAACTCTTAACCCTAATGAAAGTTTGTTGGAGATGCTAGAAACCACAATCATTTATGAAGATGATAATGTACTGGTTATGAACAAACCTACGGGTTTAGCAGTCCATGGTGGTAGTGGTATTTTATACGGCTTGATTGAAGCGGTGCGAAAAATGCGCCCAAAACAAACTTTTTTGGAGTTAGTGCATCGATTAGATAAGGCTACATCAGGTTGCATTTTGATTGCAAAAAACCGTATTAGCTTAACGACATTGCATGAGCAGCTACGAAATAATAAAACAGAAAAACATTATACGGCTTTGGTGTGTGGGGCTTGGAAGGGTGGTGAGCGTAAAGTTAATCAACCATTAAAGAAAAATACCTTAAAATCGGGTGAGCGAATTGTCACCATCGACCCTGACGGTAAAGCATCCACGAGTTTTTTCCGACCATTAAAAAAATATGCTCAATATACCTTGGTTGATGTCAAAATTATCACTGGGAGAACACATCAGATTCGTGTGCATGGGCAATATATTGATCACTGTATTGCAGGTGATGGGAAATATGGAAACTTTGCTGCTAACCAACGCTTAAAAAATTTGGGTTTAAACCGTTTGTTTTTACACTCACAGCAAATATCAGTGATGTTGCCTAATAAAGATCATGCTTCTACTTTTAGCGCGCCGCTACCAAAAGATTTGCAAGCGCTAGTACAGCAATTAGATGGGCAGTTAATCAGTTAAGCAAATTTAAATTTAGAGAAAAACTATGTCAACCTGGGATAATAATAAAAATACTCCGTCAGATAAGTCTACTAGAGCAGATAATAATGAACCTTTTATGGGAGACTTAAATGATTTACATGATGAAACTTCGCAAGCTGCTCATGCAAGTGAAAATCATGCAGCTGAAAACCAGGCAACAAAAAAAGCCTTTGACAATATGACAAAAAAAAAGGATTGGGAACATAAATTAATTTATGACTTGGCTTTTTCTACCATCAAAGAGCAACAGTCAAGAAGGCGTTGGGGAATTTTCTTTAAACTGTTAGCTGCAGCTTATATTGCAGTGATTATTTATTTAGTTATCAATCCCATTGATGCCAGCATGGAAAGTTTAACTGATGAATACACTGCCTTGATTAATGTTGAAGGAGTCATTGCGGCCGATAGTGATGCTAGTGCAGATAAAATTGTTAGTAGTTTGCGGGACGCATTTAATGATGAAAAAACCAAAGGTGTCATTTTGCGCATGAATACACCGGGTGGAAGTCCGGTACAATCGGGCTATATCAATGATGAAATTTATCGTTTGAAAGAAAAATACCCTAAAATTCCAGTTTATGCTGTCATTTCCGATGTCTGTGCTTCAGGTGGTTATTATATTGCAGCAGCTGCCGATGAGATTTATGCTAATAAAGCCAGTATTGTTGGCTCCATAGGCG
The DNA here is from genome assembly GCA_964391585.1 of uncultured Ectothiorhodospiraceae bacterium. Classification (GTDB taxonomy): domain Bacteria; phylum Pseudomonadota; class Gammaproteobacteria; order GRL18; family GRL18; genus JADGAU01. The sequence goes on from CAYMMQ010000029.1 coordinate 13,168, forward strand.
TGATTATGAATGGGTTTGGTTTTGTAAAAGCAATGGAAAAAGTAGGTATTAGTCGCCGCTTGTATACATCTGGTGAACATAAAGCCTTTTTAGATCCATTTAGCCCGCAAAATGAACAAGAGGTTGGCCATGTGAATGCGATGCTAAAAAATGTTCATGAGCAGTTTATTGATGTAGTCAAAAAAGGCCGCAAAGATAAATTAAGCAAGGATCCTAATTTATTTAGTGGATATTTCTGGACGGGTGAAAAAGCCATTGAAATGGGCTTGGTGGATAAATTGGGTAGTTCAAGTTATGTGGCTAGAGTCGTCATTGGTGCGGAAACGATTAAAGAGTTTAGTTATGAAGATAGTGTGATTGAGCACTTTTCCAAGCAATTAGGCGCTTCTATATCGGCTCTTTTTGTGGAAAAATTAATGACAGAGTCAATTTTCCTAAAATAAGAAATATAAATCCTTATTTATTATGGAACAATTAAATAAATTAAGTCCCGTTAAGAGTATTTTGATTGCTGTTGTTTTTGCATCGATAGCTGTTTATTTGGCGTATATTGTTCCTTCAGTTGAAATTGCTTGGGTTTGTGCTTTATTAGTTCTAACGATTTATTTATTTGCTTTTGAAGTTGTTGATATTGATATTGCCGCTATTTGTATTATGGTGTTATTAGGTTTAAGCAGTTTATTCGCACCTCTAATGGGTTTAGAGCAAGGCTTAGTCAGTGATAAGCACCTATTTGATGGTTTTTCCAGTAATGCGGTTATGTCGATTATTGCGGTAATGATTATCGGCGCAGGGCTTGATAAAACGGGCGTAATGGCACAAGTTTCCACCATTATTCTAAATTTAAGTGGTAAATCAGAACAACGAATTGTGCCAATTTTAACCACATTTGTTGCTTTTGTTTCTTCTTTTATTCAAAACATTGGTGTCGCCGCACTTTTCATTCCGGTTGCTTCGAGGATTTCTTCTCGTACCCATTTATCCATGGCAAGTTTATTAATGCCTGTTGGTTTTTGTACTATTTTAGGTGGAACAGTCACCCTAGTAGGCTCCTCGCCATTGATTTTATTAAACGATCTCATTTTGGCATCTAATACAACCTTAAGCCCTGAACTAGAAATGCATCAATGGAGTTTGTTCTCAGTCACGCCAATAGGTTTAGTTTTGGTGATAGCTGGAATTTTATACTTTAAGTTGCTTGGGCTGTATGTTTTACCTAAAACAATGAGTGAAAGTGCGACTAAAGCGTCAAGTACCATGGATTATTTTGAAAAAATATACGGCATTGATAAAGCTGTTTTTGAGCTTGTTGTGCAAGATGATAGCCCCATGATTGGTGAAACATTAGGGCATATAGAAAATCAATATCGGGTAAGAGCTATTGGTTTAAAATATAGTGGCCAAGAAAGTAAAGTTGGCTCGGGGGCAATGGCTTATGACAGTGTTATTGAAGCAGGCATGGTATTAGCCGTTCTCGGAGCAGAAAAAAAAATCAGTATTTTGGTTTATGAGCAAAAATTAAAAAAGCGTAATGTGATGCGTACCTTTGCTGACTCTCTATCATCTCTTAAGTCGGGTATTGCCGAAGTGGTTATACCACCAAGTTCTAACTTGATTGGTAAAACGGCAAGAGAAGTCTGGCTTAGAAAATCTTTCGGTTTTAGTCTAATTGCTATTCATCGTAATGGAACGACTTACCGCCAAGGCGAAAATATTCGTAGCATGACCTTTCAATCGGGCGATACCTTAGTCGGACATATTCAATGGGAAAAATTAGCCCGTTTGCAATTAGATAATAATTTTATCGTGGTTACCACAGAGTTCCCTCATATTGAAGAAGTGCGTACCGAAAAATTTAAATGGGCAGCTATTTTTTTTAGCATTTCTCTATTACTCATATTTTTTAGCGATATACATTTATCCATTGCTTTATTAACGGGAGCTATAGGAATGATTTTATCTGGCGTGATTAAGATGGATGAAGCCTACAAAGCGGTTTCTTGGAAAACCGTTTTTTTACTAGCTAGTTTGATCCCTTTGGGAATAGCAACGGAAACATCGGGAACAGCAAAGTGGATAGCGGAACAAACTTTGTTGGTGGTTGGTGGTATGTCGGTGTGGGTAATACAGTTAGCGATTGCCATTTTAGCAACGCTTTTTACTTTAATTATGTCAAATGTTGGAGCAACTGTTTTATTAGTTCCCTTGGCGGTAAATATTGCCATCGGCGTTGAAGGTGCTGATCCCGCTATTTTTGCTTTAACCGTTGCCTTGGGAGCTTGTAACTCCTTTATATTGCCCACTAATCAGGTGAATGCCTTGATTAAAGGCCCGGCAGGTTATCGTGTGGCTGATTTTATTAAAGCCGGAAGTGGTTTAAGCGTCATCTTTTTAATCATTGTTATCGTGATGACAAATGCTATTTATTAGCTTTATTAATGAGTCAGGAGTATTAATGAGTCAGGA
>CAYMMQ010000029.1:15733-21450 GCA_964391585.1 uncultured Ectothiorhodospiraceae bacterium
TATTAATGAGTCAGGAGTATTAATGAGTCAGGAAACAGCTGGGTTGTAACTTACAAATTAAAAGGGGTATTTAGATGGGGTACAGCTGTTAGTCGATGAGTTTTGTATGTGGTTTAGATTTAGGTTTTGCTTTATGGTGTTAATCGTTCCTAATGATAGCTACTTGAGGAACGATTAACTTCAATATTGGCTTTAACGTCTGCCTTTTTTTTTGGGCACCTCAAAGTTGACTTTTATATTTTTGCCATTTAACTCTTTTCCGTTTAATCCCGCTATGGCTGCACGGGCTTCATGCCCTTCCATTTCAATAAAACCAAAACCTTTGCATTTTTGGGTAAATATATCAGTAGCAATCTTTATTGAGCGAACTTTTCCATACTGAGAAAATAGGTCATTAATTTCTTGTTCCTTGGCGCTAGATGGTAAATTACCAACAAACAGTTTTTTCATTTGCGTTCCTTATGACTAGAAATAATAATTGACAACATCAGTAAGACACTTGCTGTCATTATGGAGTAAATCTAAAAGGGGTAGGGAGTATACTAAGAAACTATACTCGTTTTCCTTGAAGATAAATTTTATTGTCTTCTCATTAAATGCTTGTTAGCAGAGTAAAAGCTTTATCAAGCGTTATTTAATTTGAAGTTAACTTCACACACTTTTAAAGCGAAAAATGGGCTTTTATGATCAGTGAGAAGTTTAAAGCTGAAAAGTTTTAAACGCTAGTGAACAATGAAATTACCAAAATTCTTAGAAGTGCTGTTACTCAGTTTTCCAAGCTAGTGACAATTTTAGCTAACAACATTCTATATAATAGAAAGAAATTTAAAAAAATCGAATTTAGCAGGAAAGACTGTGTTTGTTATTTAGACACTCAAGCAATAAAAAAATTATAAAAACACAACCATGTTAATTCAATAAATGAATAACATGGTTGATATATACTCAATAGAGTTGAAAAAAATGTTTGTAGCAACAGTTTAAGCAGTCATGTGCGAGTATGAAAAAATATTTAAAACAATTTTATTATTGTGAGTATATAAAGATGTGGTTGAAAACTACTGAGGTTGAACTTTAGTGGCTTGCAGGCCTTTAGGGCCGTTTTCAACATCATAGCTAACAGTTTGACCTTCAGCAAGTGTTTTAAAGCCTTCGCCACCAATTGCGCTAAAATGAACGAAAACGTCGGCTGAACCATCAGCTGGAGAGATAAATCCAAAACCTTTTGATTCGTTAAACCACTTAACAGTACCTGTACTCATAATAAATTCCTCGAAATTTCAATTAAAACAATAGATTAGTGTGTAATGACACAGAATGTGGTTCAGAGAGATGCCGAGAAAGGGTGTTCGGGGTGATTCTAAGAAAAACAGTTCGAGCCAATGCAACGGGTAATACTATAACGCATAAAAAAAATAAAATCTCCTATTATTTTTAATAAAGTAGAAATAATAGGTTTTTTTTGTTAATAATGTGACAAAACGTAGAAGCAGAGCGGATTAAAACAATTTTTGAGTTTGAAATGAGAATGATTTTAATGGGTGAGATCAATTTGCTGGTTCTGGTGTAGCAGCTTTTCAATTTTATTATTAATTTTATTGATTTTTTTACTAGTTTCTTGATTATTTGATTTGTTATCATTAATTTGTAATAAGTCATAAATAATATTAAGCGCTGTCATCACTAAGACTCGCTCACTTCCTGTCACATTGCCAGCACTTCGGGTTTCTTTAATACGGTTGTTGAGATACTTAGAAGATTCCATTAACATCTCTACCTCACTTTCCTGGCAGTTAATGGCATATTCTTTTTCAAGAACTTTTATGGTGCAATTAGTGGGTACATTATCACTCATTCGTTTGTCTCTAATGATTTTAATCTTGAAATAATTGCTTCAACACGAGATTTAGCTATCTCATTTTTTTCTAAAAGATGAGAGCGCTCTTGGCTTAGTGTTAAATGTTTACTGCGTAAACCATTATTTTCTTCTTTTAACTGTTGAACAAGGTGTAGCAATTCGTCAACGAGTGTTTCAAGTTTATCAATGGATAACTTTGTAGTATTAGTTTTATTCATTTGCAAAGTTACTCGCTTAACAGTTTTATTGAGTTTTAGTGTTGAATTAACTTTTCAGTTAAAACTGACTAAAACGCTAGCGTGACTAATTTTTTAAAACTATACGCTAAATTACTGGAAATGCAAGTGTTATTGAGTTTGAAATCTCATAAAAAGGTATTTATTCGTATTAAAAAAGAAAACGGGATGGGGCTTATGTTTCCAATTAGCATGTGTATATATTAAAATGACTAGGTTTTTGGGTCAATAATTTTCTTTTTTAATGGATATTTTATGTTTAGTGAATTTCAAAATAAGCACAAATTTGATGGTGATGATAATCACGCCATAAATACTGATGTAGCATCATTTGCAAAAATCGCCGAATATTTACGCCCATATCTACAACAAATAGAAATGAGTTCTTCTTTGGCAGAAGCGCATGGTATTTTTACGGGCATATTGTGTTCTAGTCAATTTGATCTTGAAACAGATAAGCAAGATTATCTCTGGTTTGATTTATTAGATTTAAAAATTGATGAGCAAAATGCTTTGGCGTTAGAAGCAAAAAGTGAAGTCAATAATTTTTACTTTTATGTATTGCAATGTTTATTGGCTGAAGATTTAGATTTTCAATTAGCCATTAATGAAAACGATGCCATTATGGATCGTATTGATGACTTTTCTGTTTGGGTAGAAAGTTTTTTGTATGGTTTAGCTTTAAACCCAGCGAGTCAAACTGTGCTAAAAAGTGAACAGATAAAAGATTTTATTGCCGATTTAATTAAAATCAGTCGAGCGAAAGAGTTTGATTTGCAAACAGATGAAGAAGATGAAGCCGCATTATTTGAATTAACTGAATATGTTAGAATGGGCGTGTTATTGGTATTTGAAGAGTCTTATCTACAGTCAAAATCTAAACTAAAACCTCAAGCAGCGACTGTTAACATTGAAGCACAAGAGCAAGAACAAGAACAAGAGCAAGAACACGAAAAGAGTCAGCAGGAGATTAATAACCCTGCACGCTTTTTCCATTAATTATTAGCATTAAAAATTCATGACTAAACAACAAAAAATGAAAATATCAAAAGAGTTTTACCTTCGTAGAAAACAGTTAATGGAACTGGTAGATCCCGAAAGCATTATTATTTTGCCAACATCACTAGAAAAAACACGCAATAATGATGTGGTTTTCCCTTTTCGAGGCGATAGTGACTTTATTTATTTAAGTGGATTTTTAGAGCCTGAAGCTGTTTTAGTGTTGATCCCAGGTCGAGATCAAGGTGAGTTTATCTTATTTTGCCGTGAACGAGATAAAGTGAAAGAAACCTGGGATGGACGGCGTAGTGGACAACAAGGAGCAAGAAATCTTTATGGTGCGGATGATTCTTTCCCTTATAGCGATATTGATGATATTCTGCCAGGACTGTTAGAAAATAAACAACGTGTCTATTATACCATGGGGTTAAACCATGACTTTGATCAGCGCCTGATGGGCTGGGTGAATAGCCTGCGTCAAAAAGCTCGTTCAGGCATTGTGGTGCCTGGTGAGTTTGTAGCATTAGATCATTTGTTGCATGATTTGCGTTTGTTTAAATCAGAGCAAGAAATTAACTGGATGAAAAAAGCGGCAACTATTACCGTTGCAGCGCATGAGCGAGCGATGAAATATTGTCAGCCAGGCAAGTATGAATATGAATTAGAAGGTGAAATTGTTCATACCTTTTATCAAAATGGATGCCGTGACTGGGCTTACCCCAGTATAGTTGGAGGTGGTGAAAACGGCTGTATTCTACATTATGTTGATAATAAGGAAGTGTTAAAGAGTGGTGATTTGGTTTTGATTGACGCTGGTGTGGAATATCAGGGTTATGCGAGTGATATAACCCGAACATTTCCTGTCAATGGTAAGTTTAGTCCAGCACAAAAACAATTGTATCAAGTGGTTTTAGATGCACAGTTGGCAGCAATAGCTGAAGTTAAACCGGGTAATCACTGGAATGAACCACATCTTAAAGCCGTTGAAGTGATTACTACGGGTTTGGTTAAGCTGGGTTTATTATCAGGAGAGGTAGAGAACTTAATTGCTGATGGCGCTTATAAAGATTTTTATGTTCATCGAACCGGTCATTGGTTAGGTCTGGATGTACATGATGTCGGTGATTATAAAGTAGGCGGGGAGTGGCGAGTATTTGAACCGGGTATGACACTGACCGTAGAACCAGGTCTTTATATTGGAAAAAATAAAAAAGTGGATAAAAAATGGTGGAATATTGGTATTCGTATCGAAGATGATATCTTAGTCACTGAAGATGGATATGAAGTATTGACTCAGGCTTTGATTAAATCGATTTCTGATATTGAGTTTTTTATGCAGCTGTCAAACTAAATTTATTTAAAAGCGACTTCAGGTGAAAACGAACTCTTACTCTTTTGACGTAATCATTCTTGGTGCTGGTTTGTCGGGCTGTAGCATGGCATTGCAAATATTGTCCTTGCTAGGCGCTAAAAATAAGCTGTCAATAGCGATGATCGAGAAAAAATCATATCAAAATACGCCAAGCGAAAGTCACTTTGATGATCGCTGTATTGCTTTGTCAGCAGGATCAAAGACCATTTTCCAAACCATGGGAATTTGGGATGAATTGAACAGCTCCTCAAATAAAGTAGTGGAAGAGATAAAAAAAATTCATATTTCTGATCGAGGTCATTTTGGTTGCAGTCAAATAAGTCATCAAGATTACCAACTTGAGGCCCTAGGATATGTGGTTGAAAGTCGTGCTCTGGGAAATTGTTTATTGTCTCGAGTGAAAAAGGAAAAATCGATCCGTTTATTTACTCCTGCAAAAATCACTCAGTTAGATCATCAGCAAGATATTGTTACGGTTGATTTACAACAAGATGCTCAGCAGTTTCAAATTAAGGCTGGCTTATTAATCGCTGCCGATGGTGATAATTCCTTTTGTCATCAGTTTTTGGATAAACCATTACACATCAAAGATTATTTTCAAGCGGCGATTATTGCTAATGTAAAAATGCAATATTCTCATCAGGGTATGGCTTATGAACGCTTTACTGATTCAGGACCTCTAGCCTTATTACCTTTAACGCAATCTCGTAGCTCCTTAGTATGGACAGCAAAAGAGCAGGATGTAGATCAAATTTTATCTTACAATGATGAGCAGTTTAAACAAGCTTTACAACAACGATTTTCTTATCGCTTAGGCAAGGTGCTTGACGTCGGTAAGCGTTTTTCTTACCCCTTAGTGTTAAGACGCTTAGATCAACAATCTGTTGAAAACCTTGCTAATATTTGTTTTGTTGGCAATGCGGCTCACACCGTTCACCCGGTGGCTGGACAAGGTTTAAATCTAGGTTTGCGAGATGTAGAAGCCTTAGCTTTAGCGATATCGGATAATATCCAACAGCATCAAGGAAAGTTTGATCCAAACCAAGCCATGTTACAAGCGTACTGGCAACAGCGTAGTAAAGATATTTATCGAGTACAAACAGCAACGGATAGTTTAATTCGTTTGTTTTCTAATCAGTATTTCCCCTTAACACCTTTGAGAAATATCGGCTTATTAGGACTTGATCTGCTGCCTAGCTTGAAACATTTCCTAGCAACTTATGCAATGGGACGATAATCAGTCAAAACTTAA